>JASGFT010000223.1:0-6978 GCA_047605425.1 Burkholderiaceae bacterium | reverse complement strand
CCGGCGCCGGCGCCGACGCCGGTCCGCTATCGGGGCCTCGCCGCGGCGTTGAGGCGCGAGCTCGATTAGAGCAGCTGCGCGGGTAGATTGCATGATCATCACGCGGCGCTCGCGCTGCGTAGGTTAGGGGCCCCGACCAGCGGTCGGGCGCGGGACATGATCGTCAAGCGCCTGCAGGGCGGCGCCCCGCGACGGTCGCGGATCGCCGCCGATCTCGGCATGAGCGACCGCACGTTCCAGCGCTGCCGCGAAGAGGAAGCGACCTCGTTCAGCGAGATCGTCGACAGGACCCGACGCGAGCTCGCGCAGGGTTATCTGCGCGATTCGCGAAACTCGCTGTCCGAGATCGTCTACCCGTTGGGCTACACTGATCAGAGTCCGTTTCACCGGGCCTGCCTGCGCTGGTTCTCGCGATCTCCCGGCGAGTACGGGGATCAACTGACCGCCTGTTCCCGGCTGTCTCCAGCATCCGTTCAACCCGCATCACCTCTGATGAAAGACAACAACCGATGATCTTCAACGACGACTATCAGATGACGATCGACGGCCGCGGCGTCGGCAGCCAGGCGACCATCGACGTGATCAATCCCGCGAACGGCCAGGCTTTCGCGAAGGCGCCCGACTGTTCGCCCGAGCAACTGGACGAGGCGGTCGCCTCGGCGCGCAAGGCTTTCAAGACCTGGCGCAATACGCCGATCGAGCAACGGCAGGCGATGGTGCGCAAGGCCGGCGAGGTCATCGCCGCCAACGCCCAGGAGCTCGCCCGGCTGTTCACTCGCGAACAAGGCCGTCCGCTCGACGCGGCGCTGAACGAGATCCAGGGCGCCGCCCGGTGGATGCAGGAGGTGTCGCGGATGTCGCCGCCGGTGCACGTCTCCGAGGATTCGGACGCGCAATTGATCGAAACGCGCTACGTGCCGCTCGGCGTCATCTGCGCGATCGCGCCGTGGAATTTCCCGGTGACGCTGTCGATGTGGAAGGTGGCGCCCGCCCTGGTCGCCGGCAACACGATGGTGCTCAAGCCGTCGCCGTTCACGCCGCTGTGCACGCTCAAGCTGGGCGAGCTGTTCCGCGACGTCTTCCCCGCCGGCGTGTTGAACGTCATCTCGGGCGGCGACCAGCTCGGTCCGCAGATGACCTCGCATCCGGGCTTCGCCAAGATCTCGTTCACCGGTTCGACCGCCACCGGCAAGAGCGTGCTGGCCTCGGCCGCCAAGGACCTGAAGCGCGTCACGCTCGAGCTGGGCGGCAATGACGCCGCGATCGTGATGCCCGACGTCGATCTCGACGATATCGCGCAGAAGATCTTCTTCGGCGCCTTCTACAACACTTCGCAGATCTGCGTCGCCACCAAGCGGCTGTACGTCCACGAGGACATCTATGACGGCCTGCGCGACCGCCTCGCCGCGATCGCCAAGGCGGTGAAGGTCGGCGACGGCGCCGAAGAGGGCACGGTCCTGGGGCCGATCCAGAACAGGCGCCAGTACGAACGCGTGCTGAACCTGCTCGAAGACGCGAAGGACAGCCAGCTCACCTTGCTGCAGGGGGCGGACGTGCCGGACAACGGCGGCTATTTCATCCCGGTCACCATCGTCGACAATCCGCCGGAAGACTCGCGGGTGGTGCAGGAGGAAGCGTTCGGCCCGATCCTGCCGATGATGAAGTTCCGCGACGTCGACGAGGTCATCGACCGCGCCAACGCCAGCGACTACGGCCTGGCCGGCGCGGTCTGGGCGAAGGACACCGACAAGGCCGTCGAGATCGCCCGCCGCATCGAAACCGGCACGGTCTGGATCAACCAGAACCTGAACCTGCGTCCGGATACGCCGTTCGGCGGCCGCAAGCAGAGCGGCTGCGGCGTCGAGAACGGCATCGACGGGCTGCTCGAATACATGGCTCCCCAGGCGATCTACGTGGCGCGCGGCTGACGCGCGCCGAGGCGGGCGCGGGTCGCAGGGAGATCGGTCGGAGGCGCGGTTCCGAAGGGGGCGACGGTTCGAAAGCTTGACGGCGTCGTCGGCGCGGATTCGCGCGGCGAGCCAGAATAGCGACCGCGCCGCCGGACCGAACGGCGCCAATCGACGGAGACACCATGGCCTCGAGCCGCAGCGATTCCTCGCGACCCAATACCCTCGTCCTGCTGCTGGCCGCCTCGCTGACGGCGATGGTGGCGATCGTGTTCGCCCGGCTGGCCTACGGACTGATCCTGCCGTCGATGCGCGCCGAGCTGGGGCTCGGCTATCGCGAGGCCGGCAACCTCGGTACGATCACCGCGCTGGGCTACTTCCTGTTCATCCTGCCGGGCGGCCTGGCGGCCACGCGCTGGGGCGCGCGCAACACCGTCATCGGCGGCCTGCTGCTGGTGATGCTGGCTTTCATCGGCCTGGCCGTCGCCCAATCCTATCTTCCGATCGCGGTGCTGATGTTCGCGCTCGGCGTCGGCACCGCCTATTGCTTCGCGCCGATGCTGTCGCTGCTGGTGACCTGGTATCCGGAGCGGCGCGGCCTGATGATCGGCTACATGACGGCCGGCATCGGCGCGGGCCTGTTCCTGATCGGGCTCTTGATCCCCTGGCTGATAAGGCTGTTCGGCGCCCTCGGCTGGCGGGTGAGCTGGGGCGTCTTCGCCGTCGTCACCGCGGTGGCGGCCCTGCTGGTGCTGCTGGGCGCGAAGGATCCGCCGGTCGCCGGCGATGCCGGCCGGCAGGCGCGGCCCGGCGCCGAGCGCTGGCGCATCTACCGCAACCCGCGCGTGCTCACGGTCGCCGTGGTCTACGGCATCATCGGCGTCAGCTACATCGCGCAGGCGATCTTCATGATCAGCTTCGCCGAAGCCTCCGGCGTCGCCAGCACCACGGCCGGCTGGCTGCTGTCGATGTCCGGCCTGCTGTCGGTCATCAGCGGTCCGCTGTGGGGCTTGCTGTCCGATCGCTGGGGGCGCGGCAATACGCTGCTGCTGACGCTGTCGTTGCTGACCGCCGGCATGGCGCTGCCGATGTTCTCGCAGACCGTGCCGGCGTTCTTCTTCCACTTCGTTCTGTTCGGCCTCGCCCTGAACGGCTCGTTCACGATGGTCCAGGCCGCCAGCACCGACCAGGTCGCGCCGCGGTACATTCCGATCGCCTTCAGCTACGCGACGCTGTTCTTCGCCGGCGGCCAGTTCATCGGCCCGGCGATCGCCGGCTGGCTGATCGAGGCCGGCGGATTCCGGGCCGCGCTCGGCTTCACCTGCTTCGCGCTGCTGGTGGGGATCCATCTCACGCTGCGCATCCGGGCGTTTCCGAAGGAGCTGGCGGTGGTCTGAGCCGAGCCGGCGCGACCGGCGACGGCCGTCGAGCGGTGGCCGTCGCGGAGTGCCGGACGAGGCCTTCGCGGACCAGGAGGCCGTCGCGGCGGTGGCAGTGGCGCTCAGGCCGCGGCCAGTCGCAATTGTCCGCCGGCCGGCAATGCCGGTCGGCTGTCCCGCTGCGCATCGCTCCCCGACCAGGACTGCCTGAGCGTGCTGGCCATCATGCCGAAGCCGGCGCGCCAGTATCTGGCGGCCACCAGCCCGAACGTGGCCCATAGCCTGAGCAGATCGGCATTGGACAGGTGCGTGTCGAAGGCGCGCGAGCCGAACGGCGCCGTGTAGCGGCTGGGCAACTCGGCGGCGAAGTGTTCGAGCCCCGTGAGGATCAGCGCCTTGTCGGGCCGATGCTCGCCGGCCAGGTCGCGGATCACGCCCGACAGCGTGGCCCAGAGCTTGCGGAACAGGATCAGGTCCTTGCGAAAACCCGCTTCGGTTCGCGAGGCGACCTCGTCGAGCAGCGCGACCATCCAGCCGAAGCCCGGCAGCTCGAACCGGCGCACGCGCTGCAGCGCCCGCTCCACGGCCTCGCGCAGCACCGGGTGATCGGGCGGCAGCGTGCCGAGACCGGATACCGCGCGGCAGACCCGGTCGGCGTCGAGCGTGAGGCCGCCGAGCACGGCATCGACGATGGCCTCGCGCTGGTGCTTGGAGAGACGGGCCACCAGCGCCCAGTCGATGACGGCGAGACGACCGTCGTCGGTCACGAGCAGGTTGCCGGCATGCGGGTCGGCGTGGAAGAACACGTTCTCGTCGCCGTTCCAGAACGGCTCGGCCAGCAGCGCGGCCACCGTGGTATCGGCCAGCCGGGCGCGCGCCTGCGGCGGCAGCTCGGCATCGGTGAGCTTGCGGCCGAACACGCGCTCCATCGCCGTCATGCGCGGCGTGCACCAGGCCCGCAGCAGGCGCGGCACGGCCACGTCCTTCGAACCGGCATGGAAAGCGGCCGCGGCGGCCAGGTTGGCCTGCTCGTTGTCGATGCGCACCTCGTTGGCGAGCAGCTCGGCCACGCTGTCGAGCGTGTCCCGGTAGTCGAGCGGCGGCAGCCCCAGCTCGCCGGCGCGCTGCTCGAGGTAGGCGCCGAGCTCGAGCCAGACGGCGAGCTCGTCGCGCAACCTGGCCTCGATGCCGGGCTTGAGCACCTTGAACACGCCGTGGCGCAGCTCGCCGTCCTCTTGCCAGGTGAACGGCACGACGGCCGCGACGCTGGCTTCGGCCAGCGCCTCGTCGGCGATCGTCAGCGCGGCATCGGCCGGCAGCTCGCGGCGGATGTGCGCGAGCAGCACCGGCATCGGCGTCAGGGCGGGCATCGATTCGAGCGCTTGCAGCCGCAGCCGCAGGGCCTCGGGCAGGCTCGGATTGCGCGCCAGCACCTGGCCGAGCTTGTGCAGCGTCGGGCACTGGGTCAGCAGCGCGATGATGCGCTGGCCGGGATCGGCATCGGCCGGCAGCGCCAGTTGCGCGGCCATGATCTCGGCGCGGCGCGGCGCGGGCAGCTTGCCCAGGAAGAACAGCACGCCGTCGCAGACCAGCGGTCGCCAGCGGGCCAGCGATTCGGGCACCAGCCGGTCCACGCCGATCGCCTGCAGGAGTTCGGGATTCATCGAAGGAGGCATTTCGGGAGATCTTCCGAGCGGAGCGATGGAAAAAGAGATTGCCTGTATCCGGCGTATTTTCAAGCCCCGCACGTTGCACGCGTATTGCGCTGGCTCAGGATTCGATGTCGATGTCTTGCGGTCGCGCAAGTTCCGGGGCTGCGGCCATCTGCGGGCCGGGCATCGATTCGTCGGTCGTCGCCGCCGGTCCGGGCGCGGACGGCGAAGGCGCGGCAGGCAGCGCGGGGGTCCACGCTCCGACCCGCGAGAACATCGGCCAGGAGGCGCAGCAGGCCGGCATCAGGCGGCCGTAGCCGCCGGCGGACGAGTGGCCGACGGCGCAGGTTCCGCGCGCATCCGCTGACAGGTCCGCGCCGGCGGCGTCGGCGCGCTCGTCCGAGGACGGCCCGCCGGCATTCATCGCGTTCACCTCGCGCGCAATTCGGCCAGCCGGGCCAGCACGGTTTCGGGGTGCGCATCGACCGGAATGCACGCATGATCGAAGCTTCCCGCCGCCGGGGCGGGCGGCGCCTCGCCCCGCCAGAAACCGGCCGGCAGGCTCAGTCCGGTCAGCGCGGCGCCGCAGGGCGCCGGCGCGATCGTGAAGCCCGGACCCTGGCCCGCGGGCAGCGCGACGGCTTCGGGCCACTGCATGCCCCAGTCCCAGCCGTAGTGGCGGGCCACGTTGGCCACGGGCTGATACAGCTCCAGCAGCAGTTCGACCTCATCGGCTTGCCACGGACGCGATTCGTGCAGCAGCACGGCATCGACGCCGGCCTGGGCGAACAGGCGCAGGAATTCCGCCACGGTGGCGGCCGATGCGTCCACCGCGTCCTCGTCGACGGCGTCGACCGCGCCGCCCGCGCGCTGCATCGCTTGCACCGCCCAGTCGCGCGGCGATGCCAGCACGAGCGCCAACACGGCGCCGGGCATCGCGGCGCGCAGCGCGCCGACCAGATCGGCCGCGTGCGCGCGCAAGCCTTCGGCGGCCAGCAGCTCCTTGAGCGGCCCGTGGCCGCGCTTGGTCTTGCCGGCCATGGCCGTCTGCACCTCGGGACGGCGCGCCAGCCACGCCGCCGCCACCTCGGCCAAGGGCAGGGCCAGCACGTCCGGGCGCAGCAGGCCCTGGGCCTGGCGCAGCCAGGCCACGCAGGCGGCGGTGTCCGGCCAGGGCGCCTGGTCCTGGGCCAGCAGGCGGGCGCTGTAGGCGGTATGGTCGAGCCAGAGCAGGCGCTGGCTCGTCTGTTGCAGTTTCATGGGGTTCTCCGGTCGCGGCCGTTCAGGCGTCGAGCGCGGCCAGCCTGGCCTCGAGCTCGGCGATGCGGACGTCCTTGGGATCGAGCATGAATGCGCCCTGCATCCGGTCGGCGGACATGGTCACGCGCTGGCCCATGGTGGTCGCATAGATCCGCGCCGGATCATTCCAACTGCCGAAGTACGGCACGTCCGCGGGCGGCTCGGCCGTCACCCATTCCTTGCAGAACGCGTCGAAGGGCTTGCCGCGCGCGATGCGTTCGCGACGATAGGCGGCGCGCAGCTCGGCGGTGGCCTCCTCGTCGACGACCAGGCTTTGCTCGTCGTACACCACCCGGTAGATGTCGCGCGCGTTCTCGTGCGACATCAGCTCCTCGCGCAAGTCCTTCATCACCAGTTGCGGGTCGCGCTCGAGCACGTCGCCGTAGCCGCCGCCCGAGCCCTGGCAGATCATGTAGATCTCGCCCTCGTTGCACAACTCGAAGGTCATGCCCATGTCGTGGCTGCTGTAGGTGGCGCCGGGAATCGGGCGTTTGTTCATCAGCTCGACGATGTCGAACACTTGCACCGTCTTCGGATCCTTGTTCAGCACGTCGAAGATGTTGATGCCCTTGATCTTCATCAACTGGTAGCTGGGGCAGGAGTAACCGCCGAACAGGCCCTGCGCCGACGGGAACTTGGAGCCCTCGCAGCCCGTCATGAAGCCCCACAGTCCCGAGCCGCGCGCCGTGGCGATCTGCTCGTAGCCCATGCCGCCGCGGTACTTGCCCCAGCCGATGCGGT
>JASGFT010000222.1:0-6981 GCA_047605425.1 Burkholderiaceae bacterium | reverse complement strand
CACCAACACCAACACCAACACCAACACCAACACCAACACCAACACCAACACCAACGTCCGCGCCGCGCAGCCGGCCGCGACGGCCGTCGCGGCGTCGCTGGCGATGTCGACTCCGCCGTCGGCATCGGCATCAGCATCGCCGGCGGCATCGGCCGGCACGACACCGGCCCCGAACCGGGCGACGGCCTCGGCCCTCCCCGACCCGCCTCGGGACGTTTCGCTGGCCGATCGACAGAAGACCGAGTGCGGCAACTCGAACGCCGTGGCCCGGTTCATCTGCCGCGAACGGGTCCGGCTGGATTTCTGCAACGGCCGCTGGAACCAGCACGCGGACTGCGTCGGCTCGCAGGCGGCCGCGGTGGCCCCTTGACCACGGGCCAAAGCGCGAGCCTCGTCCTTCGGGACGAGGTCGAGCGAGGCAATCGTCTGCTGGCGCCGAAGGCGCCCCCGCATCGTGGCGAGGGAGCGCCCGCCTTCAGGCGGGAGTGACTCACCGACGGCGCGCCCCACCGCCAGGATCGACCGGAGCCTCCGGACGATCTCCCGACGACGCGACGCGCCGAGCCCCGTCAGAACGCCGATTCGTCGAGCGCCAGCGCGCCGGCCGCGCCTTCGACGATACTGGCGCACAGGCCGGGCGCCTGCGTCAACAGATGGTCGGCGAAGAAGCGCGCCGTCCCGATCTTGGCGGCCAGGAAACCGGGATTACCCTGCTTGCCGGCCAGGCCGCGGCGCGCGGCCAGCGCCGCGCGACCCAACTGCCAGCCGCTGAGCACGATGCCCGCCAGGCGCAGGTAGAGCACGCTGCCGGCGTAGACCGACCGCGGATCGCGCTTGCCGGCGTCGACGACGAAGCCCACGACCCGTTCGTAAGCGTCGGCTCCGGCCACGAGTCGCGCGCCGATCGCGGCCAGATCCTCGCCGCCGTCGGCCTGCAACTCGCCCGCCGTGGCGCGCACCTGCTCGATCAGTCCGCGGGCGATCGCGCCGCCGTCGCGCACTGTCTTGCGACCGATCAGGTCGTTGGCCTGGATCGCCGTCGTGCCCTCGTAGATCGGCAGGATCCGCGCGTCGCGGTAGTACTGGGCCGCGCCGGTCTCTTCGATGAAGCCCATGCCGCCGTGCACCTGGACGCCGAGCGAAGCGACCTCCAGCGACATCTCGGTCGACCATCCCTTGACGATCGGCACCAGGTATTCGTAGACGGCCAGGTTCTGCCGGCGCACTTCGGGGTCGGGCGAATGATGGCCGAGGTCCGAGCGCATGGCGGCCGCGTACGCGAGCGAGCGCGCGCCCTCGGTCATCGCCCGCATCGTCATCAGCATCCGGCGCACGTCCGGGTGGTGGATGATGGTGACCGGGCCCGCGGACCCGGCGACGTCGCGGCTCTGCATGCGCGCGCGCGTAGGCGACGGCCTGCTGGTACGCGCGGCCGGCGATCGCGACGCCCTGCATGCCGACCGAGAAGCGCGCCGAGTTCATCATGATGAACATGTATTCGAGGCCGCGGTTCTCCTCGCCGATCAGGTAGCCGATCGCGCCGGCCTGGCCGTTCTCGCCGGCGCCGACCTGGCCCTTGCCGTCGCCGAAGACCAGCACGGCGGTCGGGCTGGCCTTGATGCCGAGCTTGTGCTCGATCGACGCGCACCAGCTCGTTGCGCGGGCCCAGGCCGCCGTCTTCGTCGACCAGGAACTTCGGCACGATGAACAGCGAGATGCCCTTGACGCCCTCGGGCGCCTCGGGCGTGCGCGCCAGCACCAGATGGACGATGTTCTCGGCCATGTCGTGCTCGCCGTACGTGATGAAGATCTTCTGGCCGCTGATCCGGTACGTGCCGTCGGCCTGCGGGACCGCCTTCGTGCGCACCAGCGCCAGGTCCGAGCCCGCCTGCGGCTCGGTCAGGTTCATCGTGCCGGTCCATTGGCCCGAGATCATGTTCGGGATGAAGCGCTGGCGCTGCGCGTCGCTGCCGGCGGTCAGCAGCGCCTCGATCGCGCCGTCGGTCAGCAGCGGGCACAGCGCGAACGACAGGTTCGCCGCGTTCAAGATCTCGGTGCAGGCGGTGCCGATCAGCTTGGGCAGACCCTGCCCGCCGAACTCGGCCGGATGCTGGATCCCCTGCCAGCCGCCATCGGCATACTGGCGGAACGCTTCTTTGAACCCCGGGGTCGTCGTGACGACGCCGTCGGCCAGCGACGACGGCTGCAGGTCGCCGGCGACGTTCAGCGGCGCGAGCACGCCCTCGTTGAAGTTCGCGCACTCCTCGAGCACCGCGCGCGCGGTGTCCTCGCCCGCGTCCTCGAAACCCGGCAGGCCGGCGACGGCCTGCAGCCCCGCCACCTCGGTCATCGTGAAGATCATGTCATCGATTGGCGCGCGATAAGTCATCGAATCACTCCCTGAAAAAATTAAAGGGCCGCGAAGGGCCCTTCCTGGAAGACATCAGCGTCCGGAACGGATCACAGTTCGGTCACCAACTCGGGCACGGCCTGGAACAGGTCGGCGACGAGCCCGTAGTCGGCGACGCCGAAGATCGGCGCCTCGGGATCCTTGTTGACGGCGACGATGACCTTGCTGTCCTTCATGCCGGCCAGGTGCTGGATCGCCCCGGAGATCCCGATCGCGACATATAGCTGCGGCGCGACGATCTTGCCGGTCTGGCCGACCTGCCAGTCGTTCGGCGCGTAGCCGGCGTCGACCGCGGCGCGCGACGCCCCCAGGGCGGCGCCGAGCTTGTCGGCCAGCGGATCGAGGATCTTGAAGTTGTCGGCCGAGCCCATGCCGCGGCCGCCGGACACGACGATCTTGGCCGCCGTCAGCTCGGGACGATCGCTCTTGGCGACCTCGCGCTTGATGAACGAGGACTTGCCCGAGTCGGCGACGGCCTCGATCGTTTCGACGGCCGCCGATCCGCCGGTGGCGGCGACGGCGTCGAAGCCGGTCGTGCGGACGGTGATGACCTTGATCGGGTCGGCCGACTGCACGGTGGCGATCGCGTTGCCGGCGTAGATCGGACGCTGGAACGTGTCGGCCGATTCGACGGCGGTGATCTCGGAGATCTGCGCGACGTCGAGCAGCGCGGCGATCCGCGGCGCGACGTTCTTGCCCGACGCGGTGGCCGGCAGCAGGATGTGCGAGTAATCCTTGGCGATCCCGACCACCTGCGCGGCCAGGTTCTCGGCCAGTTGCTCGGCGAGCTGCGGCGCGTCGGCCAGCAGGACCTTGCTGACGCCGGCGACCTGCGCGGCGGCGTCGGCGGCGGCCTTGGCGTTGCTGCCCGCGACCAGCACGGTGACGTCGCCGCCGATCTTGGCGGCGGCGGCAACGGTATTCAGCGTAGCGCCCTTGAGCGACGCGTTATCGTGTTCGGCAATGACGAGGGAAGCCATCTTCAGATCACCTTCGCTTCATTCTTGAGTTTTTCGACCAGCGTCTTGACGTCCGCCACCTTGATGCCCGCCTTGCGTCCGGGCGGCTCGCTGACCTTCAGCGTCTTCAGCCGCGGGGCCACGTCGACGCCCAGGTCGGCCGGCTTGATCGTTTCGAGCGGCTTCTTCTTCGCCTTCATGATGTTGGGCAGAGTGACGTAACGCGGCTCGTTCAGGCGCAGGTCGGTCGTGATGACGGCCGGCAGCGACAGCGACAGCGTCTCGAGACCGCCGTCGACCTCGCGGGTGACCTGGGCCTTGCCGTCGGCGATCTCGACCTGCGACGCGAACGTCGCCTGCGGCAGGCCGGCCAGCGCGGCCAGCATCTGACCGGTCTGGTTCGAATCGTCGTCGATCGCCTGCTTGCCCAGGATCGCGAGCTGCGCGCCTTCCTTGTCGAGCACCGCCTTGACCAGCTTGGCGACGGCCAGCGGCTGCAGGTCTTCAGCGGATTCGACGAGGATCGCCCGGTCGGCGCCGATGGCCAGCGCCGTGCGCAGCGTTTCCTGGCAGGCCGTGACGCCGCAGGACACGGCGATGACCTCGGTCGCGACGCCCTTCTCGCGCAAACGGACGGCTTCTTCGACGGCGATCTCGTCGAACGGATTCATCGACATCTTGACGTTGGCGATATCGACGCCGGTCTGATCGCTCTTGACGCGAACCTTGACGTTGTAGTCGACAACGCGCTTTACGGGAACAAGGATTTTCATCCGTCTCTCTCGCTATTTAAATTCGGGCACCGCAGATTATAGGTGCTGAGCCGGCGTCGCCGGCACCGCGTCCGCGGCTCGATCGATCACCAGCCCCGTAAAACGGACCGGCGCGTACCGGGATCCCCGATACGATCCGAGTCTGCCCGACGCCCATGCCGCAGGCCTCGGCGCGCGACTCGTCTCGGCGAAGTCCACATCTGTCAACAACGGTTGACAGAGGCAAGATTAGGCCAATAGAATTTTCATGTCAACAACGGTTGACATGTTAGAAAGGTCTGGCCGAATCCTCATGCCGAATCTGAAGCAGTTGCTGGTCGCGCGCAACGAATGGATCGACAACGAGATCATGCGGGCGGTCCACCATTCCGATTCGTTCGCCTACCTGACGCCCGCCCAGTCGCGGCTGCTCGCGCACATGGGCGGCCGGCCGACCAGCATGGCGGCGCTGTCGCGCAAGCTGGCGATCTCGCGCCAGGCCGTGCACAAGACCGTCGGCGAGCTCGCCCGCCGCGGCATCCTGTCGGTCAGCGGCGATCCGGAACGCCGCAACGCCAAGCGGATCCAGTACACCGAGCTGGGCAGGACGCTGAACCGCAGCGGCGCGCAGATCATCGCCGAGATCGAGAAGCGGGTCAGCCGGCAGCTCGGCGACGAGCGCTACCGCCAGTTGATCGAGGCGCTGTCGGCCGACTGGTCGGAACCGGCGGGCTGAGCGCCGCCCGCGGACGGCGACGCGTCCGCGGCTTCGTTCACCACCACGGCTTCGTTCACCACCACGGCTTCGTTCACCACCGCGGCGCACGCTTCTCCACGAAGGCCTGCACGCCCTCCTGCGCGCAGGGCTCGACCATGTTGCAGGCCATCGTCCGGCCCGCCGCCTGGTAGGCGGCCTCGATGCCCATCTCGAGCTGCCGGTAGAACAGACCCTTGCCGGCGGCGATGGCGGGTGCCGGTTTCGCGCAGATCGTGGCGGCGAGCGCGGCGATCGCCTGGTCCAGCTCGGCCGCCGGCACCGCGTGGTTGACCAGGCCGCGCTCGACCGCCCGCGCCGCGTCGATGAACTCGCCGGTGACCAGCATCTCGAACGCCTGCTTGCGCGAGACGTTGCGCGACAGCGCGACCGACGGCGTCGCGCAGAACAGGCCGACGTTGATGCCGGAGACGGCGAAACGCGCATCGTCGGCGGCCACCGCCAGATCGCACATCGCGACGAGCTGGCAGCCGGCCGCCGTGGCCAGGCCTTGCACGCGCGCGATGACGACCTGCGGCATCCGCTGGATCGCCATCATCACCTTCGTGCAGCGCGCGAACAGCCACTGGTAGTAGTCGATCCGTGGATCGGCGCGCATCTCGCCCAGATCGTGCCCGGCGCAGAAGGCCTTGCCGGCCGCGCCGAGCACGACGACGCGGACCGCCGGATCGGCCGCCAGTCCGGCCAGCGCCGCCTGCAGCGCATCGAGCATCGCCTCGGACAGCACGTTGTACTGCCGCGGGCGGTTCAGCGTCAGCCGGGCGACCGGACCGTCGCGCGCCGTCAGGATCAGCGGTTCGTCGTCGCCCGCCTGGACGGCCGGGCGCTCGGGAGCGTTCATCGTCGATCTCCGTCTGGGTCGGTCCCGATCTTCTCACGTCCGAGCGAAGCGCTCCCCGCTCGCCGACACCGAACGAGCGGCACCCGCCGGCCACGGCGACGGCGCGACCCGGGGCTGGCCGGATCCATCCCGCGCGATGTCCGCTCGATGCGACGCGGGCCGCCATCGATCCCCGGCCGACGGGCATCCGTCGCGCGGCGCCATCCCGGCGGACCGCGGGCCGACGCTTGCGTTTACACTCGGCCGACCCGGTCCATTTCGTGAAGATGCTCGAACTCATCCAATCGGTCGCCGCGCAGGTCGGCAGCATCGTCGTCGGCAAGCAGCCGCAGATCCGACTGGCGCTCGCCTGTCTGCTGGCGCGGGGCCACCTGCTGGTCGAGGACCTGCCGGGCGTCGGCAAGACCACGTTGTCGCACGCGCTGGCGGTCTCGCTGGGCCTGCAGTTCAAGCGCGTGCAGTTCACCAACGACCTGCTGCCGTCGGACATCGTCGGCGTGTCGGTCTTCGACCGCGACAGCGCCCGCTTCGTGTTCCACCCCGGCCCGGTCTTCACCCAGGTGCTGCTGGCCGACGAGATCAACCGCGCGTCGCCGAAGACGCAGAGCGCGCTGCTCGAGGGCATGGAAGAGCGCCAGGTGTCGATCGAAGGCGAGACGCGCGCGCTGCCCGATCCGTTCTTCGTGATCGCCACGCAGAACCCGCAGGACCAGATCGGGACCTTTCCGCTGCCCGAATCGCAGCTCGATCGCTTCCTGATGTGCATCGAGCTCGGCTATCCGGATCCGAAGGCCGAACGCGCGCTGCTCGAAGGCCGCGACCGGCGGCACCTGCTGGCCGAGCTGGCGCCGCGGCTGACGCCGCCGCTGCTGCTGCAGGCCCAGCGGCAGGTGCGCCAGATCCATTGCAGCGCGACGCTGCTCGACTACGTGCAGAACCTGCTGACGGCCAGCCGGCGCGCGCCGATGCTGGCCGAAGGCCTGAGCCCGCGCGCCGGGCTGGCGCTGCTGCAGGCCGCGCGCGCCTGGGCGATGCTCGACGGCCGCAACCACGTGCTGCCCGACGACGTCCAGGCGGTGCTGCCCGCGGTCGCCGGCCATCGCCTGCGTCCGGCCAAGGGCGGCGGCGCGTCGCATCGTGCGCGCGCCGAGCTCGTCGCCGAATTGACCAAAGCGGTCGCGGTCCCGTGAATGGGCCGACCCGCGTCGGGGCGGTCGCCGGCCCGCGATCCCCGGGGCGGGCGG
>JASGFT010000221.1:0-6994 GCA_047605425.1 Burkholderiaceae bacterium | reverse complement strand
TCGAACCATTGGGTCTGCTACCGTAGGGCAATCTGGGTGCGTTGCAGCCACGGGTCGATATCCCGATATCGACCCGCGTCTGCGCCTTGCCTGAGCGCCGTACGGTCGCAGCGAATGTCACGTTACTTGGGTGTCGAGGTACTAGAGCGGCGGCCGGAAACGCAGCACGGGCTCGGGCACCGGCTCGTAAGGCTGCTGGACGCCGCGTACCTCGTCGAACGCTGACTCGAAGCGCTCCATCGCTCTCAGGCATTCCATCAGTGCCGTCGCCTGCTCCGGCGTCAACGGGCGATCGCCGCGCAGCGGGGCTTCGTAAGCAGCGCATCCGATCTGCCGGACGAGCGGCATCGCATGAGGCGTGTGCCGGGCCGAAACATGCAAGCCTTTGGCACGCTCCATCAGCCCGTGCACCAGAACGTTGAAGCGGACCCAGCGATGTTCGTCCCAGCCCGGCTTGGTGCGCCCGTCGGCGTCGGGCGCGAACTTCTCGAGCAAGTCGCCAGCCGCCTGGTCGCCGTACTCGGCGAGCCGCTTGACGGTCTGCGCGGGCATGTTCAGATTCATGCCGCCTTCCGAATCATCGAGCCGAATGCGAACGATCCGGTCCCGGACACCCGGCATTCGCGATGCGGTCGTATCCTTCCAGTTCTGCGCTGCCGTCACGATGCCGGCGATGAAACCGCCGAATTGTTTCCAGGCATCGGCATCGTGGTCGATTCCCTTCCATTGATCCGCCCGCCCCTGCGTATGAAATTCCGGTAGCCAGACGGGCTTCGGATAAGCGGGACGCATCGATTCGAGCGTCAAGCCGAAGGTTGGCCACCTGGGGATCGCCGAATCGAACAGATGAATCGGAAAGTTCGAAGCGATGCCGCCGTCGCTGAACCAGCCTCGCCGCATCGTTCGCTCGGATCGCCGCGGCACGTAATCGACGGACCATAGAGGCGCCGTGGAGATCAGCATCGGGAAGCTCAGGCTCAGGCGCGCGGCCACGACGATCGGCAAGTCCTTGCAAGGGAGCTCTCTCAAGCCCGGCGGCACGCGCGATATCGGCGGATCGATCAATTCACCGGCCGCGTCGCGGGCGGGCTCGTAGCTTCTCGCGCCCGTTTTCAGGCGCTGCATCACCGCCGGCGGAAAATAGGCTTCCAGATCCTCGGGCAGAAAGAACAGCCGGCTCGACTCGTCGTCGATCGGAAAAAGGAACGGACGGCCGTGCGCGAGACTGGTCGTGAAAATCTGCAGATCGATCGACCGGCGATCGCCGCCGGCTTTCGTCACCGTCTCGTTATCGCCGGCAGGCCAACCCTCGGGCGGGAAGCCCTTGGCCTGCCACAACTCGCCGAACGTCAGCGGCCGATCCAGCGGCAGGCCCGCGACCTCCTGGATCTTCGCGTACAGCCATTCCGACAACGGCGGCGAAGCGTCGACGGCACCCGGGCGGCTCGGACCGCCATTGCACAAGCCCATGCCGTTCGGAACGAAACCGGTCGTGATGTCGCGGGACAAGCCGATCCGCAGGCCCACCAGCATCCCGAGGCCGGCGGCCAGGACAGCCGCCACCACGATGACCGGCCACTGCTCGTCCGCGCCGCAGTGATCGCCGGCTCCGCACGCCCCGAACGCCAACCACGAGACCCGCGCCACGGCGATCAGCGCTCCCGATCCGATCGCGTATCGATAGGCGCCAAGCCTTCCGGCGGGCCGTTGCGTTCGTCGCTGCGTGCATCCACGATGCTGTCCCCCTGTCGCGCTGGCGTGCTGGCGTGCTGGCGTGCTGGCGTGCTGAAAAACGTTATCGCAGCCGCGGTCCGGGCGGTCAATCGTCTGGATTCGGTAGCGCTGGCGACGCCGTGGGCCTGCCAGCGCCGATGACTTCGGGCCCGGCCCTCCGAACCCGGCGCCGGGTTACCATCGCGGCAGTCCCTCGTGCTCCGCGCTGCCTCGCCATGACGAAGCCCGACTCCCCGGCCAAGCCGTTCTCCCCCGCCTGCGAGCGCAATCGCGGACCGATCCTCGACGTGTTGCGCCGCTGGCTGCCGGACCGGCATCGCGTGCTGGAGATCGGCTCCGGAACCGGACAGCATGCGGTCCATTTCGCGGCGCGCTTCGCGCACGTCGAATGGCAAAGCTCGGAACGCGACGATCCGGCGCTGGCCGGCATCGCGCGATGGCTGGACGAGGCGGGCCTGCCGAACACGCCGGCGCCGATACGGCTCGACGTCGATCGTCCGGAGACCTGGCCGGCGTCGCGCTTCGACGCGGTGTTCACGGCGAACACGCTGCATTACATGCCGGCCGCGTCGGTGCGGCACCTGTTCGCGGCCCTGCCTGCGGTAATGTCCGACGACGCGCTTTTGATCGTCTACGGGCCGTTCAACATCGACGGCCGCTATACGAGCGACAGCAATGCTCAGTTCGACGTCTGGCTCAAGGGTGTCGATCCGTCTTTCGCGATCCGCGACCGCGACTGGGTCGATCACCTGGCCATCGACGCGGGGCTGACGCTGGTCGAGGACAATCCGATGCCGGCGAACAATCGCTGCCTGGTCTGGCGGCGCGACGTCCCGCCCCTCAGCCCGGCAGCGTGAACGGCACGCGCCAGCCGACAGAACAAGGTTTTGTCCTGCGGCGACCACGAAACACGGAAAATCCGAAACGCGGGCTTGCGGTCGAAGTACTTGAGCAGATCCTCGTCGCTCAGCGTCTTTCCGAGGTTCAGCCTAGAGACCACCCGTCGTAGCACAGCCTGAAAATACTGCCGCCCTGGTTCGCAGCGCGGGGGACGAGAGGGCGCATTTCCGGCTCATATCTGGCGCATAAAGGCGCATATCAGACATCTCCAGCCGTGTAGAAGGCCCCCTTGCGCTGCCCATGCTGGACAATTTTTCCCTTTCTCTTCAATCGGTTAAGCATCTTTCCCGCCTGGTTTCCAGTGAGCCGGCACAGGTCTTTTACCTCCGCCCGTTTGATCCGTCCATGCTGGTGAATGTAGTTCAGCACCATCTGCTCCTGCTGGATCGCAGAGAACCCCGCCTGACGGGTATACCCGGCCTTGTCGCCTGCCTGCTGGTATACCGCAGCAGAGAGGGTATAGCTGCGCCAGCGCGTGTTGCCGTGCGCCTCTACCAACCCTGCCTCGGTCAACGCCTCCAGGGTGCGCTTGGCGCTGACGATATCTCGCTGGATGCGCCCGGCCAGTTCGTCGGCAGTCACGCGCTTCAACTCCCGCACCGCCGCCAAGGCAATCAGGCTGTCGATGGGTAGGTCCGCATTGCGCTGGCGCTCCTGCTCCACCACCAGGCGAGCAAAGTCCAGATCGGCTGCATCGGTGCCCAACCTCACCACGACGGTGGTGCTGTCGGTGCGTGAATAGTCCGGCGCCGGTCGCCCGAACCGGAGCAGGCCACGATAGATCTTGTCGACACCCCGGCCGGAACGCTCGACGATGCCGATGCGCTTCATCGCATCAGCCAGCGCCCGATTGCGCGGGCGCGGCTCCGTGGTCAGCAAGTTGGCCAGCGTCACCCCTTCGACCAGGCCGCCGGGGTTGCTGACCACCAGCGCCTCGTTTTCCAACCGCACATGGACCGCTCCCAGGCGATGGTAATCGCGGTGGATCAGCGCATTGGCCACGGCTTCGCGAAAGGCTCCCATGTCCACCTTCGGCACCGGCACCCGGAACAGGCCGACCTGCAGTTCCTCCTCCGGGTTGTAGGGGCGGAAATTGGTTTCCAGCCATTCGATGGCATGCAACAGCGGCACATTGCGAAACTCGTTGAAGCGCACCGCCTGCTCGGCCAACACCTGAAACGCGAATTCATGGGTGGGCACGTACTGACGCAGTACCTCGGTGCGGCCAATCACCAGCAGTCCGCATAGGGTAGGCACACGCTCGCCATCGGGCAGGCGAATCGTGAAACCCAGAGCACCATCCAGTGCCTCGTCGTCCAGCTCCAACAGCACACGATCGCCGCCGTACTTCTGCACCACCTGGCGCAGCCGCTCGCGCTCCAACGGGTCGAAATCGGAGCACTACGCGCCGGCCACCGGCTGAGCCGAGGCATCGACCAGGCCAAGCTGGCCCAGCCGGCTTTCGCGCTCGTGCGGCAGCATGGGCACGCACTCGGGTTTGCCGTCGTGCCGGAGACGGCGGCGCAGGTACACGCCGCCTGCCGTCGACACCACTGTGGTCGCCCTGGGGACGAGGATGCGCGCCACCCGCCGACCGTCGAGATCAATCTCTTCCAACCGCACCGCCAGCGACGGCGAAGTGCGCGCGGCGATCAAACCCGGGAGGCCCGCCAGTAATGCATGATCCGGATGCAGACCAGTCGGCGTGCCGTCGTCCTCCACCCCTAGCCACAACTCACCGCCCTCGGCATTGGCCAGACAGACCAGAGCCTCGACCAGATCGTTGTCGGGCAGGCGCTTGCGGTCGCTCTTGAACTCGACTGTCAGCGATTCAGTGGATGGGAGGAGGCCGCTCATGGGGTGGCGAATTCGAGCAACGGCTTGACGCGGACGCGGCCGGAGAGGAGGACGTCCATGAGGCTGGCTTTGAGCTGGCTATAGTTCGGAGCACGTACCCGCGGCAGCGCAGCCCGCTCACCGCTCGCAGTTTTTTTCGAAACCATCGATCAGGGGCGTACGCTGCGGGCCTTCATCATCACGCGAGCCTCCACCATCGCAGCCCGGGTCTCGGCGTTGGGCATCTTGAGTTCGAGCGGAAACGCCTGATCACTGACCACGCGCTTGAGCAGGATGCGCACGGCATCCGACACCGACAGTCCTATCGCGGCCAGCGTTTCGGCCGCCTGCGCCTTGATTTCAGCGTCCACGCGAACGTGCAGCATTGAAGAGTGCGCCATGATCGGCTCCTCCGATTGAGATCGAATTATGTATCCCTTATGAGACACAGCCAAGAATCCACACGGTGACCAATCTGGCGACGCAGCACCTCGCCTCTCAGCCCGGCAGCGTGACCGTCACCGCCAGCCCAGGGTGCGCATTCCTGAGCGCGAAGCGGCCACCGTGCGCCTGCGCGACCAGGCGGCACAGGTAAAGACCCAGGCCGACACCGCCAGCATCGCGGCTGCGCGCGCGGTCCGGCCGATAGAACGCCTGGGCCAGCCGGGCGAGCTGGTCTTCGGCGACGCCCGGCCCATGATCGCGGACCTCGATCTCGATGCCGTCACCGCCGCGCTCGCCGTCTCCATTGCCGACGCGACGCAGACGCAGTTCGGGCGGGGACGCCGCCACCTCCCCGCCGTGACGCAGCGCGTTGTCCAGCAGATTGCGCAGCAACAGGCGCATGCGGGCGGCGTCGAGCATCGGCTGCGGCAGGGACGGTTCGGCGACGATCCGGATCGCCGCCGCAGCGGGATGCCGGACGAGCAGCTCGTCGCGAACCTGTCCGGCCAGCGCGGCCAGGTCGACCGGCTCGCGATGCAGCGCCGCGTGCGGCGCCGCCAGCCGTTCGCTTTCGAGCAGGTCGCCGATCAGCGACGCCATCTCGCGCAGGTCGTTCAGCAGCGCCTGCCGCTGCGGCTGCACGTCGGCCGATTCGGGCAGCAGCTCGACGTTCAGGCGGGCGCGGGTCAGCGGGCTGCGCAGCTCGTGGCTGATCGCCAGCAGCAACGCGCGCTTGGCTTCGAGCATCTGCTCGATGTCGTGCCCCATCGTGTTCAGCGTGCTCGCCAGCTCGCCCAACTCGTCCGGCCGGCGCGTCCAGCGCGCATCGATCGGTCGCGCGAAATCGCCGGCGCCGAAGCGCCGCGCTCCCTGGCCGATCGGCGCCAGCGGCGCGAGCAGCCTTCGCACGGTGAACCAGGCCAGCAGCGTCGCGCCCAGCAGAACGGCCAGCGCGATGCCGACGCCATGCGGCCGGCGCTCGAAGACCTCGCGGTCGATGCCGAACGTGATCGCGTGGCCATCGGCGGTCGTGCGTCGCGTGATCGACGCCCAGGACGCGCGCGCGCGCGGCTCGTGGTCCGCCGCCGGCAGCCCGGAATCCGCCGCTCGACGCGGCGGATCCGAACGCCAGTTGACGGTCGGGCCGGTGATGCGCACGGTGATCGGCAGGCGCTCGACCAGCGAGCGCGCGGCCTCGACGTTCGGCGTGCCATCGACGACGATCTGCGCGGCCAGGCGGTCGACGTAGTCGATCAGCAGCGGTCGCGCCGCCTCGCGCCAGCCGATCGAGAACGATCGCTGCGCGCCGATGACGAAGACGACCGTCGTCGCGATCGCCAGCAGCACGAACACGCCGACCATCCGCAATCCGATCGAATGCCCGAAGCGGCGCCGCGCCTCGCGCACGCGCCTGAACCAGGAAGCACGGCCCACGGCGCGCTCCGTCGCCGCGCGACCCGGCTCGCCGCTCATGACGCCGCCGCGCGCGGCAACGCCAACGCATAGCCGGCGTTGCGCAGCGTCTTGATGCAGTCGAGCGGTTCGAGCTTCTTGCGCAGGCGGCTGACGACGATATCCACGGCGCGCGTGTACAGCTCGGCCTCGTGTCCGCGCAGCCGGTTCAGGATGTCGTCGCGGCTGAACACGCGGCCCGGCTCGCGCGCGAGCAGCAATAACAGTTCGTACTCGGTGCCGGTCAGATCGACGTCGGCGCCCAGCCGGCGGACGCTGCGTCGCGCGGTATCGATCGTCAATCCGTCGAAGACCAGCACGGCGTCGCTACCCGGCCGGACCCGGCGCAGCACCGTCTGCAGGCGCGCGACCAGCTCGCGCGGCTCGAACGGCTTGGGCAGGTAGTCGTCGGCGCCCAGCTCGAGGCCGACGATCCGGTCCATCACGTCGCCACGCGCGGTCAGCATGATGATCGGCACGTCACCGAACGCGCTGTCGCGGCGGATCGCGCGGCACACCTCGAAGCCGTCCATGCCGGGCAGCATCACGTCGAGCACGACGGCGTCGAAGCCGCCCTCGCCCAGGCGCGCGAGGCCGGCCTCGGGCCGCGTCGCCTGTTCCAGCGCCA
>JASGFT010000220.1:0-6998 GCA_047605425.1 Burkholderiaceae bacterium | reverse complement strand
TCCGAGGCGCTTGGACGCGCCTTTCGGGCTCGGCCGAAAAACTCTCAGCCTCTGACTTCACCGCTTTGATCCGTTCAAGCCAGATGACCCAAGCTTCCGAAAGCCGCCGCTCCGCGGCGCAGGATCCGGCTTTGCCCCAGAAGAAGCGCGCGCGTCGGCGTCTGGTCGGCGCCGCGGCGCTGTGCCTGGCGACGGCGATCGCGTTGCCGCTGCTGTTCGACGCCGAGCCGCGCCAGAGTCCGGCCGACATCCAGGTCGACATCCCGTCGCGCGACACGCCGCTGCCGTCGCGTTCGGGCGATCTCGCGCTGGACGGAACCGGAGCCGCCGCCGGCGGTGGAGCGGGGACGGCGCGGGACGATCCGTCGCGCGGCCTGCCGCCGCTGGTGGACCCGAAGCCGGCCGATCCGCCGGCGACGGCGCCCGGCGGTTCGCGCGAACCGGCCGCTGCGGACACGGGCAAGGGTGGTGCGGCCAAGGGTGCGCCGCCGAAGCCGGCGGATCCCGCGGCAGCGGCCGGCAAGGGTGCCGGCGCGGGCAAGGCCGCCGACAAGGCCGCCGACAAGGCCGCGGCGGACAAGAGCGCGGCGGACAAGGCGGCCGCCGACAGGGCCGCGAAGGCCGCCGCGGACAAGACCGCGAAAGGGGCCTCCGCCGACAAGGCGCAGGCCGGCAAGGCCGCCCAGGCCGACAACCGTCGCTACGTGCTGCAGATCGGCGCGTTCGCCAGCGAGCGCGGCGCCAACGAGCAGGCCGACAAGGTCAAGGCGGCCGGTTTGTCGGTCTTCACCGAGAAGGTCCGCACGAGCCAGGGCGAACGGATCCGGGTCAGGGTCGGGCCGTTCCCCACGCGCGAGCAGGCGGAGCAGGCGCGCGGGCAGTTGAAGCTCGTGGGAATCGATTCAGCGTTGATCGCGCCGTGAAACCGCGGCGGACGGCGTCGTCATGTCGCTGCTGACCGGCTGGGATTTTTTCGTCGGCCTCGTCGTCGCGCTGTCGGTCGGGTTCGGCGTGTTCCGGGGGCTGGTGCGCACGGTGTTCGCGCTGGCGGCCTGGATCGCCGCCGTCGCCGGCACGGCCGTGCTGTGGCCGTTCGTGGCTCGGCTACTGTCGATGCACGAGCATGCGTGGGTGGTCATCGTCCTGCTGTTTCTCGGGATCTTCGTCGTCGTGCGCATGATCGGAAGATGGCTGGCCAACGGCCTGAAGGCGGTCGGCCTCGGCGGGCTCGACAGGCTGCTCGGGGCGGGACTGGGCATCGTCCGGGCTGCGATACTGATCGCCTTGGCGGTCCTCGCCGCCCGGTTCACCGGCCTGGATCAGCAACCGTCGTTCCAGCAGGCGTTGTGCCGGCCGATGCTCGAGCAGACATGGCGATGGCTCGAACCTTACCTGCCCCAGAACATGACGGGGCTGCGGCAGGCTTAGCGGGTGGTCGATCGTCAACGGCCGTCCGACGCTTTCGATCGCGAATCAAGGGGCGCTTATGTGCGGAATCATTGGGGTCGTCTCCCGCCATCCGGTCAATCAACTGCTGTACGACGGCCTGCTGCTGCTGCAGCATCGCGGCCAGGACGCCGCCGGCATCGCCACCGGCCACGGCAGCCAGTTTCGCCTGCACAAGGGCAGCGGCCTGGTGCGCGACGTCTTTCGTACGCGCAACATGCGCGACCTGCCCGGCGGATCGGGGATCGCGCACGTTCGCTATCCGACCGCCGGCTCGGCCAACGATTCCGAGGAGGCGCAGCCGTTCTACGTGAACGCGCCGTTCGGCATCGTTCTCGCGCACAACGGCAACCTGACCAACTCGGCGCAGTTGACCGAGGAGATGTTCCGGCGCGATCGCCGCCACATCAATACCGCGTCGGACTCCGAGGTGCTGCTGAACGTGTTCGCCAACGAGCTGCAGTCGGCGACCGTGGGCGTCTCGCTCGATCCGCAGACGATCTTCAAGGCGATCAGCGGCGTGCACCGACGGGTTCGCGGCGCTTATGCGGTGGTCGCCGAGATCGCCGGCTACGGGGTCGTCGGTTTTCGCGATCCGTTCGGGATTCGTCCGCTGTGCCTGGGCGTGACCGAGACCGACCGGGGCCCCGAGTACCTGATCGCGTCCGAATCGGTGGCGCTCGAAGGGCTCGGCTACCGGCTGCTGCGCGACATCGCGCCGGGCGAGGCGGTGTTCATCGACATCGACAACCGCGTGTACGCGCAGCAGTGCGCGCAGAACGCGACGCTGAACCCGTGCATGTTCGAGTACGTCTATTTCGCGCGTCCGGATTCGGTGCTCGATGGGGTGTCCGTCTATTCGGCGCGGCTGAAGATGGGCGAGACGCTGGCCGAGCGGATCGCCGCCGAGCTGCCGCACGGCGAGATCGACGTCGTGATGCCGATCCCCGACACGTCGCGGCCGTCGGCGATGCAACTGGCGATGATGCTCGGCCTGAACTACCGCGAAGGCTTCATCAAGAACCGCTACGTCGGCCGCACCTTCATCATGCCTGGGCAGGCGGTGCGCAAGAAGTCGGTCCGCCAGAAGCTCAATGCGATGAGCGTCGAGTTCAAGGGCAAGAACGTGCTGCTGGTCGACGACTCGATCGTGCGCGGCACGACCTCGCAGGAGATCGTGCAGATGGCCCGCGACTCGGGGGCCAACAAGGTGTTCTTCGCGTCGGCGGCGCCGCCGGTGCGGTTCCCGAACGTCTACGGCATCGACATGCCGACGCGCGGCGAGTTGATCGCGCACGGCCGCAGCGATGACGAGATCCGCCGCGCGATCGGCGCCGATGCGCTGATCTACCAGCAGGTCAGCGACCTGACGCGCGCGGTCGGCGATCTGAATCCGGCGCTCAAGCGCTTCGAGTCGTCGTGCTTCGACGGCTGCTACGTGACCGGCGACATCACCGCCGATTACCTGAACCGGATCGAATGGGCGCGCGAGTCCGGCGCGCCGGGCATCGAGGACGGCCGCGGCCGCAATCAACTGAACCTGCAGTTGTCGACGACGGCGGATTGAGGGGGGTGATCGCGGCCCGCTGCTGAACGCAGCAAAGCGACGCCGGCGATCGCGAGCCGCGGCCGACCGGAGTCGGTCGCGATCGACGGCGGCGGTTCGGGCGGGGCTCGGGCCTTAGTGGAAGTCCCTGCTGCGGGTCTCGAGCCGGCCGAGCATCCAGCTATGGTCGACGATCCGGCGGGCGACCAGGTGCATGACCTGGCCGCCCGTTTGCTCGTCGCGCTGCCAGACGCCATAGATCGTCATCAGGCGCGCGCCGAGCAACTCCTTGCGGTACGCGTCGACGAGGCGCGGATGCACGATGACGTTGACCGCGCCGGTCTCGTCCTCGATCGTCACGAACACCGTGCCCTTGGCGGTTTCGGGCCGCTGCCGGTGCGTGACGACACCGCTGGCGCGGGCCAGCCGGCCATGCGGATAGTCGCGAAGCGAGCGGGCCGGACGCACGCCGTAGCGATCAAGCTCGGGCCGTAGCAGGGCCAGCGGATGGCGGCCCATCGGGATGCCCAGGCTGCGGTAGTCGGCGACGATCCGCTGCGCCTCGGTCGGCGCGCGCAGATCTGGCAGAGCTTCGTCGAAGCGGGCCTCTCGCAGCAGCGCCGGCAGCCGGCCCAGCCCCGCCGCCTCCCACTGCGCGCGATGCCGGTGGCCGGCCAGCGCGCTCAACGCATCGGCGGCGGCCAGGCGCTCGAGATCGGCCCGGTCCAGTCGCGCGGCGCGGGCCAGGTCCTCGACGCCGTCGAACGGCGGACATCGCCCGGCGTCGAGCCGCGCCCGGCGCGCGGCGACCAGGCGCTCGGCCGTCCGCGGGCTGAAGCCCTTGATGCGGTTCAGGCCCAGGCGCACGGCCGGCTGAGGGCGAGGGTCGATGACCGCGACGTGCGCCGCTGAAGGCCTGCGCCGCGTATCACGCAAGCGGCCCGCGTCGCCGGCCTCGCTCATCGCGATCGGCGTGCGCGCGAGCGCGAGCCGCCGCGGATCGTCGGCGGGCGGCCATGGATCGCCGGCGACGATTTCCTCGAGCGTCGACTCCCAGTCGCTGGCCAAGACGTCGACCGGACGGACCCGCACGCCGTGCTCGCGGGCGTCGCGCACGAGCTGGGCCGGCGCGTAGAAGCCCATCGGCTGGCTGTTCAGCAGCGCGGCCAGGAAGGCCGCCGGTTCATGGCACTTGATCCAGCTCGAGACGTAGACGAGCAGCGCGAAGCTGGCGGCATGGCTTTCAGGGAAGCCGTAGTCGCCGAAGCCTTCCATCATCGCGAAGATCTGCTCGGCGAACGCCTGGCTGTAGCCCTTGCGCAGCATGCGTTCGTGCAGCGTGGCCTTGAACGGCGCGAGCCCGCCCTTGCGCTTCCACGCGGCCATCGCCCGGCGCAGCGCGTCGGCCTCGGCGGGACTGAAGTCGGCGGCGATCATCGCGATCTGCATCACCTGTTCCTGGAAGATCGGAATGCCCAGCGTGCGCCCCAGCGCCTCGCCCAGCGCTTCGTTCTCGAGGTCCGACGGCTCGAGCCCGCTGCGCCGCCGCAGGTAAGGGTGGACCATGCCGCCCTGGATCGGCCCGGGCCGCACGATCGCCACCTCGATGACGAGGTCGTAGTAGTTGGCCGGCCGCAGCCGCGGCAGCATGCTCATCTGCGCGCGCGACTCGATCTGGAACACGCCGATCGTGTCGGCCCGCTGGATCATCGCGAACGTGGCCGGATCGTCGTCCGGAATCTGCTGCATGGTCAGCGGTTCGGGCAGGCCCCGGCGCCGGCTGATCATCGCCAGCGCCCGGCGCAGCGCGCTGAGCATGCCCAGCGCCAGGACGTCGACCTTGAGCAGGCCCAGCGCGTCCAGATCGTCCTTGTCCCATTCGATGACGCTGCGTCCGGCCATCGCCGCGTTTTCGACCGGCACCAGCCTGGTCAGCCGGTCGCGGGCGATGACGAAGCCGCCCGTGTGCTGCGACAGGTGGCGCGGAAAACCGAGCAGCACGTTGGTCATGTCGACCCAGTGGCGCACCAGCAGCGAGTCGGGATCGAAACCGTGCTCGGCCATCCGCGCGGCGCTCATCCGCCTGCCGTCCCACCACTGGTGCGAGCCGGCGATCAGGTCGATTCGCTGCGGGTCGATGCCCAGCGCCTTGCCGACGTCGCGCATCGCCGAACGAGGGCGATAGCTGATGACGGTCGCGGTCAGCGCCGCGCGGTGCCGGCCGTATTTGTCGTACAGATGCTGGATGACCTCTTCGCGGCGCTGGTGCTCGAAATCGACGTCGATGTCCGGCGGCTCGTTGCGCTCCTTGCTGAGGAAACGCTCGAACAGCACGGTGACGCGATCGGGATCGACCTCGGTGATGAACAGGCTGTAGCAGACGACGGAATTGGCCGCCGACCCTCGCCCCTGGCACAGGATGCCTTGATCGCGGGCGAACTCGACGAGGTCGGCGACCGTCAGGAAATAAGGCTCGTAGCGCAGATCGGCGATCAGCGCGAGCTCGTGCGCGAGCAGGGTCCGCACCCGCTCGGGCGCGCCTCGCGGATAGCGCTGGGCCAGTCCCGCGTACGCCCGCCGCGCGAGCCAGGACGTCGGCGTGTGGCCGGCGGGGACCAGCTCGTCCGGGTATTCGTAGCGCAGGCTGTCGAGCGAGAACCGGCAGTCCCCGGCGATCGCCAGCGTGGCGGCCAGCAGCTCGGGGGGATAGAGGTGGCCCAGCCGCAGGCGGCTGCGCAGATGCTGCTCGGCATTGGGCGCGCCGGCCGAGCCGAGATCGGCGACGCTGCAATGCGAGCGGATCGCCGTCAGCACGTCCTGCAGACTCTTGCGCGAGCGGACATGGAACTCGACGTCGCCCGCGGCCACCAGCGGCAGGCCGGACCAGCGCGAGACCTGCTGCAGCCGTTCGAGCCATCCGTCGTCGTCGCCGCGCACGAGCCGCGCGACCGCGATCCAGCACGCGCCGGCGAAGCGCTGGCCGACCAATCGCGCCTGCGCGAGCGTGGTCGCCAGCGGGGCGAGGGGATCGGGCACGAACAGCGCGATCGTGTCGGGCACGCCCCGGGCGAGGTCGTCGGCCAGCAGGCGGTACGAGCCCTTGGGCGCGCGCTGCCGCGCCGTCGAGATCAGCTCGCACAGGTGGCCGTAGCCGTCGCGGTTGCGCGCCAGCAGCACCAACCGGGCCGGCCGCCGCGAGGTCGCGGGGTCGGGCGGGGCGCGGCCGGAGGGCGCGGCGGGAAGATCGGCCGTGGATGAGGTAGCGGCCAATGGGGCGGAGGTCGAAGGATCGGTGGTAGAAAGATCGGTGATCGAAGGATCTGTGATCGGAGGATCGCTGATCGGAGGGACGGCCGTGTGCGGCGCGCTCGCCGACGAGGGCAGCACCGGGAAGCGGAACTCGGCGCCGATGATCAACCGCAGCTCCAGCCCGGCGGCCGGCAGCGCCTTGACGGCCAGGTGGGCGCGAACGACGCCGGCGACCGAGCATTCGTCGGTGATGGCCAGCGCCCGGTATCCGAGCAGGGCGGCGCGCGCGACCAGCTCGTGCGGATGCGACGCGCCCCTCAGGAACGAGAAATGGCTGACGCAGTGCAGCTCGGCGTAGTCGGGGATCGCGGCAGGGATGCGGGCGGACGTCACGATGGGGCGGGCGGCGGGCTGTCGATCGGGTTCATGATAACTGTATGAAAATACAGTATCACGTCGATGGCATGCCGATCAACCCGGCCGATTGGCTCGTCCGCGCGCGTTCCGGCCGAGCCGGATCATCCGGGTGGATGCGGAATCAGACGTCTGGGGAAGCGGGAGAGGGCGCGCAGGCGCCTGCCTGGCCTGCGCGAGGGGCGGCCTCGGCCGCCCGGGGGATGCGCGGGCGCGGCGTCGCGCACCCGCGCGGCGGACGCCAAGCGCGTCCGCCGTCATCGCCGGGTTCAGACCCGTTCGATGATGATCGCCGGGGCCATGCCGCCGGCCGCGCACATCGTGACCAGGCCGCGGCGCAGGT
>JASGFT010000219.1:0-7135 GCA_047605425.1 Burkholderiaceae bacterium | reverse complement strand
CATCGCGGTGCTGACGCCCAACATGAAAGGCTTCGACGCCGCGCTGGACGCCGGCGCGACCGAGGTCGTGATCTTCGGCGCGGCCAGCGAGGCGTTCTCGCAGCGCAATATCGATTGCTCGATCGCCGAGAGCATCGAACGCTTCCGGCCGGTCGCCGAGGCCGCCCGGGCCAACGGGCTGTGGCTGCGCGCGGCGGTGTCGACGGCGTTCGGTTGTCCTTATCAGGGCGATGTGCCGGTCGGCGCGGTCGTCGACGTCGTGCGGCGGCTGCGCGATCTGGGCTGCGACGAGATCGGCATCGCCGACACGATCGGCGTCGGCACGCCGTCGCAGGTCACGCGCGTGATCGAGGCGGCCGCGCGCGAGTATCCGCTCGAGCAGATCTCCGGCCACTTCCACGACACCTACGGGCAGGCGCTGGCCAACGTCTACGCGTGCCTGCGGATCGGCATGCATCGTTTCGACGCGTCGGTCGCCGGCCTGGGCGGCTGCCCGTACGCCAAGGGCGCGACCGGCAACGTCGCGACCGAGGACGTCGTCTACATGCTGCACGGGCTGGGCATCGAGACCGGCATCGACCTGCGCAAGCTGGTCATGGCCGGGCAGTGGATCTCCGAATTCCTCGGCCGCCCGAGCGGTTCGCGCGCCGGCAACGCGCTGGCCACCAGGATGCGCGAGGCCGCGGCGGTCGCCGCCTGAGCCCCGTACCGAGTGCCGCCTTTCGCGCAGGACTTCCCGGATGACGGCATTGCTGCCCGAGCGCCAGTTCGAACAGCCGGTCAGCGGACCCGCGTATCGCCCGTTCACGCGGCTGCTGACGGCCAAGCTGATCGTCGGCTTGCTGCTGTACGGCGGATGGGTGCTGTGGCGGCACGACGTGGCGACGCCGGTGCTGGTCCTGATCGGATCGGCGTTCGTCGTCGTCGTGGCCAGCGGCTGGTTCATCGTCACCGGCAAGACGACGATCGACCGGCAGGGCATCCGCCAGGACGGCCTCTTTCCCAGGCGGTACAGTTGGCACGAGATCTCGCGCGCGCGCTTCGTGCGCTGGCCGCTGTCGGCGCGGTTGATGCTCGTCACCGGTCAGGGGCCGATCAAGGCCGTCCACAGCGGCAACGCGACGCTCGATCGCGCGTTCCAGGACATCGCGCGCTTCTACGCCGGCGTGTGGGAGCGGCGATGAGCATCGGATCGCGCGGCGCGGCGCCGGTCGAACGCCTGCCGGCATCGGTGCGCTTCATCCAGCGCGACTGGCTGTCGTGCAACCAGATCGTGCTGCTCGATGACGACGGCGGCGCGACGCTGATCGACAGCGGCTACGTCAAGCACGCGGCCGACACCGTCGAGCGCGTGCGCGCGGCGCTCGACGGCCGGCCGCTCGCCAGGCTGATCAACACGCACCTGCATTCGGATCACTGCGGCGGCAACGCGGCGATCGCCGACGCGTTCGGCTGCCCGATCTACGTCCCGCAAGCCGAATACGCGGCGGCCAGCGCCTGGGACGAGGACGCGCTGACGTTCCGCGCGACCGGCCAGCGCTGCCCGCGCTTCGCCGTCGCCGGCCGGATCACGCCCGGCCAGTGGCTGACGATGGGCGGGATGCGCTGGCGCGCGCTGGCGGCGCCCGGCCATCACCCGCATTCGCTGATTTTCCACTGCGCCGACGCGCGGCTGCTGATCTCGGCCGATGCGCTGTGGCGCAACGGCTTCGGCGTGATCTTCCCTGAGCTGTCCGACGAGTCGGGCTTCGACGAGCAGCGGGCGGTGCTGGACTTGATCCGCGCGCTGCCGGTCGACCTGGTGCTGCCGGGTCACGGGCCGGTGTTCGACGACGTGGCGGCGGCGCTGGCGATCGCCGACGGCCGGCTCGCGGCGATGCGCGGCGATGCGCGGCGCAACGCGCGCAGCGCGATCAAGGTGCTGGTCAAGTTCATGCTGCTCGATCGCGAGCGGATGCCGCGCTCGGCGCTGGGGCCGCTGGCCGAGTCGGCGCGGATCATCGCCGACGCGGCCGGCCAGGTCGGAGTGCCGGGCCGCGAGGCGCTCGAGCGCGCGGTCGACGAGTTGGCCGCCCAGGGCCTCGCGCGGATCGAGGACGGCTGGATCCTCGATGCCGAGCCGCGGGCGAGCGCATCGGAGGGCGCCGCGTGATCGAGATCGGTTCGAACGCGCAGCCGCCGCTGGCCGCTTCGGCGACCCGCCCGGCATCGGCGCCCGCGTCGACGGCGCCGGCCTGCGACGCGGCGGCGACGGGGGCACAGCCGCAGCCCGAGCCGGCACGCGTGCGCGGAAGGCTGGCGATGCTGCGCGACTACGTGCGGCTGGCCGGCGCGATGCTGCGCCTGGTGGCGATGGTCGCCTGGGTGACGATCAGCTCCTGGCTGCGCACGCGCTGGATGCCGGTCGAGCAGCGCGCGCCGTACGTGCGCGCGCGCGCGACGCGACTGTTCTCGACCTATCTCGCGCACGTCGAGCGGGCCGGTCTGGTCGAACTGGACCTGGCGGCGATCGAGTCGCTGCGCGGCCAGTCGTCGCTGGTCATCGCGCCGAACCATCCGAGCCTGATCGATGCGTTCCTGGTGATCTCGCGCCTTCCCGACCTGGCCTGCATCATGAAGGCCTCGGTCGGCAGCAACCTGCTGTTCGGGCTCGGCGCGCGCATGTGCGGCTACATCCGCAACGACTGCACGGTGACGATGGTGCGCGCGTCGGTCGAGGCCGTCGGCGAGGGCCGGCAACTGCTGATCTTTCCCGAGGGCACGCGCAGCGTGCGCCAGCCGATCGGGCCGCTGACCGGCGCGTTCTCGCTGATCGCGCGTCGCGCCGGCGCGCCGGTGCAGACCGTGATCATCGATACCAACACGCGCTTCCTCGGCAAGGGCTGGCCGCTGTGGCGCCTGCCCGAGTTTCCGCTGCGATACCGGGCGCGCCTGGGGCCGCGCTTCGAGCCGGACGAGGTCGTGCGGCGCAAGGACACGCTGGTCGACGACGTCGCGCAATACATGGAGCGCGCGCTCGGCGGCGCGACCGATGCCGACGCATCCGGCCACGTCCATCGCTGATCGATGCCGTCGAAGCCGTCCGTCCCCGTCGTCCCGGTCGAGGGCGCCGCGCCCCGGTCGCAGTTGATCTCGGCCACGCACCTGGTGCTGATCCCGTCGTACGACTCGGGGCCGCTGGTGCTGGCGACGGTGCGCGAGGCGCGGCGCCAGTGGCTGCCGGTCTGGGTCGTCTTCGACGGCAGCACCGACGGTTCGGACCTCGACGTCCAGCAGGCGTTCGCCGACGATCCGGGCGTGCGCGTGCTGGCGCTGCCGGTCAATCGGGGCAAGGGCGCGGCGGTGCTGCACGGCCTGATCGCGGCGCGCGACGCCGGGTTCACGCACGCGCTGACGATGGACGCCGACGGCCAGCACCCGGCGCAGGACATCGGCCGCTTCATGCACGCGTCGCAGGAGCGGCCCGAGGCGATGATCCTCGGTCGGCCGATCTTCGACGCCGACGCGCCGGCGCTGCGCGTCAAGGGCCGCAAGGTCTCCAACTGGTGGACCAACCTGGAGACGCTATGGACGGGCGTCGACGACTCGCTGTTCGGTTTCCGCGTCTACCCGATCGCCCCGCTGTTGCGCATCATGCAGCGCCAGCGCTGGATGCGGCGCTTCGATTTCGACGTCGAGGCCGTCGTGCGGCTGCGCTGGGCCCGCGTGCCGGCGATCAGCCTGGGCACGCCGGTGCGCTACCTGAGCACCGCCGAGGGCGGCGTCTCGCATTTCAAGTACGTCCGCGACAATGCGCTGCTGTCGTGGATGCATGCGCGGCTGATGTTCGGCTTCGCGTGGCGCCTGCCGATGCTGCTGTGGCGCAAATGGACGTCCTCGCCCTGAGGGGAGCGGGCGAACGGATCAACCGTCGGAACAGGAGAACGATGACCATGAACGATCGGGCGATACCACCGGCGGCGGCGCGCGTGCCGCGATCGACCGCGGCGATGCTGCTCGCGCTGGCGATGCTCGCCGGCTGCGAGACCTCGACCGGACCGACGGCCTCGATGCCGGCGCCGAACGAGCGGCCGCTGCCCAGCGGCTATACCTGCTGCAACCTGCACTACGAGAACGACTGGATCAGCGACTCGAACTACGGCGGGCTGCCGATGATCGAGCTCGGCACGCCGGCGCGGGTCAAGGGTTATGGCCGCTTCCGCGTGACGACCGAGATCGACGGGCGTCCGATGTGGCTCGGCCTCGACTACGGACGCGACGAGCCGCTGGAGAAATTCGCGGCCAAGCTGATCGTGCCCGACGATCCGAAGCGCAAGCTGGCCACTTACCCGCCGGCCGTGCAGCGCGCGATCAAGGCCGGACAGTTGAGCGTCGGCATGACCAAGGAACAGGTCATCATGGCGGTCGGTTACCCGCTGACCAGCGAGACCTCGTCGCTGAACCTGCCGGTCTGGCGCTACTGGCTCGGCAGCTTCGACGAGTACCAGGTGGCCTGGGACGCGAACGATCGCGCGCGCGAGATCATCGGCTCGGCCACCGTGCTGTCGCGCATCGTCTACAAGCCTTGACTCTGGGCCGAGGTCGGCATCCGCGCGACGCCGGCCCCGCGACCGACGGGCTCAGGCCGGCGCGTGCCAGCCCGCGTCGACCCACAGCTCGCCGCTGACCGCGGCATTGGTGAGCATGAAGCAGATCGCGTCGGCGATCTCGGCGGGCTGGATCAGGCGACCGAGCTGCGTGTACGGCAGGATGTTCTTGGCCAGGTAGTCGCCGCCCATCGAGCGCACCATCGGCGTGTCGGTGAAGCCGGGGTGGATGACGCTGCAGCGAACCCCGTGGAACATCGCTTCCTTCGTGATCGTCGCCGCCGCGCCTTCGAGGCCGGCCTTCGTGCTCGCGTACGAGACCTGGCCGCGGTTGCCCTGCGACGAGATCGAGCCGATGAAGACCACCGAACCCTGGACGCCTTCGTCGGGAGACCAGCGCTTGAGCCCCGTCGCGGCGCGATGCTCGGCGATGCGGGCGATCATGTCGAGCGCCCAGTAGACCGGCGCGATCAGGTTGACCTCGACGACGAGCCTGAACTGCTCGATCGGATAGATGCGCGCCTTGCCGGTGTTCTTGTCGACGCGCACGGCGAGGTCGTCGCGCGTGATGCCGGCCGCCGGCACGCACAGCGAGACCGGGCCATGCTCGGCCGAAAGGCGATCGAAGACCGAGGCGCGGAAGGCCTCGTCGGTGGAGTCGCCGCGGAACGGAACGGCGAAGTCGCGGCCGGCAGCCTGGTTCAGCTCGGTCGCGATCTCGTTGATCGATTCGTTCATGTCGACCAGCCCCACTGCCCGCACGCCGCGCTGGGCCATGGCCTGAGCGACTGCGCGGCCGATGCCGCTGGCGGCTCCGGTGACGATTGCGACCTTGTTGTTGAACGCCATTGCAGAGGATCTCCAGTATTCGAGGTGGGGAGGTTGCGGCCGTGTTGCGCTGCCGCAGGGAGGAAAAGGTACTACACCGACCGACGCTATGCGCGGGTCGCCGTGTACTCGGAGAAGATGCCGATCTCGACGTGGCGGCGCACGTCGGCGAAGCCGGCTTCGCGCAACGCGCGCATCACGGTCTCGGGATCGACGCAGGCTTCGATCGTGTCCCAGTAGTAGCGCCAGACCTCGTCGGTGCGCCGGCTGCGCGAGAACCAGCCGGCCACCGTCGGCACGACGTCGCGCATGTAGCCGCGCAGCAGCCGCGTGGCCAGCGCGCCGCGCGGCCGGGTCAGCTCGAGCACGCAGACGCGGCCGCCCGGCGCGAGCACGCGGTGGAACTCGGCGAACGCGCGCGACAGCGACGACAGGTGGCGCAGCGCGAAGCCCATGCTCAGGAAGTCGCCGCTGGCGTCCGGCAGCGGGATCGATTCGCCGCTGCCCTCGATCAGGCGCACGCCGGCCGGCAGCCTCGCCTGCGCGCGCATGCCGCTGCTCGGGTCGACACCGATCACCCGCGCCGGATCGCCGGCCAGCGCCACCGCCTCGCGCGTGACCAGGCCGGTGCCGCAGCCGACGTCGATGACGCGCATGCCGCGGACCAGCCCCGCGCGCTCGAGCGCCTGGCGCCGGTACCACGAGCCGGTGCCCAGTCCGAAGAAGCGCTCGACGCGATCGTAGTCGGGCGAGGTCTCGTCGAAGATCGTACCGACGAAGTCGCGCCGATCGGCGGCCCCGCCGTAGTAGTCGCTCAGCACCGGATGCGGCGGCACGTCGTCGGCGGCGCCGGCCGGCGTCGCCAGCGAGGCGGCGGCGACCGGCGCGGGGCCCGGATCGGTCGGACGGTCGGCGCTCATCGGTGTCTCCTGGTGACGGCATGTGCGCGTGTCATGCCATGCCGCCGTTGATCGAGATGACCTGGCCGGTGATGTAGCCGGCTTCGGGCGAGGCCAGGAAGGCCGTCAGCGCGGCGACTTCCTCGGGCTGGCCGGCGCGACGCATCGGCACCATCGTCCGGACCGCGTCGTCGGAGAACGCGTGCGCGCTCATCGGCGATTCGATGATGCCGGGCGCGATCACGTTGACGGTGACGCCGCGCGAGGCGACCTCCAGCGACAGCGACTTCGACGCGCCGTGCAGGCCCGCCTTGGCCGCCGCGTAGTTGGCCTGGCCGCGGTTGCCCATCACGCCGGCCACCGACGACAGGCTGATGATCCGTCCCCAGCGCGTGCGCAGCATCGGCATCAGCAGCGGCTGCGTAACGTGGAAGAAGCCGTTCAGCGACACGTCGATGACGCGCAGCCACTGCTCGCGGCGCATGCCGGGCATGACCGCGTCGTCGTGGATGCCGGCGTTGTTGACGAGGATCTGGATCGGCCCTTCGGCCAGCAGCGCCGACAGCGCCTGGCCGCAGCCGGTCGCGTCGGTCACGTCGAACGCGACCGCCTGCGCGCTGCCGCCGTCGGCGGTGATCTGGTCGACCAGCGCCTGGGCCGGCGCGAGCTGGCGGTTGGCGTGCGCGATCACATGATGGCCCTCGCGGGCCAGTCGGCGGGCGATGGCGGCGCCGATCGCTCCGCTGGCGCCGGTGACGAGCGCGCGTCGGGCGGTGGGGGGGGGGGTTCACGGGGCGTTGGCGTCCGGTGCGCGAGGGGGGG
>JASGFT010000218.1:0-7201 GCA_047605425.1 Burkholderiaceae bacterium | reverse complement strand
AAGCGACGACCGCTCCCTCTGGCCAGCCGCCCCCCACCCACGAGGCCGGCGCCCTTGTGACGAACCCTCGCAAAGGTCGAATCGAACCCTCGCAAAGATCGACCCCCCGCAAAGGTCGAATCGGCCGCTAACCCCGGGCCGCGATCGCCTCGCTGACCGCCAGCAGCCGGCGCGCCTGATCGCGATGCAGCCGCTCGACCATCTTGCCGTTCAGGTTGATCACGCCCTTGCCGGCATTCTCGGGCAGCTCGAACGCCGCGACGATCGCGCGCGCCTCGTCGACCGCGCGCGCGTCCGGCGAGAACAGGCGATTGGCCGGCTCGATCTGCGTCGGGTGGATCAGCGTCTTGCCGTCGAAGGCCATCCGCACCGACTGCGTGGTCTCGGCGTCGAAGCCGGCCTGGTCCGAGAAATCGTTCCACACGCCGTCCAGCACCGGCACGTCATGGCGCTTGGCGACCAGCACGATCTGCATCAGCCACGGCAGCAGGTAGCGCCGCTGCTCGCCCGGGTCGACGCCGGTCTCCTTGGCGATGTCGTTGGTGCCGACGACCAGGCAGCCCAGCGCCGGCCGCAGCGCGATACCCCGCTCGACGATCTGCTCGAGCCGCAACAGCGCGGCGGTCGTCTCGATCATCGCCCATACGCCGATGCCCGTGCCGCCTTCCTTGGCGGCGAGCCGGCCCGATACGTCTGCGAGTTCGTCGACGCTCGACACTTTCGGTAGGAGCACCGCATCGGGGCGGCACAGCGCGACGGTATCGAGGTCCAGCGCGTGGTCGTCGGTATCGGCCGCGTTGATGCGGATCACGGTCTCGCGATGGCCGAAGCCGCCGGCGCGGAAGGCCTCGACCAGTTGAGTGCGCGCCTGCTCCTTCTTGTCCGGCGCGACGGCATCCTCGAGGTCGTAGATGACCGTGTCCATGTCGAGCTGGCGCGATTTGTCGATCGCCCGCTGGTTGATCGCGGGCACGTACATCGCCGAACGGCGGGGGCGCTGCGGGGCGGTGGTCATCCGGCATCTCCTGGGGACGGCAAGCCCACCATTTTAATGTGCCACCGTCGGGCCGGTCGGCCACGCGTCGATCCGCACGTCGTGTCCGCGTCGCGTTTCGCTCGATGTCGCACCGCTCAACGTCGCTGAGCGCCGCTCTGTGCCGCTCTGTGCCGCGCGCGCCCGCGCATCGCTTGCCGGTCAGTGCGTCCGGCCGCCGCTCGCGCCGACCGGTCCGAAGCGGTCGAACAGGCCGCGCAGCACGTTCCTGCGGCCGGACAGCCGTTCGATCCGCCGCTGCAGCGCCATCGCGTCGTCGAGCACCTCGGTCACGTCGGGGTTCTCGCTCAGGCCATAGGTCTGGTGCAGGCCGTCGATCAGCGCGCGCGACTGCTCGTAGTCGCGCAGGTCGCAATACGCCTCGGCCGAATGCAGCAGCGCCAGCGCGACCTGTCGGATCATCGATTCGTGCAGCCGCGCATCCCAGCCGTCGCGCGGATCGCCGTCGAAGCGCAGCGGCGTGTCGCCGAAGCGCTCGATGACCCGGCGGTAGCACTGGATCGCCGCGTGCGGGTCGTTGAAATCGGTCTCGAGTCCGCGTCCCTTGCGCACCAGCGCGGTCGCCAGGCCGACCTGGGCGGCCGCGCACGCGTGTCCGTCCATCCGCGCGATCAACTCGTCGAGCGTCGATTGCTCGCGATCGTGGCGGCCCTGGTTATCGTAGATCCGCGCCGCGCCGAACAGCGCGCGCGCCATCTGGTCGAGCAGACCCGGGTAAGGACTGCCGTCGGCGATCTTCAGCACGGCGTCGGTGTGCGGCAGCGCCGCCGCGAACTCGCCTTCGCGCAGGCGGTTGAACAGCAGGTTCACGTGCGCCTTGCACACCTGCACGCGGATCGCCTCCTGGGTCTCGTGACCCATCCGTTCGATCAGCCAGCGGTAGCTCGCCTCCTCGGCGGCGCGATCGCCGAGCTGGTCTTCGGTGACGGCCTTGTCGAACGCCGACACCGCGACCAGCTCGCGCACCGCGTCGTCGGGGTCGGCCGCGAAACGGGTGATGATCTCGTCGTAGACCTGGCGTTCGGCCTGGTGCTGGCGCTGGTCGCTCAGGTACGACGCGTAGCTGATCAGCGTGCGCAGGACCTGCCGGCGCACGCGGCTGTCCGGGTGGCCGACGAAGGCCCGCGCGCGCCGGTTCAGCGCTTCGGCCTGCGGCAGTTCGTCGCGCCGGTAGTGATTGATCGCCGCCGATCGCAGCGCCATACAGACCGACAGCGCGGTGTCAGGGTGCGGGTCGTGCTCGAAGGTATCGATGATCCGTTCGAGCATCGCTTGCTCGCGCGCGGTGTCGCCCAGCTCGTCCCAGGTCCTGGCGATCTGCAGCATCAGGCCGGCCGCCTCGGCCCGGTTGGCCGCCGAGCCGGTCAGCGGCAGCGCATCGAGGGATTCGTGCAGGCGGGTCAGGCGGTCGCGCAGTACTTCTTGGCTCATGTCGGGCCCCGGCTCGGACGGAATGGCATGCGTCCGATCTTCGGGCCTGGTGCTCGCCGAGGACAGCGCGGCCCGCGCTCGCGGCGGGCGCGATCCGATGGATGGCCTAATGTTTCGGTCGCGTGTCGGCGCGGGCCGTCGCGCGACCAGACCGGTAACGCGGTCAGTGGCCTTTCGGGGCGTCTCCGGCGGGGAGCGGTCGCTCAGTCCACCTTGACGCTGGCCACGCGGACCACGTTGCCCCATTTGTCCAGGTCCGCGCGGATCTGGCTGGCGAACTGCTGCGTCGTGCCGCCGAGCGTCGCCATGCCCAGCGTGTCGAACTGCTGGCGCACGGCGTCGGTCGCGATGGACGCGCCGATCTCGCGATTGAGCCGCTCGATGATCGGTCGCGGCGTGCCGGCCGGCACGACGATGCCGAACCACGACGTCGAGACCAGGCCCGGCAAGCCGGCTTCGGCCGCGCTGGGGATGTCCGGGAACGCGCCGCTGCGCCGGGTGCTGGTGACCACCAGCGGCCGCAGCGCGCCGGCGCGGATCTGCGGCGCCTGCACGGCGATCGTGTCCGACGCGAGCGTCACGTGGCCGCCGATCACCGCGGTGATCGCCGCGGCGCTGCCGGCGAACGGCACGTGCGTCAAGCGCGTCTCGCTCTGCGTCGCCAGCAGCTCGCCGGTCAGGTGGCAAACGGTGCCGTTGCCGCAGGACGAGAACGTCAGCGCGCCCGGTTGCTGGCGCGCCCGCTCGATCAGGTCCCGCAGCGACCGGATCGGCGACTGGCTGGAGACCGACAGCACGTACGGCGTCTCGGCGACCAGCGCGACCGGCTCGAAGCTCTTCAGCGGGTGATACGGCAGGTGCGCATGCAGTGCCGGATTGATCGCCAGTTGGCCGGTGCTCGCCAGCGACAGCGTGTAGCCGTCGGGCTCGGCGGCGGCGGCCGCCTGCGCGGCGATGATCGTGCCGCCGCCGGGCTTGTTCTCGACGACGACCGGCTGGCCGAGCCGCTCGGCGAGCTGGGCGGCGAGCGTGCGCCCGATCGTGTCGGCGGCGCCGCCCGGCGGAAACGGCACGATCAGCCGCAGCCGCTTGTGCGGATACGGGCCGTCGTCTTGCGCCTGCGCGGCGGGCGGCGACGACAGGCTCAGCGCGCCGGCGGCCAGCGCCAGGCCGGCCGCGCCGAGCAGCACGCGCAGAGAAGAGGGGGAACGGAATGTCATGGTGTCGAAACGACCGGCCCGGTCGATGAGGAAGGAGGGGGAGGAGAGGAGAAAAGGGGGCGCGCGCCGACCGCGCCGCGCGCCGGCGCTCAAGCTTTCAGGCCGCCCGCCGGCTCGGCGAGCGGTTCGTGTCGCGGGCGGCGACCAGCTCGCGAGTCAGCGGGATCAACTGCCGGCCGTAGTCGATCGCGTCCTCGAGCGGATCGAAGCCGCGGATCAGGAAGGTCGTGACGCCCAGGTCGTAGTAGTCGAGCAGCGCGTGCGCGACTTGTTCGGGCGTGCCGACCAGCGCGGTCGAGTTGTGGCGCGCGCCGGTCTCCCTGGCGATCGCGGTCCACAGCCGGCCGTCGACGCGATCGCCGCGTTCGGCCGCGGCCAGCAGGCGCCGCGCGCCCTCGCTCTGCAGCGGATCGCCCTGGCCGAGGCCGGCGGCCTGGCGCAGCGCGCGCGTGCGGGCCAGGATCTGCTCGGCCCGGGCCCAGGCGGCGTCCTCGCTGGCCGCCAGGATCGGCCGGAACGACACCGAGAAGCGGACGCGGCGCCCGTAGCGGGCCGCCGATGCGCGGATGCGCGTCGTCAGGTCGCGGACCTGGTCCAGCGATTCGCCCCATAGCGCATAGACGTCGGCGTGCCGGCCGGCCACGTCGATCGCCGCCTCGGAGGCGCCGCCGAAGTAGATCGGCACGTGCGGCTTCTGCGCCGGCTTGACTTCGGAAAAGCCGGCGCTGAAGCGGTAGTGCTCGCCTTCGTGGTCGAACGGCTGGTCGCTGGTCCAGATCCGCTTGAGGATCGACAGGTATTCGTCGGTGCGCGCGTAGCGCTGGTCGTGATCGAGGTAATCGCCGTCGCGCCGCTGCTCGGCGTCCGAACCGCCCGAGATGAAATGCACGCCCAGGCGGCCGCCGCTGAACTGGTCCAGCGTGGCGATCTGGCGCGCGGCCAGCGTCGGCGACGTGAAACCCGGGCGGTGCGCGAGCATGAAGTGGATGCGCTCGGTGACCGAGGCCGCATAGGCGATGGTCAGCGTCGCCGACGGGCCCGTCGAGTGATGCGGGACCAGGACGCGATCGAAGCCGGCCTGCTCGTGCGCTTGCGCGAAGGCTCGCGTGTAGTCGCGGTCGACGACCGGTCCTTCGGCCGGATGAATCTCCGACTGCTTCTGGCTCTGGATCATGCCGATGAATTCGACGCTCATGTCGCTGGCTCCCGATGCGATGGATGGATGCGGATCGGCATACCTTAGCGACGGCCGCGCGCCGGCCCAACCAAGAAATTCGAATTTGGTTATCGGGCATTTGGTTATTCGATATTCGTCGTTGGCGCGGTCGCGCACCGTCGATACAGTCGGGGCCGACCCATTCCGATGATCGCCATGACCACCGACGCGATGCTGCAGGCGCTGACCGATCGATTCGCCCGGCACGCCGCCGAGTTCGATCGCGACGGCCGCTTTCCCGAACCGAACTTCGCCGATCTGCACGAGCACGGCCTGATCGGCGCCGTCGTGCCGCGCCGGTTCGGCGGCGGCCAGGCCTCGCTGACCGATGCGCGCCGCATCGTCGCCGCGGTGGCCGCCGGCGACGCGGCCACCGCCCTGGTGCTGACGATGACCTATCTGCAGCACCAGACGATCGCGCGCCCCGACAGCCGCTGGCCCGAGGCCTTGCGCGAGGCGGTGCTGCGCAGCGCCGTCGAGCGCGGCGCGCTGATCAACGCGCTGCGCGTCGAGCCCGATCTCGGCTCGCCGGCGCGCGGCGGCCTGCCGGACACGATCGCCCGGCGCGGCCCCGACGGCCGCTGGCGCTTGTCGGGCCGCAAGACCTACTCGACCGGCATGCCGGCGCTGTCCTGGCTGGCCGTATGGGCGCGGACCGACGACGAGGCGCCGCTGGTCGGCACGTTCCTGGTGCCGCGCGACGCCAAGGGCATCCGCGTCATCGAGACCTGGGATCACCTGGGGCTGCGGGCCAGCGGCAGCCACGACGTGGTGTTCGACGAGGTCGCATTGCCCGGCGATCACGCGGTCGACGTGCGGCAGCCGGCCGAATGGGCGCCGGTCGCGGGTTCGCCGGCGGCGCGCGAGCAGGCCGCGCTCAATGCCTGGATGGTCGTGCTGCTGGGCAGCCTGTACGACGCGGTCGCGCGCTCGGCGGCCGCCTGGCTGAAGACCTTCCTGAACGAACGCGTGCCGGCCAGCCTCGGCAAGCCGCTGGCCAGCCTGCCGCGGATGCAGGAGGCCGTCGGCGGGATCGAGGCGCTGCTGTGGACCAACCGGATGCTGCTCGACCAGGCGGCCGCGCGCGTGGACGCCGGACAGGATCCGGGCCTCGTCGAAAGCGGCCTGCTCAAGCACCAGGTGACCGGCAACGCGATCGCCGCCGTCGAGCAGGCGCTGCAACTGACCGGCAACCACGGCCTGTCGCGGCGCAATCCGCTCGAGCGGCATTATCGCGACGTGCTGTGCAGCCGCATCCACACGCCGCAGAACGACGTGATCCTGGCGACGGCAGGTCGGGCGGCGCTGGGTTTCGCTTAGCGCCGCTCAGCGACGATTAGCGCTGCTCAGTGTCGCTAAACGGCGTTCAGCGCCGCGCGTCGTCGAGCAGTCGCGTCGTGCGCTCGAAGGCCAGCGCCGACGCGGCCTCGTCGAACGGCGGATGGCCGTTGCGGTCGAAGCCATGGCCGGCCTGCGGGTAGTCGTGGATCGCGACGTTGGCGCGGCCGGCCAGCGTCCGCTTGACCGCGTCGACGGTCTCGGCCGGCACCCACGGATCGCGCCCGCCGAAATGGAACAGCGCCGGCTTGTCGAGCCGCGCCAGTTCGTCCACGTGCTGGTCGAGCTTGACGCCGTAGTACGACACGATCGCGTCGACCGGCTCGCGCACGCCCGCCAGCGCCGCCAGCCGTCCGCCCAGGCAATAGCCGACGACGCCGACCACCGCCTGCCCGCCGAGCGTGCGGCGCAGCGCGCGGGCGAGTTGGCCGATGTCGCCGACGACCGCGTCGACGTCGACCTCCTCGCCCTGAGCGCGCGCCGGCTCGGGCTGGTCGTACTCGTAGTGCGCGCCGGGCCGCTGGCGCCAGAACAGGTCGGGAACGAGCACCGTGTAGCCGCGCGCGGCATGGCGCTCGGCGACGCCACGTACCCATCGGTTGACGTTGTAGACCTCGGGCAGGACGATCAGGCCGCGTCCGTTCGGCGATGCGGGGACGGCCCGGAAGGCCTGGAAGCTTCGGCCGTCGAGGGCCTCGATCGAAATCGTATCGGTCATTCGCGTGCGCTCCTGCGCGTCGATCGGTGAGTGAACGTGCCGCTCGCGAGCGAGCGGCGTCCTGCCAAGCTAAGCGATGAGGAGATCGTCGATCAAAGACGAAAATCTCCTATCGAAGCCAGAAAATACTATAAGTTCTGGCCGTTCGCCGGCGCCCCCGCGCGGATATGATCGGTTCCCTCGCCATTACGGCATCGACATATCGCAAGCAGCGTAAGCATGAA
>JASGFT010000217.1:0-7280 GCA_047605425.1 Burkholderiaceae bacterium | reverse complement strand
CCAGCCGGCGCGCGATCTCGGTCTTGCCGACGCCGGTCGGCCCGATCATCAGGATATTCTTCGGCGTGATCTCGTGACGCAGCGGCTCGTCGACCTGCTGGCGGCGCCAGCGGTTGCGCAGCGCGTTGGCCACCGCGCGCTTGGCCTTGTGCTGGCCGATGATGTGCTTGTCGAGTTCGGAGACGATTTCTTCGGGCGTCATCTGCGTCATTTGGCGGCCGGTCCTTGTTTGGCGGGCAGGGTCTCGATCGTGTGCTGCTGGTTCGTGTAGATGCAGATGTCGCCGGCGATCTTCAGCGACTGACGCACGATGGTCTCGGCGTCGAGCTCGGTGTTCTCGAGCAGCGCTCGCGCGGCCGCCTGCGCGTAGGCGCCGCCGCTGCCGATCGCGATCAGGCCCTGCTCGGGCTCGAGCACGTCGCCGTTGCCGGTGATCACCAGCGAATACTCGGCGTCGGCGACCGCCAGCATCGCTTCGAGCCGGCGCAGGATGCGATCGGTGCGCCAGTCCTTGGCCAGCTCGACCGCCGAGCGCAGCAGGTGGCCCGAGTGCTTCTCGAGCTTGGCCTCGAAACGCTCGAACAGCGTGAACGCGTCGGCGGTGCCGCCGGCGAACCCCGCCAGCACCTTGTTCTGGTAGAGGCGGCGCACCTTGCGCGCGCCGGCCTTGATGACGATGTGACCCAGCGTCACCTGGCCGTCACCGCCCAGCGCGACCAGCTCGCCCCGCCGTACGGACACGATGGTCGTGCCGTGAAATTGCTCCATCAGTCGCTCCGCCTAGGTTGGAACCCGTGAACGGCGCAGATGCGGGCGCCGCGCGCGAAATGCAAGAGGGGGCGGGACGAGGGCCGCGCCGACGTAAGGAGTAGGCCAGAGGGAGGAGAGGAGATAAAGAGAAGAGGGTCGGACCGCAAGGAGAGGACCGGAGAAAGGTCGGGCTGGCCGGGCCGGCCGCCCACCCACCCACCCGATCAGATCCGTCGCTTGCGGATCTCGGCCAGGTCCGGAATGCCCATGACCGACAGCAGCGCCGCGACGATCGCGCTGACGTCGACGAAGACGATCGCCTTGCCGGCCGAGCGCATCGACACGATCTCGTTCAGCAGCTCGCCGGCGGCGACGAAATCGAGCCGCACCAGGTCGCGGCAATCGATGACGACCTCGCCGCGGTTCTCGGCATGCGCGCGCAGCGCTTCGAGCTCCTTCTGCGCGCGGCCGGCGATCTGGCCGGCCAGCGGATGGCCGCGCGTCGTCGCGAACGGCGCGATCGACGAGCCAGATGCCGCCTCGTCGTCGCCCGGGCCGGTTCCGGCCGCCTGCGCGTCGCCGGCACTCGCTTCGCGCACGTTGTCCGGCATCGGCTCCCACGGCGGCGGCGAGACCTCGAAGGTCACGCAATAGTCGATGCTCAGGTCGTCGAACTCGGTGCGCAGGCCCTGCACCCGCAGCAACTCGAGCGCCAGCATCCAGATGTCCTCGCCGTCGTCGCGGCGGCCGACCGGCACCAGCGGCCTGATCGCGTCGAGCAGCGCCGCCGCGCCGACCAGCGTCAAGCGGCCGCCGCCGGCCTTGAACCGGCGGATCAGGTCGAGCAGCAGCGAGACGCCGGTCGCGTCGACCTGCCGCACGGCCGTCAAGTCGACCGTGACCGAGCGCTTGCCCTGCTGCGCGCGCACCGCCAGCTCGCAGGATCTGGCGAATGATTCGTCCAGGCGGGCCATGACGGCGACGCCCAGGCCGCCGCCCCGCGCCGGCGGCGCGGACCGCTCCGGGGCCGGGTCCGCGTCGGCGTGCTCGCCGCGCCAGGCCGGCGGCGACACCTCGAAGCGCGCCGCGTAGGCGATGGCCGCGGCCTCGAAGGCGTCCTGGGAGCCGAGCGACTGGTAGACGTCGAGCAGCATCATCCAGCCCTGCTGGCTGCTGACGAGCTCGTTGCCGACGACGAGCACCGAGGCCAGCGTGGCGGCGGCCGCCTCGCCCTGCCCGTTGGCGAACAGGATCGCGGCCTCTTCGAATTCTGGGGCGAGCGGCCCTTCGACGATGCGGAATTCTTCGTCGGGCACCGAACCGACGATGTCGGTCGGCATCTCGAGCGGCGGCAGCGTCATCGGATCGAGGCCGTCCGCGCCGGCGCGAACGGCCTCGATGCGCTGCTGCACGCGCCTGGGCGCCGGCGGCACCGGCAGCGACGCGGCGATCATCTCGGATTCGATCCGATCGATCTTCTCGGCGGTCTGCCGCGCCAGCTCGCGTTGGATTTCGGTCGGCGGCACCGTCGAAACCGGCACCCGCACCCCACTGTCCGGCCCACGCGTCAACGCCGCGGACGATTTGCGCGACGGCGATTTATCCTTGCGACCGAAAAGCGAGAAAACCACTTTTTTCCGAATCCTGGCACGAAAGCTGGGAACGAAAAATCAGTGTAGCACCCGCGTTGCGCGGGCCTTTCGCCGGTTCGTGCCGCGTATCGGACTGTGACCACCAATCGTCGAACTTAACGATCGGCGGCACGAAAGCGTCAATCACCGTACAGTTTTTGACGAAGTTCGCGGCGCTGCTGGGCTTCGAGCGACAAGGTCGCGGTCGGGCGCGCCAACAGGCGCGGCACGCCGATCGGCTCGCCGGTCTCTTCGCAAAAACCGTAGTCGCCGCTGTCGATCCGTCCCAGCGACTGCTGGATCTTCTTGAGCAGCTTGCGCTCGCGGTCGCGCGTGCGCAGCTCGAGCGCGTGCTCTTCCTCGATCGTCGCGCGGTCCGCCGGATCGGGCACGATGACCGTCTCGCGCAGATGCTCGGTCGTCTCGTCGGCGTTGTGCAGGATGTCACGCTCCATCTGCTGCAGACGCTGCCGGAAGAACTCGAGCTGGGCCTCGTTCATGTAGTCGTTGTCGGACATCGCGAGGATCTCCGCTTCCGTCAGAGCTTTCTTGTCCCGGATGGTTGCTGCCATAGTCTGTACCTGCTAGCGCGTAACAATGATGAGGCTGAGTCGCTCCATCGACGGCCGCCCCCCGTACCACTGCCCTCTCCTTCCGGGTCAGAGGAATCTGCGAACCTGGTCAGGCCAGACACTGCTCCAGGCCCTGCAGGAAGATGTCCCGCGGCAGGTTCCTGCCGATGAAGACCATCTTGCTGCCAGGTTTCTCACCAGGCTGCCAACGCCGCCCCTGATCCGCCCCCATCATCTGGTGAACGCCCTGGAAAACGGTCTGCCGGTCCATGCCCTTCATATAAAGCACGCCTTTATACCGCAACATGTCCTGTCCGTAAACCTGGACGATCCCGGACAAAAAATCCTCCAACTTGGACGGATTGAACGGTTTGTTGGACTTGAACACGAAAGATTGCACGGCATCGTCGTGATGATGCTCGTCGCTCGACAGGAATTCCGGATTGATGTCGAGGATCGCGTTCAGGTTGAAACCCTTCAGATCCAGCACGTCGCGGATATCGGCATTGCCGAAATGGACTTCCTTGATCGGCGCGCGCGGATTGAGCCGCGCCAGCCTGGCCTTGATCGCCTTGACTTCGTCGGGCGTGGCCACGTCGACCTTCGACAGCATCAGCCGGTCGGCGAAAGCGACCTGCTCCTGCGCCTCCTTGTGCTCGGTCAATTGGCGATCGCCGTGCTTGGCGTCGACGACGACGACGACCGCGTCGAGCATGTAATAGTCGGCGACATCGTCGTCGATGAAGAAGGTCTGCGCGACGGGGCCGGGATCGGCCAGGCCCGTCGTCTCGATGACGACGCGGTCGAAGTGCAGCTCGCCGGCCTGGCGCCGCTCGCGCAGGTCGCCCAGGATCCGGACCAGGTCGCCGCGGACCGTGCAGCAGATGCAGCCGTTGTTCATCTCGACGATCTGCTCTTCGGGATTCTGCAGCAGCAATTCGTTGTCGATGCCTTCGGCGCCGAATTCGTTCTCGATGACGGCGATCTTCAGGCCGTGGTCTTCCTTGAGGATCCGGTTCAGCAAGGTCGTCTTGCCGCTGCCGAGGAATCCGGTGAGGATGGTTACGGGAACGTGCTTGTCAGCCATGGGTAAACTCCAAACAGCCCCGGACATGGGGGCGATCGCTCGATATTGCAAGCACGGCCGGGCCGGAACGGCGGCGCTACGCGCAGCGGGCGCAGCGCCCGCTGACCGTCAACTCCATCCGCTCGGCGGCGAACCCCGGCGGAAGCAATTGCCGGACCCAGTCGGGCAGGCGCGGACTGTCGGCCAGGCAGAACACCTGCTGACAGACGTCGCAGCGGAAATGGCCGTGATGACCGTCCGGCGCCCGGCCCTCGCCGCCCGCCGAGAAGCGCATCACCCGATCGGGATCGGGCACCCGGTGGGCCAGCCCCGCGTCGACCAGCCAGTCCAGCACGCGGTACAGCGTCACCCGGTCCAGCGCGTGCGCCGACGGCGGGCCGCCGCTGTCACTATCGGCGCCCGCCGCGCGGCCGGCAACGCGGTCCGGCTCGTCGTCGTCCCGTCGCCGGTCGAGCCGCGCTCGCAGTTCCTGGTGCGTCAGCGCGGCGCCGGCCGACAGCAGTTCGGCCAGCACGGCGATCCGCGCCGACGTCACGCGGGCACCGCTCCGGCGAACCAGCTCGCGCGCCTGATCGTGAACCTTGGACATCGGCGGATTCTAACCGGGTCCGGCCGACGGGCTCCAACTGGCCGCATCGGATGGAGCGCTGTACGATGCGCGGGGTCCTTACCCGAAAGGAGGAATCGATGAAATTATCGAGCACGAGCTTTTCCGACATGAGCCCGATCCCCGGCGAATTCGCGTTCGCGGTGCCGGACCCGAAGACGCATGTCACGCTCAGCAAGAACCGCAACCCGCATCTGGCGTGGAGCGGCGCGCCGGCCGACACGAAATCCTTCGCCGTCGTCTGCCACGACCCCGACGTGCCCGGCGTCGGCACCGACGTCAACCAGGAAGACCGCACGGTGCCGGCGTCGCTGCCGCGCGTGGATTTCTACCACTGGCTGCTGTTCGACGTGCCGGCCACGGCCACCGAGATCGCCGCCGGCAGCCATGCCGATGGCGTGGTGCCTCGCGGCAAGGCCGGCCCGAACGCGCCGGGCGGCATGCGCCACGGCATCAACGACTACACCGGCTGGTTCGCCGGTGACGGCGACATGCGCGGCGACTACTACGGCTACGACGGCCCCTGCCCGCCGTGGAACGACGCGCTGCTGCATCGCTACGTGTTCACCGTCTACGCGCTGGACGTACCGAAGCTCGAGGTGTCGGGCGCGCTGACCGGCGCCAACGTCATCGCGGCGATGAACGGACACGTGCTCGACCAGGCGAGCCTGACCGGCACGTACACGCTGAATCCGGCCGTCGGCTGAGGCCGCCCGGCCTCGGCCATCCGCGGTGACCGGGTGACCGGGTGACCGGGTGACCAGCGATAATGCGTGATGCTCCGTCGCCTGCGCCCCGCCACGCCTGCGGTCACCGATTCGCCTGCCGGCCCGGTCGGCTCGGCTGGCTCGGCTGGCTCGGCCGGCTCGGCCCACGCTGCCGGTCCTACCGCTCCTGCCAGCCCTGCCGCTCCTTCAGGTTCTGCCGGTCCCCTCGGCCGCGCCGCCGCTGCCGACCGCGCGCCTCCCACTGATCGCGCCACCCGTTCCACCCGTGCCACCGCCCCGGTCGACGGCCTCGCGCCCGGCTCGCCGTTCGACGCGCTGCCGCTGCGCGCGGCGACGCTGGCCAATCTTCGCCACAACGGCTACCACGCGCTGACGCCGATCCAGGCCGCCGCGCTGCCGGCCGCGCTGGCGGGCCGGGACCTGCTCGCGCAGGCGGCCACCGGCAGCGGCAAGACGGCCGCGTTCGCGCTGCCGCTGCTCGAAAGGCTCGATCCGCGCCGGTTCGCGGTCCAGGCGCTGGTGCTGTGCCCGACGCGCGAGCTGGCCGACCAGGTCGCCCAGGAGATCCGCCGGCTGGCGCGCGCGCGAACCAACGTCAAGGTCACGACGCTTTGCGGCGGCACGCCGATGCGGCCGCAGATGGCGAGCCTCGAACACGGCGCGCACATCGTCGTCGGCACGCCCGGGCGCATCATCGATCACCTGCAACGGCGCAGCCTATCGCTGCATCGGCTGCGCGGCCTGGTGCTCGACGAGGCCGACCGGATGCTGGACATGGGATTCCACGACGACATCGCGTGGATCGCCGACGGCTGCCCGCCCGAGCGGCAGACGCTGCTGTTCTCGGCCACCTACCCGCCGGGCATCGCCGAGCTGGCCGAGCGCTTCCTGCGCGATCCGCGGATCGTCCGGCTCGAATCGACCCCCGACGCGCGGCGCATCACGCAACGCTTCGTGCGCATCGAGGAATCGCAGCGCTGGACGACGGTCTCCCGGCTGCTGCTACAGCATCGTCCGGGCGGCGCGCTGGTCTTCTGCAATACCCGGCACCGCTGCCGCGAGCTGGCCGCCACGCTGCGCGAGCACGGCATCGACGCGCTGACGCTGCACGGCGAGCTCGAGCAGCGCGAGCGCGACGAGGTGCTGATCCAGTTCAACCACCGGAGCTGCCCGGTCCTGATCGCCACCGACGTCGCGGCGCGCGGCCTCGACATCGACGCGCTGCCGGCGGTGGTCAACGCCGAACTGGCGGCCGATCCCGACGTGCACCTGCACCGGATCGGCCGCACCGGCCGCGCCGGCCAGCCGGGACTGGCGCTGAGCCTCGTCGGCCCGCGCGACGCGCGCCGCCTCGCGGCGATCGAGCGCCTACTGGGGACACCGATCGCCTGCGACGAATTGCCGCGGCTCGACGACCGGCACCCGGACGCTTCGCCCGACGATGCCCCACTGCGGGCGCCGATGGTCACGCTGCAGTTGATGGGCGGCCGCAAGGACAAGATCCGGCCGGCGGACATCCAGGGCGCGCTGACCGGCGAGTTGGGCTTGCGCCGCGAACAGATCGGCCGGATCACGATCGGCGATTTCGACAGCTACGTCGCCGTCGACCGCGCGATCGCCGACACCGCGCTGCAGCGGCTGAACCAGGGACGCGTCAAGGGGCGTCCCGCGCGGGCGCGCCGCCTGTCACCCGAGCGCGCCGACGACGGATCCGGATCCGAATAGGCCGTCGCCCCGCGCGCGCCCGCTTGCCAGAGTCCGACGACCCAAGAGTCTGCGCGGCGGAAGAGGGGGGCAGACTCCTGGGCCGTGAATCAGAAGTTCGCCGAATTTCTGATTCACGACACCAGACTGCCGCCTGCCGCCTGCCGCCTGCCGCCTGCCGCCTGCCGCCTGCCGCCTGCC
>JASGFT010000216.1:0-7295 GCA_047605425.1 Burkholderiaceae bacterium | reverse complement strand
GCCGTCGCATTGACCACCCAGCTGCTACTACCGCCCCGTCCATCGAACCGCCGATGGCCGTGCGCCAGCAGCGGCTGGTCGAGACGGCGATCCGCGAGACGCGGCTCGAGGCCGAGCCGCGCGCGATCCGCATGGCGCCGCCGGTCGGCGGCGACGGCCCGGTGCGGCCCGGTGCGGCGCGAGGACGGCGAGATCCTCGGCGAGAGCGACGCGGTGAACCGGCGGCTGCACGAGCTGCAGGTCGTCGCCGCATCGGACCTGCCGGTGCTGCCGCTCGGCGAGACCGGCGTCGGCGAGGAACCGTTCGCGCGCCGGCTCGGCCTGAAACACACGCCGGGTCACGGATCCCGATCAGGCGGTCAGCCGTTCGATGAACAACCCGATGAAGAACACCAGCGCGCCGATCAGCGAACCGGTCAGGATCCGCAGCGACCAGCGCAGATACCGGGGCTGGCCCTTGCACACGTACAGCACCGCGTAGCTGACGGCGCTCAGCGCCGCCAGGATGATCAGGTAGCGGATCGCGATGATCATCGCGTCCGGGCCGCCCGCCCGCTCAGGCGGCGCTCCAGTCGAGAGCGAACATCGGCGGTCCCTCGCGGCGCGCGACGAACTGAGTGATCCGGTAGGCGTCCTCGGCCAGCAGCGCGCGCAGCAGCTTGTTGTTCAACGCGTGGCCGGACTTGTGCGCCGAATACGAGGCCAGCAGCGGATGCCCGATGATGTACAGGTCGCCGATCGCGTCGAGCATCTTGTGCTTGACGAACTCGTCGCTGAAGCGAAGGCCGTCGCTGTTGAGCACGCGGTACTCGTCCATGACGATCGCGTTGTCGAAGCTGCCGCCCTGGGCCAGGCCCTTGGAGCGCAGCATCTCGACCTCCTGCATGAAGCCGAAGGTGCGCGCGCGCGCGATCTCCTTCACGTAGGACATCTTCGCGAAATCGATCTCGACGACCTGGCCGGTCGCGTCGATCGCCGGATGGCCGAAATCGATCGAGAAGCGCAGCTTGAAGCCGAAATGCGGCTCGAGCCGCGCCCACTTGTCACCTTCGCGGACCTCGACCGTCCGCGTCACCTCGACGAACTTCTTGAACGCCGGCTGCTCGACGAGCCCGGCCGACTGGATCAGGAACACGAACGAGCCGGCCGATCCGTCGAGGATCGGGATCTCGTCGGCCGTGACGTCGACGTACAGGTTGTCGATGCCCAGGCCGGCCAGCGCCGACATCAGGTGCTCGATCGTCGCGACCTTGATCTTGCGGCCCTCGCCCTGGTCGGCGGCCGTCAGCGTCGAGGCCATCGTCGTCTCGTTGACGTTCTCGGCGCGCGCCGGGATCTCGACCGGAGGCGTCAGGTCGACGCGCCGGTAGACGATGCCGGTATCCGGCGCGGCGGGCCGCAGCGTCAGGTCGACCCGCTTGCCCGAATGCATGCCGACGCCGGTCGTGTGGACCAGGGATTTGATCGTTCGTTGGCGAAACATCGGGCGAGTGTCCTCGGGATTGAAAAACCGTGCCGAACGGGCGGATTTCCGGGCGGCCGTCAGAGCTGCCCGAGCAGCGTGTCGGCGTCGGAGACCTCGAACTTGCCGCCCGCGTCGACGTTCAACCGCTTGACGACGCCGTCGTCGACGAGCATCGAGAAGCGCTGCATCCGCATGCCCATGCCGCGCGCGCCCAGGTCCAGCTCCAATCCGAGCTTCTTCGCGAAATCGGCGCTGCCGTCGGCCAGCAGGCGGATCTTGCCGGCGGTCTGCTCCTGGCGGCCCCACGCCCCCATCACGAACGCGTCGTTGACCGCCAGGCACCAGATCTCGTCGACGCCCTTGGCGCGCAGCGCGTCGTTGCGCGCCAGGAAGCCGGGCAGGTGCTTGGCCGAGCAGGTCGGCGTGAACGCGCCGGGCACGCCGAAGACCGCGATCTTCTTGCCCTTGACCAGGTCCGACACCTTGAACGCGTTCGGCCCCAGCGCGCAGCCGTTGCCTTCGACCTCGATGAATTCGGTCAGCGTCGCTTCGGGCAGGCGGTCGCCCACTTCGATCGTCATGTTCGCTCTCCTCGTTGGTGACCAGCGGCTGGTCGATAAGGCCTGGCGCGAACAGCGGACGCGGCCGCCGGCGACCGCGCGGCGGGCCGGGCCGCGGACGACGGTCTGCGGCCGCGGCGGAATCCCTCGATTGTAGCCGGGCGCCCCGATTCCGGCAGGCGAGCGCCGGCCGGCGCGGACGGCGCCGCCGTCGATCGGCCGCCGAGGGGGCGGGCTCAGTCGGCCTGCTTGCGCAGGAACGCCGGGATGTCGAGCCGCTCGACGCCGCTCTCCTCGAGCGCCGCGACGCGGGCCGAGGCCTGCGCGCGCGGATCGCGCCAGACGGTCGGCGTGTCGTACTTGTGATAGCCGGCCGACAGGCCGCCGACGCCCAGCGGCACGTCGTGCGTGCCTGTGCGCAGCTCGGGCTTGTGCACGAGTTGCGGCCTGGCCGAGCGGCGGCCGATGCCGGTGGCCACGACGGTCACGCGCAGCTTGTCGTTCATGTCCTCGTCGAACACCGTGCCGTGGATGATCGTCGCGTCGTCGGCGCAGAACGCCTTGATCGTGTTGATCACCTCGTTGGTCTCGCGCAGCTTCAGGCTCTTGTTGGCCGTGATGTTGACGATGACGCCGCGCGCGCCCGACAGGTCGACGCCGTCGAGCAGCGGCGACGCGACGGCCTGCTCGGCCGCCAGGCGGGCGCGATCGAGGCCGGCGGCCTCGCCGATGCCCATCATCGCCTTGCCCTGCTCGCCCATCACGGTCTTGACGTCGGCGAAGTCGACGTTGACCAGGCCCGGCACGTTGATGATCTCGGCGATGCCGGCGACCGCGTTGTGCAGCACGTCGTCGGCGCGGCGGAACGCGTCCTCGAGGCTGGCGTCCTCGTCCATCACGTCGAACAGCTTCTGGTTCAGCACGACGATCAGCGAATCGACGTGCTCGACCAGTGAATCGATGCCCTCGTCGGCGATCTTGGTCTTGCGCGCGCCCTCGAAGTCGAACGGCTTGGTGACGACGCCGACGGTCAGGATGCCCATCTCCTTGGCCACCTCGGCGACGATCGGCGAAGCGCCGGTCCCCGTGCCCTTGCCCATGCCGGCGGTCAGGAACACCATGTTCGCGCCGGCCAGCGCGCCGCGGATCTCCTCGCGCGCGGCCTCGGCCGCGGCGCGGCCCGCCGTCGGATTGGCGCCCGCGCCCAGGCCGAGCTCGCCGAGCCGGATCGTGTTCTGCGCGAGCGTGCGGTTCAACGCCTGCTTGTCGGTGTTCATCACGATGAAATCGACGCCTTCGACCCCGCGCGCGATCATGTGGTTGATGGCGTTGCCGCCCGCCCCGCCGATACCGACGACCTTGATGACGGCGCCTTCCATTTCGGACTCGATCATTTCAAACGACATGCTGACCTCCTTGGGCGGAAAGAGGGAAACGACAAGCGGTTCGCCTCCGCTTCTCGCTTCGCCCATTCCGTTCGACTGTTGACTGGATGAATGGACTAAGGACTGCTTCTAATTACCCGAACTCTAACCGCTTGTCACCACATTTCGTGCTTCTTGTCTGAAACACGATGAGGCAACGGACTCGACCCTATGCGAGAGGTGCGTCCGCGCTGCCGCGGAGCGCCCTTCGCAAGAGGGCCGAGTCCGTTGACCCATCACGAACCTCGATCAAAAGTTGCCAAGGAACCACTCCTTCATCTTGCGCAGCGTCTCCCTGAACGAGCCGGTCTGCTCGGCGACCCTGCGGCCGCGCGCTCGCGACTGGCGCGCCTGCTCGAGCAGGCCGACCGCCGTCGCGAAGCGCGGCGTGCGCACGACGTCGGCGAGCTTGCCCCGGTACTCGGGCATGCCGATGCGGACCGGCTTCAGGAAGATGTCCTCGGCCAACTCGACCATGCCCGGCAGCAGGCTGCTGCCGCCGGTGATGACGATGCCCGACGACAGCAACTCCTCATAACCCGATTCGCGGATCACCTGGTGCACGAGCGCGTACAGCTCCTCGACGCGCGGCTCGATGACGGCCGCCAGCGCCTGGCGCGACAGCGTGCGCGGCCCCCGGTCGCCGATGCCCGGGACCTCGAGCTTGTCGTTGGCGTCGGCCAGCACCTGCTTGGCGATCCCGTAGCGCAGCTTGATCTCCTCGGCCTCGGGCGTCGGCGTTCGCAGGGCCATCGCCACGTCGTTGGTGATCTGGTCGCCGGCGATCGGGATCACCGCCGTGTGGCGGATCGCGCCGCCGGTGAAGATCGCGATGTCGGTCGTGCCGCCGCCGATGTCGACCAGCGCCACGCCCAGCTCCATCTCGTCCTGCGTCAGCACCGAGCTGCTCGAGGCCAGCGGCTGCAGCACCAGGTCCTGCACCTCCAGGCCGCAGCGGCGCACGCACTTGACGATGTTCTGCGCGGCCGACACCGCGCCGGTGACGATGTGCACGCGCACCTCTAGCCGCACGCCGCTCATACCGATCGGCTCGCGGATGTCCTCCTGCCCGTCGATGATGAATTCCTGCGGCAGCACGTGCAGGATCTGCTGGTCGGTCGGGATGTTGACGGCCTTGGCGGTCTCGATCACGCGCGCGACGTCGGCCTCGGTGACCTCCTTGTCCTTGATCGCGACCATCCCGCTGGAGTTGAAGCTGCGGATGTGGCTGCCGGCGATGCCGGTATAGACGTTGCGGATCTTGCAGTCGGCCATCAGCTCGGCCTCTTCGAGCGCCTTCTGGATCGACTGCACGGTGGTCTCGATGTTGACGACCACGCCCTTCTTCAGGCCCCGCGACTCGTGGTGCCCGAGACCGACGATTTCGTAACGACCGTCGGGCAACACCTGCGCCACCATCGCCACGATCTTGGACGTGCCGATGTCCAGGCCGACTATCAGGTCGTTGGAATCTCTTGCCATGCTTTTCTCATCTGTTCAGTTTGGCCACGGACACGCTGCCCGGAGCTTTCGCGCTATCGCCTTCGGCCGCCAGCAGCTTGACCGAGCGGATCGCGAATCCGCTCGGGTAACGCAGATCGACCACCTCGGCCTTGCGATCGAGTTGTTCCTGCACGCGCGGGAACACGGCCGCCCAGCGCTTGACGCGGTCCTCGATCGGCACGCCCTGGTCGCGCCCCAGCACCAGCGTGGTCTCGTCGTCCAGCGTGACGGTCCACGCGTGCCGCGCCGACAGCGTCACCGCCTCGGGCACGCGGCCCAGGTCGGCCAGCCAGCGGCGCAGGTCCTCGTAGCGGCTCATGACGAGATGCTCGCTGCCGTCGGGACCGCTGAGCATAGGCAGCGGCCCGTCCTTCTCGGCCTCGCCGACGCTGGCGACGAACAGCTCGCCGAAGGTGTTGATCAGCCGCGATTCGCCCCAGATGCCCAGCGGCTGGTGCTCCTCGATGCCGATCACCAGCGTGTCGGGCCAGACCCGGCGCACGCTGGCCTGCCGCACCCAGGGCACCGATCGCATCGTATGGCGAACGACGTCCAGGTCGATCGTGAAGAAGTTGCCGACCGCGCTGCGCTCGGCGGTGCGGCGCAGCGTGTGGCTGGCCGCGTGGCGCAACGCATAGCCGGGCGCCGGCTCGATGACGACGTGCCTGAGCGTGAACTGCGGCCGCTGCACGATCCAGTACAGGCCGCTGCCGAGCACGGCGACGAACGCCATCGCCACCAGCGCGCTGGCGATCCCGTTCAGCAGCCGATGGTTGTGCCAGAGGTTCATCGCGCGTCTCCATCGAGCTTCAGGCTCGCGCCGGCCAGGATCCGCACGACCAGCTCGTCGTAGTCGATGCCTTCGGCGCGCGCGGCCATCGGCACCAGCGAGTGGTCGGTCATCCCCGGCGAGGTGTTGATCTCGAGCAGGTACGGCTCGCCGTCGGCCTTGCGCAGCATCACGTCGACGCGCGCCCAGTCCTCGCAGGCCAGCGCGCGGTAAGCGTCGACGGCGATCCGCTGGATGCGCCGGGTCGAGTCCTCGGACAGCGGCGCCGGGCACAGGTACCGCGTGTCGTCGGTGAAGTACTTGTTCTGGTAATCGTAGTTGCCGCCGGGCGCGCGGATCTCGACGATCGGCAGCGCGCGCGCGGCCTCGCCGGTGCCCAGGATCGCGATCGTCAGCTCGGCGCCGTCGATGAACTCCTCGGCCAGCACCTCGTGGTCGTAGCGCGCGGCCAGCGCGAACGCGTCCTGGACCTGCGAGTAACCCTGGACCTTGGTGATGCCGATTGTCGAGCCTTCGTGCGGCGGCTTGACGATCAGCGGCAGGCCCAGCTCGTCGGGGATCCGGCGCAAGCGCGCCGGATCGGCCGCGTTCTCGCGCGCGACGACGGCGAAGCGCGGCGTCGGCAGGCCGTGCGTCTGCCAGATGCGCTTGGTCATGACCTTGTCCATCGCGATCGCCGACGCCATCACGCCCGAGCCGGTGTACGGAATGCCGAGCAGCTCGAGCGCGCCCTGCACGGTGCCGTCCTCGCCGTAGCGGCCGTGCAACGCGATGAACGCGCGTGCGAAGCCGTCGCGCGCCAGGTCCTCGAGCGGCCGCTCGGCCGGATCGAACGGATGCGCGTCGACGCCCTGGCGGCGCAGCGCGGCCAGCACGCCCTGGCCCGAACGCAGCGAGATCTCGCGTTCGGCCGAACGGCCGCCGAGCAGCACGGCGACCTTGTCGAAGCGCGGATCACGGGACGAAGACGGGGCGCTCATGCCGCGGACTCCTTGTTGGGCTCGATCGGCGCCTCGCCGTCGGCGATCGCCTTGACCTGGGCGGCGACGCCGCCGATCGACCCGGCGCCCATCGCGATGACGACGTCGCCGTCGGCGACCTGGTCGAGGATCGCCCGCGGCATCTCGGCGATGTCCTCGACGAACACCGGCTCGACCTTGCCGGCGACGCGCACGGCGCGCGCCAGCGAGCGGCCGTCGGCGGCGACGATCGGCGATTCGCCGGCCGCGTAGACCTCGGCCAGCAGCAGGCCGTCGGCGCTGGACAGCACCTTGACGAAGTCCTCGAACAGGTCGCGCGTGCGCGTGTAGCGATGCGGCTGGAACGCCAGCAGCACGCGCCGGCCCGGGAACGCGCCGCGCGCGGCCGCCAGCGTCGCCGCCATCTCGGCCGGGTGGTGGCCGTAGTCGTCGATCATCGCGAACGAGCCGCCGCCCTGCGCGGCCGGCGCCGCCAGGTCGCCGTAGCGCTGGAAGCGGCGCCCGACGCCGTTGAACTCGGCCAGCGCGGCGACGACGGCGTCGTCGTCGACCTCGAGCTCGTCGGCGACCGAG
>JASGFT010000215.1:0-7324 GCA_047605425.1 Burkholderiaceae bacterium | reverse complement strand
CTTCCGCAACACCAGCAATTCGCCGTACTCCGGCAGCTCCACCGTGTCGGCTTTCGATCCGGTGCCGGGCACCTGGATCAGTCCCGACCCGTACCTGCCTCGCATGGCCTCGACGCTCAAGCAGAACGCGCTGTACATCGAGGACGCGTGGAGGATCGACGACCACTGGCTGCTGATGGCCGGAATCCGGCGCGACTGGTACGAGTTCTCGCGCCAGGACCTGGTCGCCGGTACGGGTTTCGACAAGGACCTGAACGGCACCTCGTGGCGGCTGGGTTCCACCTGCAAGATCACGCCGCACGCCAGCGTCTACGCGCAGATGACCACCGGGCACGACCCGGTGACCAGCCTGCTGTCGATCGCGGCATCGCAGACCGGCTTCACGCTCAGCAAGGGCCGCCAGCAGGAAGTCGGCTTCAAGCAGAAGTTGGAGGGCGGCCGCGGCGAATGGACGGCCGCGCTGTTCCACATCGACAAGGACGACATCATCACGCGCGACCCGAACAGCGCGGCGCTGTCCTTCCAGGGCGGCAAGCAGTCCTCGCGAGGGCTGGAGCTGGCTGGCGCGTACAGCGTGAACCAGGCGTTCCGCGTGGAAGCCAATGCCGCCTATGTCAGGGCCAGGTTCGACGAGCTGATCGAAGCGGGCGGCGCCGACCGCGCGGGTAACCGCCCGGCCAACGTGCCGAAGGTGAGGGCCAACCTGTGGGGTCATTACCGGTTCAATGACTGGCGCGCGTCGCTGGGCCCGCGCTACGTGGGCAACCGTTTCGGCGACAACGCCAACAGCGCCCCCCGGCGCATGCCCAGCTACACCTTGCTCGACGCGGTCGTGAGCTGGAACCTGAACTCCAGGACCACGCTGAGCCTGGTCGGCCGCAATCTGACCAACCGCGTCCACGCCACCTCGACCTACAACAGCCAGTGGGTTCCGGGCGGCTATTCGGGTGTCTATGCGAGCAAGGAGGCCAGCCCGCAGCTCGCGGCGGTGCTGGCGCGCGCAACATCATCGACGACATCGCCAGCGACTGGCCCAAGGGCAATTGGGAAGACGTGGTGCTGCGCGATCCCGAGTGGATCGTCATCATCGACTACGGTCAGCCCAGCGCCCAGGGCAAGAACGGCTTCCTGCTGCAAAAGAAAGCGCTGCAGACGGTAAGCGCGATCCGCAACAAGCGCTTTTTCGTGATGACTTATGCCGAGGCCACGCCCGGCCCGCGCAACGTGGAGACGGCCCAGCGCCTCGCGGCCGCCCTGCATCCGGACCGGCGCATCACCGTCACGCCGGTGCATTTCAAGCCATGAAGACGTCGGCCTGGCCCTGGGCCCTGCTGCTCCTCGTGCTGCTGGCGCTGGCCGTGCTCGCGGGCGTGACCTGGGGTTCGGCGCAGTTGGGCATCGGGCAGGTCTGGGCCGTCGTGCGCCAGCAACTGCTGCAGTACGCGGGGCTGGCCTCGGCGCTCGACGACGGAGCGATGCCGCATTACCAGATCGTCTGGATGATCCGCCTGCCGCGCGTGCTGATGGCCGCGCTGCTACCAGTTGCCAGTACCCGTGCAACCACGGCCCGCTGATGATCGTCCATCCCGAGGGCGTGTGGTACGGGCGGCTGGATGCGGACAGCATCCGCCGGGTGCTCGCGCGGCATGTGCTGGACGGTGAGGTGGAAGCCGAACTGCGTGTGCATGGTCCCGGGGCCAGTACCTCGACACCCGGGTAGCGTGACATTCGTTCGGTCCAGGCGGTGATGGTCGGGCGCGAGGTAAACCGGGTCGGACCCGCGCCGTGCAAGCCCGGCCGGCCCGGCGTATCGTCGCGGCTGCATCGCGATCATCGAAGAAGGAGCCGGGCATGAGGCGAGGGTGGACAATGAAACAGCCGACGGACGAGGCGCTGTCCGAACGGACGCGGTACGAACGGACGCAGTACGCACGGGTGTCCGGCAGCGGAGCGCCTCGCGGGCGGAACTTGTCGCGTCGGCTCGCGGCCTGGATCGCTGGTGGTGTCGCGGGCGTGATGATGGCCGCGGCCGGTTTCGCGATCGCCGAGCCGACGCACTGGCCGCATGCGCCGATCACGATGATCATGACCTTCCCGCCCGGCTCGGGCGTCGACGTCGTCGCGCGCCGTCTACAGCCGGTGATGGAAGCGCAGCTCGGCCAGCGGATCATCATCGAGTACAAGGCCGGTGCCGGCGGCAACGTCGCGTCGGAGTTCGTCGCGAACGCCAGGCCCGACGGCTACACGATCCTGTTCGGCACCTCGGCCACGCACGGCGTCAACGCCACGCTGTACAAGCGGCTGCCGTTCGACGTCGAGGCCGATTTCACGCCGATCAGCCCGGTCATCGACGTGTCCAACGTGCTGACGATCAATCCGGCGGTCATCGACGTGCATTCGGTGCGCGAGCTCATCGACGAGGTCCGCGCGCATCCGGGCAAGTACAACTACGCGTCGACCGGCAACGGCACCGGCACGCACCTGGCGTTCGCCGAGTTCAACGCGAAGGCCGGTTTGCAGATGGTGCACGTGCCGTACAAGGGCGGACCCGAGGCGCTGCAGGCGGTGTTGCGCGGCGAGGTGTGCTGCATCTTCAACCAGGTGCAGACGGTGCTCGCGCAGGCCAAGGCCGGCAAGGTGCGATTGCTCGGCGTGTCGACCGCGCGGCGGGTGCCGGCGCTGGCCGACGTGCCGACGATCGCCGAGGCCGGCCTGCCCGGGTTCGAGAGCACGACCTGGTTCGCGATCTTCGGTCCGAAAGGCATGGATCCGGCGATCACCGAGCGGCTGAACCTCGCGGTCAAGGCCGCGCTCGACGATCCTGACAACCGCCAGAAGCTGATCGCCGACGGCAACACGCCGCACTACGAGACGCCCGAGCGGTTCAAGGCGACGGTCAAGGCCAATCGCGCGAAGTGGGAGACGGTCGTCAAGGCGGTGGGCGCTAGCGTCGACTGACCGGGCGGGGGCCGGCACGGTTCGGTCCGTCGCTGCTCGCGGGCCGTCACGGGCCTATTGCGGGTCCGTCGCGGGCTCATCGCGAGCCCACCGCGGACCCACCTCGGGCCCATCCCGGGCCCATCCCGGGCCCGCGGGCGAGTCACGCCGTTCGCGTTTCCCGTTCGTCCAACGGCACGAACCGCCGCGTCTGCGCGAGTTCGTCCTCGTTGTGCGCGAGCATCCGTGAGTAGTGCCGATCGGCGTCGGCGACGAACAGCGCCTTGACGATCGCGTGCGACAGCCGCGTCGCGCCCAGGCCCAGCCCCGGGATGTCGCCGGCGATCGCGCCGTGGCTCATCGTGGCGCCCCAGTTGAACAGATGGACGTGGCGCAGCCCGGGGGCCGTGCCGGGCACGCGCTCGCGCAGCTCGAAGCCGTCGCCCAGGTACGGAAACCGAGCCGGCTCCGGATGCGCGGCGGCCCGTTCGGCGCCGATCCGGTCTGCCCAGCGCAGCACGTCGCCGGCGATCCCGGCCAGCTCGGGCCGGCGCGTCAGGTCGACGTCGAAGCCGGTGGCGACGATGGCCGCGTCATAAGCGAGCGTCGCGTCGTCATCGCCGTTGCCGTGACCGACACTGGCGCCATTGCCATTGCCATTGCCATTGCCGGTGCCATTGCCGGTGCCGGTGCCGGTGCCGGTGCCGGTGCCGGTGCCGGTGCCGGTGCCGGTGCCGACGTCGGCCGCCGCCGTCGGCGTGATCCGCACGCCGTCGCCGTCCAGGTCGATCCGTTGCCACCCGCGGCCGAAGCGCAGCGAGAACTGCGGATGCCGGTCGCAGCGCTGGACCGACTCCCACGGCGGCGGCACCTGCTCGTCGAAGATGTACGTGTAGAACGCCCAGCGGCGCGCGTCGTCCAGATCGATGAAGCCGTGCAGGAAACCCGGGAACGACGTCCATTTGGACTTGTTGACCTGCGGCAGGAACGGCCGGCGCACGAACTGGTCGACTTGCGCGGCGCCGGCTTCGAGCGCGGCGGCCGCGTTGTCGAAGGCCGACGCGCCGGCGCCGAGCACGGCGACGCGGCGTCCGCGCAGCGCGGCGAAGTCGATCGCTTCGTCCGAATGGAACACGCGGCCGGCGCGGGCCGGCGAGGCCGGATCCAGGCCGTCGATCCGCGGCCAGCGTTCGCCGCCGCTGCCGTCGCGGCCCATCGCCAACACGAGCTTGCGGCAGGTGACGCGCTGCGGTCCGTCCGGGCCGACCAGATCGACCTCGACGTGCTCGTCGCGCGGCCGCACGGCCGTCATCCGCACGCCGTTCTCGACGGCGACGCCGACGGTCTCGCGCACCCACAGCAGGTAGTCGCGCCAGTCCAGCGTCGTGATCTTGTGCAGCGACTGCCAGTGCTCGACGCCATAAGCGGCTTCGTGCCACGCGCGATAAGTGAGCGAGGGTACGCCGAGGTCGGCGCCGGTCAGGTGCTTGGGGCTGCGCAGCGTCAGCATCCGCGCGAACGTGCCCCACGGGCCCTCGTCGCCGCGAGCGGCGGCATCGACGATGCGGAACGTGCGCACGCCGTCGCGCAGCAGCGCGTAGGCGGCCGTCTGGCCGCACATGCCGCCGCCGACGATCAGCACGTCGACCTGCGACGGCGCGCGCCCGGGCGCGCCGGGGACCCAGTCCGGCGCCGGAAAGTTCAGCATCGCCAGATCGTCGCGCGCGCGCTCGCGCAGTGCCCGCAGCGCGGCCTGGTCGGGCACGGCCGGCACGATCGGCGGCGGCAGCACCAGCGGCGGTTGTTCTACACTGGCTGGCCGCGCGGATGCCGAAGGAAGATCACTCATGACCGAACTCTCTTGTTTCTACAGTCTGTCGTCGCCGTGGGCGTATTTCGCCGGTCCGCGCCTGCAGGACATCGTGCGCCGCCATCATCCGACGCTGGTCCTGAAGCCGTTCGACTTCCAGGCGGTCGTGCCGCAGACCGGCGGGATCCCGCTGCGCACGCGGCCCGAGGCCCGTCGAACTTATCATCATCTGGAACTGGTGCGCTGGAGCGAGTACCTGGGCATGCCGCTGAATCCGGTGCCGCGCCATTATCCGGCCGACGGCAAGCCGGACGGATGGAACAAGTGGGCCGGCTGGATGGTGATCGCCGCGCAGCAGGCCGGGCTCGACGCGTTCCCGTTGTCGCACGCGATCCTGCGCGCGCTGTGGGCCGAGGACCGCGACATCGCCGATCCGGCGGTGCGGATCGCGATCGCCGACGCCAACGGCTATGACGGCCGCGCGCTGCAGGCGGCCGAAACCACGCAAGCGGTGCAGGACGCGTACCGGGCATACAGCGACGAGGCGGTCCGGCTCGGCGTGTTCGGCTCGCCGACCTTCGTCATCGACGGAGAGCGCTTCTGGGGTCAGGACCGGCTCGAGTTCGTCGAGCGCGTGCTGGCCAAGCGCTGATCGATTCGCCCCGGAGATGCCGGGTAATTCGCCCGGAAGAAACCGGATCGCGCCGAGCAGCGCGTCCGCCGGCGTCAACCGTCGCCGAACAGCGTCTCGTAGCCGGCCTCGCCGGGCATCGCCACGCCGACGATGTGCCGCTCGGCGTTCAGGCGCAGCCGCGGATGGATCGTCGGCAGCGCCCGCCGGCCGTGCGCATGCTCGAAGATCGCGTGGACCGACCTGCGGGCGAACGGCACCAGCGAGCGCACGGTCGAGACCGTCGCGAACTCCATCTGGAAGTCGCCCTGCGAGTGCGAGGCGAGCGCGGCTTCGGGACGGACCCAGGCGAGGGTGGTCGTTTCGCCTTCGTCGACGGTCGGCGTCTGGCCATCGGGCGCCCGGCACACGAAGAACGCCGTGTCGAAGCGCTTGGGGATCCCCAGCGGCGTGACCCAGCGGCTCCACGGGTGCAGGCCCGACGTCGCCAGCGGCAGATCGCCGAGCCGGGCGATCTCGCCGATCGTGAGGCCGCCGTGCAGTTTCGCGCGCAGCGCGATCGAATCGAACGGTCTGTCGACGCCCAGCCACAGGCCGCACTCCTCGAAGCACTCGCGCAGCGCCGCGACCGCGAAGGCCCGCGCGCGACCGTTGACGCCCAGCACGTTGCCGATTCGGCGTTCGATCTGCTCGTCGGATTCATCGGTGCCCGGCTGCGCATCGTCGTCGTCGACGGCACCGCCCGGAAAAACGTAGGCGCCCGGCATGAACGATGCGTTCGGCGAGCGCCGGACCATCAGCACCTCGGGGCCGTCGTTCGCATCGCGCAGGATCAGCACCGTCGCGGCCGTTCGCGGCACGACGGCCATGGCCGCCTGTTCGTCGAGACTTCTCCTCATCATTGCTCCTTTGGGCGGTTCGAGTCGATCGCTGCCGATGGCCAAGCGCCCGAATCTTGATATGATATACATATACCATATCGCTCATTGGAGTACGCGATGCGAGCCCTGATCGACATCAGCGATGCCCAGGTCGAGGTCCTCGACGCTCTTGCCAAACGGATGCGCCAGTCCCGTGCCGCCTTGATCCGGGCGGCGATAGACGATTATCTGGATCGCCACCATCGCGAACAAGTAGAGGGCGGTTTCGGCCTGTGGGGCGAGCGTCGGATCGATGGCCTCGATTATCAGGCCAAGGTGCGTCGCGAATGGTAGGCGCGCTATTCGACACCAATATCCTCATCGACCATCTGAACGCCGTCACGCAGGCCCGCGAGGAAATCGAGCGCTTCGAAAGCCGGGCCATCAGCATCATCACGTGGATGGAGGTGATGGTCGGGGCGAATGCCGATCTGGTCGAACCGACCCGGCGTTTCCTCGAAGGCTTCGAGGTCATCGCCTTGGACGACGAAATCGCCGATCGAGCGGTGGCGTTGCGGCGAGCGCATCGGATCAAGCTGCCCGACGCGGTGATCTGGGCGACGGCGCAGACTGCCGGGCGGCTGCTCGTCACCCGCAATACCAAGGACTTTCCTGCCGACGACCCGGGGATTCGCGAGCCCTACGTGCTGTAGCGAACGCGCCCGGCCCGGACGACTCGTCACTCGGGTTCCGAATCGATCAGATTCGATCGTCCGGGCGCTTCAGCGCGAAGCCGCGTTCGACGTCGCCGTCGAAGCCGAGCTTCTGATACAGGTGGTGCGCGCCGTCGCGCTGCGCGCCCGACAGCAGCATTGCTTTGTAGCAGCCGGCACGCCAGGCTTCGTCGATCAGCCAGCGCATCAGGCGCTCGGCCAGGTCTTGTCCGCGCGCGGCAGCGGCGAGGCGGGTGTCGGGCATGGGAGTCCACGATCGAAAGACGGCGTAAACCGCGGCGCGAGCGACGCCGGTCCGGGCCGCGGCGAGCGCGATCGCGCTCTCCTGCGACGCGCGCCGGGCCGGGCGCGG
>JASGFT010000214.1:0-7333 GCA_047605425.1 Burkholderiaceae bacterium | reverse complement strand
CCGGCGTCAGGTGCCCGGCGTCCGGCGTCCGGCGTCCGGCGTCCGTCGTCACGAACGGATCGGGCGTGGCCGATCCGTTCGCCGGCCGTCATCCCCGCGCGTGATAGCCGGTCACGCGCTCGACCTCGTTCTTCGAGCCGAGGAAGACCGCGACCCGCTCGTGCAGCCGCGTCGGCTGCACGGTCAGGATCCGCTGCGTGCCGTTGGTCGCGGCGCCGCCGGCCTGCTCGATCAGGAACGACATCGGGTTGGCTTCGTACAGCAGCCGCAGCTTGCCGGGCTTGTCCGGCTCGCGGGCGTCGCGCGGGTACATGAAGATGCCGCCGCGGGTCATGATCCGGTGCACGTCGGCGACCATCGACGCGACCCAGCGCATGTTGTAGTCCTTGCCCAGCGGTCCGGTCTTGCCGGCCAGCATTTCGTCGACGTAGCGGCGCACCGGCGCTTCCCAGTGGCGCATGTTCGACGCGTTGATCGCGAACTCCTTGGTGTCGGCCGGGATCGTCATCCTGTCCTGCGTCAGCAGCCAGGCGCCGGTCTCGCGATCGAGCGTGAAGCTGGCCACGCCGTCGCCGACGGTCAGCACCAGTTGCGTCGACGGGCCGTAGATCGCGTAGCCGGCGGCCACCTGGCGTTCGCCGCTCTGCAGGAAGCTCCGCTCGCTGGCCTCGCTGCCGTCGTCCGGCATCCGCAGCACCGAGAAGATCGTGCCGACCGACACGTTGACGTCGATGTTCGACGATCCGTCGAGCGGATCGAACAGCAGCAGGAACTCGCCGCGCGGGTACTCGGTCGGGATCAGGTGCGGGTCGTCCATCTCCTCGGACGCCATCGCCGCGAGGCTGCCGCCCCATTCGTTGGCCTCGAGCAGCGTCTCGTTGGCGATCACGTCGAGCTTCTTCTGCGACTCGCCCTGGACGTTGTCGGTGCCGGCCTCGCCGAGCACGTCGGCCAGAGCGCCCTTGCTGATCGAATGGCTGATCCGCTTGCAGGCGCGCGCGACCACTTCGATCAGCAGCCGCAGCTCGGCCGGGATCAGTCCTTTCTCGCGCTGCTTGACCACCAGGTATTGCGTGAGGGAGATGTGTTTCTTCATCTTGGTCCTTTTTTTTGAGTGAACGGCGGGCGTCGGCTGGCCGGAAGCTCGGGTTCTCAGCTCGCCAGCGCCTTGGTGACGATCTCGGCGACGTCGGCCGACAGCCCCGGCGCCGCGGCGACCTGCTCGATCGCGGCCTTCATCGCCTGGCGGCGATCGGGGGTGAACTTGCGCCAGCGGTCCAGCGCGCGCGCCAGCCGGGCGGCCTCCTGTGGGTTGATCGGGTCGAGCCGCAGCACCTGCTCGCGCCAGAACGCGTAGCCCGAGCCATCGGCCGCATGGAATTCGGCGAGGTTGCCGTTGCAGAAGCTGCCGATCAGCGCGCGCACCTTGTTGGGGTTGCGGATCGAGAACGCCGGGTGCTCGAGCAGCGTGCGCACGCGCGCGAGCACCGGCGCGTCGCCCGGCTGGCGGTGCGCGGCGGCCTGCAGCATGAACCACTTGTCCATCGCCAGCGGCTCGTCGGCGAAGGTGACCGCGAAATCGGCCAGCACCAGCTCGCGGTCGGCCGACGGGCTGTTGACGAGCCCTTGCATCGCGGCGAGCCGGTCGGTCATGTTGTCGGCGGCGCGGTACTGCGCGAGCGCGGCGGCCTGCGCGGCCGGGTCGCCGCTGTCGATCCAGAAACCCAGCGCCGCGTTGCGCAGTCCGCGCCGGCCGGCCTGCACCGGATCGGGCGAATACGGACCGGTCGGCGCCAGCCGGGCGTGCAGCCCACGCCAGAGCTCGAGCAACCGCTGGCCGATGTGCCGGCGCAGCGCGTTGCGCGCCTGGCGGACGGCGGCCGGATCGACGACCGGCAGTTGCTCGGCCGTGAAGCCCTCGGTCGGCAGGATCAGCATCTGCTCGCGATACGCGGGGTCCAGGCTCTCGTCCTCGATGGTCGCGCGCAGCACGTCGACCAGCGCGCCCGCCTGCGCGGGCAACTCGGCGCCGGCGAGCACGCGCAGCACGCAGTCGGTGGCCAGCCGCTGGATCGCCTCCCAGCGGTTGAACGGATCGCTGTCGTGCGCGGCCAGGAACGCGAGCTGCGCGGTCGTATACGGGTACTCGACGACGACCGGCGCCGAGAAATCGCGCAGCAGCGAGGGCACCGGCTCTTCGTCGATGCCGTCGAACACGAACTGCTGCTCGGCCTGCGTGAGGTCCAGCACGCGGGTCGCCGGCAGCAGGTCGCGGCCGTCCGGCCCGATCAGGCCGACCGCCAGCGGGACGTGGAACGGCAGCTTGGCCGGCTGGCCCGGCGACGGCGCGCAGGTTTGCCGCACGTCGAGCCGGTAGCGCCGGGCGGCCGCGTCGTAATGGCCGTCGATCCGCAACTGCGGCGTGCCGGCCTGCGAGTACCAGCGGCCGAACACCGTCAGGTCGCGCTGGTTGGCGTCGGCGATCGCCGCGACGAAGTCGTCGCAGGTGACCGCCTGGCCGTCGTGCCGCGCGAAGTACAGGTCGATCCCCTTGCGGAAGCCGTCGCGCCCGACCAGCGTCTGCAGCATCCGGATCACCTCGGCGCCTTTCTCGTAGACGGTGACCGTGTAGAAGTTGTTGATCTCCTGGTAGCTGTCGGGCCGGATCGGGTGCGCCATCGGCCCGGCGTCCTCGGGGAACTGCACCGAGCGCAGCGTGCGCACGTCCTCGATCCGCTTGACGGCGCGGGCGCTGCGCGCGGCCGCCTCGTCGGCGGCGCTGGCGGCCAGCATGTCGGCCGAGAACTCCTGGTCGCGAAAGACGGTCAGGCCTTCCTTGAGCGTGAGCTGGAACCAGTCCCGGCAGGTGACGCGGTTGCCGGTCCAGTTGTGGAAGTATTCGTGGCCGACCACCGCTTCGATGTTGGCGAAGTCGGCGTCGGTGGCGATGCGCGGATTGGCGAACACGTACTTGGTGTTGAAGATGTTCAGCCCCTTGTTCTCCATCGCGCCCATGTTGAAGTCGCCGACCGCGACGATCATGAAGCGTTCGAGATCCAGTTCGAGGCCGAAGCGCTGCTCGTCCCAGCGGATCGCGTGGATCAGCGACTGCATCGCGTGGCCGGTCTTGTCCTCGTTGCCGGGCTCGACCCAGACCTGCAGCAGCGCGTCGCGGCCCGAGCCGGTCTTGATCCGCTCCTCGCGCGCCGCGAACCGGCCGGCGACCAACGCGAACAGGTAGCTCGGTTTCGGAAACGGATCCTCCCAGCGCGCCCAGTGCCAGCCGGGCCGATCGTCGCAGTCGCCCTGCGCGACCAGGTTGCCGTTGGACAGCAGCACCGGGCAGGCGGCCTCGTCGGCGCGGATCGTGACCGTGTAGCGCGTCATCACGTCCGGGCGGTCCGGGAAGAACGTGATCCGCCGGAAGCCCTCGGCCTCGCACTGCGTGAAGTAGTTGCCGTTGGAGACGTACAGCCCCATCAGCGTCGTGTTGGCGCTCGGATCGATGCGGGTGACGACGGTCAGCGTGAACGTGTCGGGCACGCGGGCGATGCGCAGCAGCGACGCGTCGCAGGTGAACGCGTCCGGCGCCAGCGGGCGGCCGTCGATGCGCACCTCGAGCAGCGTCGGCCCGTCGCCGGCCAGCTCGAGCGCGGCGTCCGGCGCGCCGACGCGCCGCACCCGGGCCTCGGTCGTCACCCGGGTCGCGGCCGGGTCCAGGTCGAAGGCGAGCGCGACGCGATCGATCGCGAACGGCCACGGCCGGTAGTCGGAGCGCTGGATGACCAATCCTTGATCTGTTCGCATGGCGGGGAGTCCGGGAAGAGGAGGGGGTGTCGGAAGCGGGCGGCGGCGATCGGCATCCGGGCCGGACCCGGTGCGCCCTGGGAATTGTACGGCGGCTCGATGACCGCCCCCAAAACGCCGGTCACCGGTGCCGGTCCGGCCACTGTGGCGCGTACGCGACGCGATACCGACCCCTGGTCGGACGCCGATCCGAAAAGCGTCAGCGCGCGCGGCCGGTATGCCTACAATCCGCGCATGAGCACCTTGGAAGATCTTCCTTCGTCCTCGTCCCGGCCCGCGGGGCCGCTGCCGTTCGAACTGGGCCTCGACGGCGCGCCCGTCCGCCTGGGCAGGCTGGCCGCGGGCATGGTCTACGCGGTCGCGATCGCGCAGCAGGGCGTACGGCTGGCGCTGATCGGCGCGGCCCTGCTCAAGGCGCTGCGCGCCGGAGCGTCGGCGGCGGTGATGACGCCGCAGGATCCGCGCCAGTTCCTGCGCAAGCTGGCGCTCAACGGTGTCGAGCTGGCCGAGTTCGAGCGGGGTGGCCTGCTGACGATCCATGAGCTTGGCGCCGCCGACGCGCGGGCGGACGGTCCGCGTCGCCTGCCGCGGGCGCTGCAGGGGCTGGACCTGCCGGCGCGCTCGCTGATCGTGCTCGACGGCGCCGACGATGGTTTCCGCCTGGACGATGCGGCCGGCGCGCAGAGCGTCGGCGGTTCGGTGCAGGCCTGGGTCGGCGAGCGGGACCACACGCTGCTGGCGATCTTCGCGCGGCCGCTGGAAGAATCGTCGGCGCTGTCCGGGCTGGCCGAGCGTTTCGCCGGGCTGGCCTTCGTGCGCGAGGCCGACGACCAGGCGGTCCTGGACGTCATCCACTGGTTCGGCGCGACCGGCGCGATGACGCGGGCCAGTTATTCGCTGGAGATCGTCGACGGCGGCCTGAAGGCCCGGCCGGTCTTCGGCCGCAAGACGATCGATCCGCGGCACGAGGTGCTGCTGGCCACGCAGGGCGCGACCGTCGATTTTCCGCAGACCGCCAACGGCTGGATGCAGGCCGAGACGATGCTCGACGCGGTCGACAAGGCGCGCACGATCGTCGGCGGCACCGTCCTGCTGCATTTCGACCAGATGTCGTCGCTGCGCGAGCTCGCGCAGGCGGTCGCCGTCCTGCGCGCGACGCCGCGCCCGCAGTTGCGCATCGTCGTGCGCGAATGCGGCGCCCGGCTGCGCGTGCCGCAGGTGGCCGCGCTGATGCGCCTGGGCATGAACATGATCATCCCGCAGGAAGTGTCCGGGCAGGCCGCGCTGGCGATGGCCGAGTCGCTGCGCGGAACCCTGTCGAGCCGCCACTACGAGCCGGACCTGGAACGGCTGCTCGACGGCGCCGACCTGGACCAGGCCTCGCAGGTGGTCGGCGTGGCCGATTTTCGCCGTCACGTCGCCGAGATGCTCGGCCGCGCGTCGACGCTGGACGTGCCGGTGTGCCTGGTGCGCTTCAGCGCGGTCTCGCCGCAGGCGATGCGCGCGGTCATCGGCGCGCTGTCGCGCGGGCGAAACTGCCTGTTCACGCAGCACGACGGCGGCGGCTGGATGCTGTTGTACGGCTGCCTGCCCGAGCGGGCGGCCGGCGTCATGGCGCGGCTGCTGGGCGCGCGATTCGAGAAGCTGCTGGCCGATTTCCAGTTGCTGGGCGAGCAGGGCGAGATCCTGCGGGCGATCCGGCTGCTCGATCACGCCGCGGTCAACCTGTCGGACGCGGTGTTCGAGAACACCGTGATCCGCGAGGAATTCGAAGGCTCGTCAGAAAGTGGATTCGCGTCATCCTGACCGACGCGGTAGACAACGCCGGTCGTCGTCGATCTCGACAAACAGGGGAGCTTCCGTGACTCGTCGATCCGTCTGATCCATCGCCGCGGCCCGCGTCCCGAGTCGTCGCCGGCCGCGCGACCGCCAGCCATACAAGAAAACCAGCCAGCCTGAACCCGTCGCCAGCGGGTACCGACGTCGACCGTTAAGGATTTCACGGCGACCGTTCGTCGGGTCACATACATTCGAGGCCTGATCCGCATCGAGCGGAACCTGCCTTCGGACGGAGGATCTCTGATGTTTCTGTTGAAACCCATCGCCAAGAGTTTCGGGATGGCGCGCGAGCGCGAAACCAGCGTGCCGGGCGGCGCGCCGCCGCGCCGGTCCCGGCTGACCGCGTTCGCGGTCGAGCCCCGGATGCTGTTCGACGGCGCGGCGCCGGCCACCGCCGAGGCGATGGTGCCGACCCATGTCGACGCGCAGCACGCCGAGCCGGCGGCGCCGCCCGCCGTGATGACGAACTGCACGATCAACCATGATCCGGTCGGCCACGACAACGCGCGGACCACGGCGCCCGGCCAGAAGATCTGGGACGGCCAGGTGCTGCACGAAGACGGGCACGGCAATACGCCCGCGTCGGATCCCGATGGCGATGCGCTGCACCTGACCGGCGTGACCGCCGGCGCGAAGACCGACGTCGACGAGGTGCCGCGCACCGGCCTGGGCGAGGCGATCCACGGCCAGCACGGCACGCTGTGGCTGCAGGCCGACGGCAGCTACTGCTACAAGCCGGACGACGGCCTGACGGTGGGCGCCGGCCAGACGCTGCACGACGTGTTCTCGTACAAGCTGTGCGACGACCGGGGCGGCGAGGCGATCTCGACGATCACGATCAGCATCACCGATTGCGGCGCCGGCGGTCATTCGATCGACGCCAATCCGGACGAGTACTGGATCACGAACGCCGACACGATCACCGACGGCAAGGCGATCGGCGGCGACCACGACAGCGCGACGCCGTGGCATGACGACCAGGCCGACCACGGCGAGGGCCTGCACGTGGTCGGCGTCCGGGCCGGCGACACGGGCGCCGACGTCAGCGGCGCGGTGGGCACGGCGATCGGCGGCCAGTACGGCGCGCTGACGCTGCAACCCGACGGCAGCTATGGCTACGTCGTCAACCAGGCGGGCAGGGACCTGGCGCGCGGCGAGCGCGCGCAGGACGTGTTCACGTACACGGTCGCCGACTGCGATGGCCACACGGCGACGACGACGATCACGATCCATCTGCTCGGCGTCAACACCCCGCCGGTCGGCCTCGAGCACGTGCGCCAGACGACGCCCGAGACCTCGATCACCGACGGCACCGTGCTGCAGCCCGACGGCCACGGCAACGGCGCCGACTACGACAAGGACGGCGATACGCTGACGATCGAAGGCGTCGTTCCCGGCGACGCCTCGTCGCCGACCGACATCGCGCGCGAGCATGTCGGCGACGTCGTGCACGGCAACTACGGCGACCTGGTGATCAACCGCGACGGTACGTACACGTACGTACCGCATGCCGATCTCGACATTCCGGCCGGACAGACGGTGACCGATACGTTCTCGTATCGCCTGTGCGATCAGGAGGGCGGCGAGGCGGTCGGCAAGATCAGGATCGAGATCCCGGGCGGAAGAAATTCCGGCAATCCCTCGGGTGGCGGCGAGAACCCGGGTAACCCGGGCAATCCCTCGGGTG
>JASGFT010000213.1:0-7379 GCA_047605425.1 Burkholderiaceae bacterium | reverse complement strand
CGGTTTCATGCAACGGCTTGAGCAGGAGCACACCCGCATTGTTCACCAGCACGTCCAGGCGCCCGGCCTTCGCGCGGACCGCTTCGATGGCAGCGCCCCAGTCCGTCTCCTGCGTGACATCGAGCTCGAGAAAATCGGCCTTGCCGCCTTTCGCACGAATGCCGTCGGCGACCTGCGTGCCCATCTTCTCCTCGCGGTCGCAGACGAACACGTGGGCACCCTCGGCTGCGAGAAGCTCGGACTGGGCTTGCCCGATTCCCATGGCAGCACCGGATACCAGGGCAACTTTGTTCTTGACGCGTTCCATTCGTACACCTCCATCCTTTGTGTCGAGACCCGCTCCGTGGAGCCGGATCGATGTCCACCCGGCGGAGCCGGGCCGGTAAGTAAACGGGCCGATTACCTGGCCAGCGCGAAACCCGCGTAGTCGTTGGCCGCGCTTTCCTTGAACTTGGCGATATAAGTAGGCAGGCCCAGCGGGAAGTTCAGGCTCTCGGCCTTCTTGCCGGGAATGTTGGCGCCCGTGTACCAGGACTTGGCCCGGGGAAACAGGCTGGCGTCCCAGAAATCGGCGATCAGCTTTCGCCATTGCTCCTGCGCCTCGGGCACGGGCTCGATGCGCGTGATGCCGCGATCGCGCAGATAGCTGACGAGCTCGACGATCAGCTCGCCCTGATACTCGGCGTTGCTGGGGCCGTTGGCGAAGCCCGAAGGCGACTGCGGGCCGTAGCCGAAGAACAGATTGGGGAAGCCCGCCGTCGCGACGCCGAGAAAAGTGCGGGTGCCGTCGGACCAGGCCTCCTTGAACGTCCGGCCGTCGATGCCGCGGAAATCGATGCTCGTCAGGCCGCCGGTCACGGCATCGAAGCCGGTGGCGAGCACGATGATGTCGAACGGGATTTCCTCATCGCCGGCTACGATGCCGCGCGCGGTCACCCTTATCGGCGTACGCCGCATGTCGACCAGCTTCACGTTGTCCTGGTTGAAGATCTCGAAGTACCACTGCTCGAGCGACGGCCGCTTGGTGCCGAACGGATGCGGCGCCTCGGCCGGCGCGAGCATCTCGGCCACCGCCGGATCCTTGACGCGCTCGAGGACCTTGCGGCGCCAGAAATCGTAGGCGTAGGCGTTCGACTTCTCGTCGAACAACGTGTCCTGGAACGTGCCCAGCCAGAAGTGGAAGCCGCCGGCCTGCCACATCCGCTCGTACTCGGCCTCGCGCTCCTGCGGCGTCAGATCGACGGCGTTCTTCGGCACGAAATCGAAATCGAAGCCGGCGAAGGTCTGGCCGCGCCGCTCGAACGCGGCCGGCAACTGCTCCCTCATCCGCCGGTTGTCCTCGGCACCGAACTGTTTCTGCTGCATCGGCAGCGCCAGATTGGGGGTGCGCTGGAAGACGGTGACCTGGCGGGCGACCAGCGCTGCTTCCTGCGCGACCTGCACGCCGCTGGCGCCGGTGCCGATCACGGCGACCCGCTTGCCGCGCAGGTCGACCCCTTCCTGCGGCCACAGCGCCGTGTGATGCACCGGCCCCTCGAAGCTGTCGAGCCCGTCGATCGGCGGCACGTAGGGCTTGGCGGCGAAGCCCAGGTTGGCGATGACGAAACGCGCCGTGATCGGCTGATGACCGATGCAGCGCACCGTCCATTCGCGCCGGGCTTCGTCCCACAGCGCCGACTGGACCCGGGTGTTGAAGCTGATGTCCTTGCTCAGCCCGAGCTTCTCGTCGACGAAGTAGAAGTACTCGCGCATCTGCGCCCAGTTCGGGTAATGCTCGCGCCATTCGAACTCCCTCCAGATCTCGGGAAACGAGAACTGGTAGATGTTGCAGTGCGAGTCGACGCGGGCACCGGGATAGCAGTTCCAGTGCCAGATGCCGCCGACGTCCGAGGCGGCGTCGACGAGGTGGACCTTGAAGCCGAGTTCGCGCAACCGATGGAGCTGGTACAGGCCGGAGAAGCCGGCGCCGATCAGCAGGACGTCGAGCGTCTCGTTGATCGAGTTGTTCAGGCCCAGGCGCGGATCGGGCTGTCGGGCGATGGTTGCATGATCGTCCTCCCGCTCTCACTTTAGGCCGAGTCGCGGCTTGATCCAGCGCGCCATGTCCTCGATGGCGGCGTCGGCCTCGGGCGCCGCGCCGGCCATGAACTGGAACACGTGCTGCATGTCGGGGTACTCGTCGATCCTGACCTCGACGCCCGCCTGGCGTGCCCGCTCGGCGATCCGGCGGCTGTCATCGAGCAGCGTCTCGGCATCGCCCACCGTGATGTAGATCGGCGGAAAGCCCGTGTAGTAGGTATAGAGCGGATTGGCCAGCGGATGCTTCGGGTCGCCGTCCTCGCCGATGAACAGCGACCCCAGCCCATTGGTGGTGTCACGCGTCACCAGCGCATCGCGGTCCGCATTGGTGTCGTAGGTCTTTCCCGAAGTGTCCCAGCCGGCCCAGGGCGAGATCGGCAACGTCGCCACCGGAAGGGGCAGGCCGCGTTCGCGCGCATTGGCGATCGTGGTCAGCGCCAGCGCGCCGCCGGCCGAGTCGCCGACGAAGGCGATGTGCGCGGGCTTGATGCCTTCCTTCTCGAGCAGCCACTGGTAGGCGGTGGTCATGTCATTGACCGGGCCCGGATGCGGACTCTCGGGCGAGCGCCGATAGTCGACGATCAGGCCACGGCAGCCGACCGCCTTCGCGATATGGCCGAACATCTTGCGGTGGGTATACATCGAACCGACGACATAGCCGCCGCCGTGGGAGCACAGCAGGACGCGATCGGTGCTGCAACCCTTCGGAATGGCCCACATGGCCGGGATGTCGCCGATGTCGACCTCGATGTAGTCGACCCCGCGCGGATCGACCGTCACATCTCCCCAGTGCCCGAAGACCTCCCTGATCTCTTCGAGCTCCATGTCGGGGTTGGCGTGCATGGCCTTGGTCCAACCGGCGTACAGGTTGGCGAGGGCGGCTGATTTGGCGCTGGGCATGGCGTGTCTCCGATCGTTGTGCGGGTGTCGAGGGCGGACCGCATCGCGTGCGGCTTCCCTGCGCTCCCAATTGATCAAGACGCGTGCCAGCGTCGCGGGATCTCGGAATCCTTTTTCGCTCAATCACTTAGGGATGAGGAACCGGTGCGGCGGCGTGTCCGGCCGATGTCCGTCGAGACAGATCTGTCTCGACGATCGGACAGATTCGTTCGCTGCCGGATGTCCGAGGCGGCCGTGTGCCAGCGCGTCACAGACCGTCGTCGCCCGGCCGGGTGAAGGCCTTCGGATCGATCTGCAGATCGGCGAAGCGGCGATAGAGCGTGGAGCGGGCCATCCCGAGCACCCTGGCGACGTCGGTCGCCTTGCGGTACTTGCGCAGCATCGCGATGATCGCTTCGCGCTCGTCGTCGGGCGTGCCCGACGGCGCAGGCGGGGGACCGACCGCGCCGGCGCCACGCCGGGCCGCGTCGACCGCGCTTCGACGGGCAGCGGCAGGGCATCCCGGGTCAATCTGCCGCCGCCGTACAGCAAGGCGGCCTCGAGGACGTTGCGCAGTTCCCGCACGTTGCCGGGCCAGTCATGGCACGCCAGCGCGGCCAGGGCATCGGCCTCGAGAACGCCGGTCCCCAGACCGTGCTTGACGCACAAGGTCTCGACGAGCTGCCGGGCGAACAAGGCGATGTCGCAGCGCCGCTCGCGCAGCGGCTTGATCGATTTCTCGATGACCCTCAGACGGAAGTACAAATCCTGGCGAAAGCGTCCGTGCTCGACGAGGTCGGCCAGATCGCGGTGCGTGGCCGCGACGATCCGGCAGCGCGCCTGGCAGGGCTCGCTCGAACCGACCCGCAGAAAACTGCCGTCCTCCAGCACCCGCAGCAGGGCCGCCTGCATCGCCAGCGGCAATTCGCCGATTTCGTCCAGAAAAAGCGTGCCGCCCCTGACCGACTCGAAGTAACCGGCCCGGCCGCCGGGATCGGCGCCCGAGAACGCACCCCTCACGTAGCCGAAGAAGGTGCTCTCCACCAGATCCGGACTGATCGCACCGCAATTGACCGCCAGATACGGTTCGGCCCGGCGTGGACTGCAAGCGTGCAGATGCCGGGCGAGCAGTTCCTTGCCGGTACCGGTCTCGCCGATCAGCAGGATGTTGACATCCGCTGCCGCCACCTTCGTCAACTCGTCGAGCATGGCTTTCGTGTCCGGGTCGCAGGTCATGAACTGCCCGAAATGCCGGACCTGCGCCGACTCCGCGTCCGACGCGCCGCTCCGGAAACTCGCGCGCGCCGAGCCGAGCGGCCGGACGCCGGACAACTGGATGATCCGGCCGATGCGCTCGCCGGAGTGCGGGTCGGCGACATCGAAGGCGTCATGGCCCCGGTCTCGATGCAGCGACGGATGGGACCAATCCTCGGCGGCGCGGCGTCCGCTCGCCGTGGCCGTGTGCGTGAGCACCCGCCCGAAGCGGTCGACGAGCAGCAGGTCATCGTGCGGATAGCGCCGGGCGCGATCGCCGAAGGCCGACATCAGGTGACTGTGCTCGATCGCCCGGCCCAGGCTCATCCGCGCCTGGATCGAGTTGGCCAGCGACACCACGATCGCGAGCGCCTGGCCCGAATAATCGGACTCCGCCGCGGTGTAGTCGATGACGCCCAGCAGGGTCTCGTTGTCGCTGTCGAAGATCGGGGCGGCCGAACAGGACCACCGATGCAGGCCCTCGCAGAAGTGCTCGGCCGCCAGCACGTGCACGGGCTGGCGCTTGGACAGGGCCGTACCGGGGCCGTTGATGCCGGCCGCGGCTTCATCCCAATACGAGCCCTGGACGATCCCGGAGTGGTCGGCAGCCCGCTCCCGCACCAGCGGCGAACCAGAGATGTGCAGGATGCAGCCTGCAGCATCACTCAGAAGCAATACACCGGGGTGCTCATCGAGAAAGCGTTCCACCTCCTGGATGATGGGCGCCGAGGTCTTCAGGAAGACCCGGTTCGTCTCCACCCGCTGCCGGAACTCGTCATCGCTGAGGCGACGCGCCCGCGCCATCGCGACATCCACGCCCATCGCCGTGCAGCGCATCCACTCGTCGACCAGCAGGTCGTGGTACGGGGCGCGTCGCTGGTCGGCGTCCAGCAGGCCGGCGTTATAGCGCTCCCACAGGACCTTGACGGTTCGCGGATCCTTGTCGAAACCAATGTAGGGAATCGTTCCGGACATGATCGCCGCTCCAGTCTGTCGACGAAGAGATGCTGCGCATCGACGGCGACGAACGCCGTCGATGCGCAGCCGGATCGAATACCCGCGCGACGGTCTGCGTCACGCCGGCGCCGATCGCCATCGGGTCGATCGCCGCTTCGATGACGATCGAGATACGGCTCGCGCGCCGGCGTGCGATCAGCGCGTCATCACGTCTGCCATCCGATGGGCACCACGACCATGCCCGCCCTCTCCATGACGTTGCGCAGGCGCTCGAACTCGCTCTCCACGAACTTGGTGAACTCGTCGCCCGCCAGCACCGCCGGCGTCCAGCCGTTCTTCTCCAGCGCCGCCTGCCACGCGGGTGACTGCGTGGTGGCGATCAACGCGTCGGTCAGCGCCTTGCGTTGCGCGGGCGCGAGGTCCGCCTTGCCGAACAGGCCGCGCCAGTTGCTGATCTCGACGTCGATGCCCTGCTCCTTGAGCGTGGGAACGTCCTTGTTCCACGCCAGACGCTCGGCGCTGGTCACGGCCACGGGCTTCATCCTGCCGCTGCGGATGAACTCGTTGAACTCGCTGGTGCCGCTGCCGCCGATGGTGACCTTGGCCTCCAGGACGGCCGTCGCCGCCTCGCCGCCGCCGGCCGACGCCAGGTAGTTGACCCTGGCCGGGTTCACGCCCACCGCGCTCGCGATCATGGCCGCCGCGATGTGCTCGGGGGAGCCGGCCGAGCCGCCGCCCCACTGCACGCTCTCCGGGTCCTTCTTGAACTGCGCGATCACGTCGCCCAAGGTCTTGAACGGCGAGTTGGGAGGCAGCACGAAAACGTTGTATTCCGTCGTCAAGCGCATCAGCGGCGTGCCCTGCATCAGGTTGATCGGCCACCTGGAGCCGATCAGCCCGCCCAGCATCACCGCGCCCATCACCATGAGCTGGGTGGCGTCGCCCTTGTCTCTGGCGATGAAAGGCCCCATGCCCAGCACGCCGGCCCCGCCGCCCTTGTTCTCGTAGGTCACCGTGGCGGCCTGCTTGGCGTCGATCATCGCCTGGCCCAGCGCGCGGCCCGTGGCGTCCCAGCCGCCGCCCGGACTGGCGGGGATCAGGATCTTCAGGTTGGCGCCCGGTTGGGCCCACGCGCCAGGCAAGGCGCCAGCGGCCGCCAGCGCGGCAAGGGATTTGAGGAAGGTGGCGCGATCCATCAGCGGTCTCCGAAAATGTTGTTGTCAACTGTCCAGCGGTCACATCATCGCCGAGCCAGCAGGCTTTTACCATGCGGCCGGCCCAGTCTCGACCTGTCAAGGGTATTTCAAATTTCAATTTTCGTCCGCCCCCAACTCGCGTAGTGGGACGCGGCAACGTCCCCCGGGGCGTCAAGCGCCCGGTGGCGCCGGCGTTGCCGACATCGCCACCACCGCTGCTCATCGATCGCTACTGCAGCATCGGCTCGAGCTGTTCGAGCGCCGCGACCGCGCACTGCTCGTCGAGGTGACCGCCCGGCGCGCCGCCGACGCCGACGGCGCCGACGACTTCATTGCCGACGCGAACCGGCACGCCGCCGCCGAGCAGCAGGAAGCCGGGCAGGTAGACCAGGTTGGCCGCGCCGGGATTCTTCTGCGCGGCCTCCATCATCGCCTGCGTCGTATTCCGGGCGGAGACCGAGGTGAAGGCCTTCCGCTGGCTGGCCGCGACCGTATGCGGCCCGGCATTGTCAGCGCGCTGCACGACCCGGACGATGCCGGCGCGGTCGACGACGGTCGCGGCCACCGCATGGCCATTGGCGGCACAGGCCGCGACGGCGGCCGTCGCGATCCGGTTGGCCAGATCCAGCGTCAACTGCCGCTCGCTGCGCAGGCCGCCCGCCTCGGCGAGCGCGGGCGAGGTGAAGACAGCCGAGGCGACGGCGGCGGACGTGATCAGCGCGGTGGCGAAGCGACGGACGGGAGGCCGATGCGCAAGGCTTCGGCGGACGGGGATTCGGACCATGGGTTTTCTCCGGTTCGAGGGCGTGCATGCACGCGAGACGCCATTGTTCGACCCCGCCGCGCGTGGCGGTATCCGGTCGGACGCGCGGCCGCCTCGGTAGCAATACGGACCCCCGCCGCGTTCCCGCCTCGTCAGTCCGGCGCGGGCGGCTCGATCAGCACGCCGTAGCGGCGAATCAGCGCGGCGAGCGAATCGACCTCGAGCTTCATCGACAGATGGGTCCGATGGGT
>JASGFT010000212.1:0-7408 GCA_047605425.1 Burkholderiaceae bacterium | reverse complement strand
CGCCGTCGCCTGCGCCGAGATGAAATCGCCGAGCGCGTGGACCGGCATCGGCCGCGACAGCAGGAATCCCTGCACCTCGTCGCAGCCCTTTTCGCGCAGCATCGTCATCTGCGCGACGGTCTCGACGCCTTCGGCCGTGGTCTCGAGCTTGAGCGCCGAGGCCAGGTCGATGATCGCCTGCACGATCGCGTGGGTGCCGCTGTCGTCGTCCATCGACTCGACGAAGCTGCGATCGATCTTGAGCCGGTCCATCGGGAAGTTGCGCAGGTACGCGAGCGCCGAGTAGCCGGTCCCGAAATCGTCGAGCGAGATCCGCACGCCGATCTCGCGCAGCGCGCCGAGCTGCTGGCTGGCCGCGATGCTGTCCTGCATCAGCACCGATTCGGTGATCTCGAGCTCGAGCCGATGCGCGGGCAGCCCGCTGTCGTCCAACGCCTGGCGGACCGACTCGACGATGCGCTGGCTGGCGAACTGCACGGCCGAGACGTTGACGCAGACGCGGTAGTCGTCCGGCCAGCGGGCGGCCTCGGCGCAGGCGAGCTGCAGCACCCAGGCGCCGATCTGGTCGATCAGCCCGGTCTCCTCGGCGACCGGCACGAACTCGGCCGGCGAGATCGGCCCGCGTTCCGGGTGCTGCCAGCGGATCAGCGCCTCGAAGCCCACCGCGCGACCGGTCGCCAGGTGGAACTGCGGCTGGAAATAGAGATTGAGCTGGCCGGCCGCCATCGCTTCGCGCAGATCGTGCTGGATCCCGAGCCGGTAGCGCGCGCGGTCGTCCATCTCGCGCGAGAAGAAGCGGAACGTGTTGCGGCCGGCGGCCTTGGCCGCGTACATCGCCAGGTCGGCGCCCTTGAGCAGGCCGTCGGGATCGACGCCGTCGGCCGGCGACGAGGCGATGCCGATGCTGCCGCCCATCACGACCCGCAGGTCGCCGATGCGCAGCGGCTCCCTCATCGCCAGGATCAGGCGGTTGGCGACCTCGACGAGCTCCTCGGGCTGGTGCGAGCCCCAGCTCAGCAGCGCGAACTCGTCGCCGCCCAGCCGCGCGAGCAGATCGCCGCGGCGCACGCAGGACGACAGCCGCCGGGCGATCGCCTGCAGCACGCGGTCGCCGACCTCGTGGCCGAGCGAATCGTTGACGTTCTTGAAGTTGTCCAGATCCATGAAGAACAGCGCGCAGGGCTTGACGCGCCGGTCGCGCGGATCGCGGACCTGTCCGAGCTGCGTACGGAAATGGTGGCGATTGGCCAGGCCGGTCAGCGAATCGTAGTGGGCGAGCTGGCTCATCTCCTGGTGCAGTTGCCGCTGCCGCGTCACGTCGGAGCCGACCCCGCGCCATCCGTTGAAGCGCCCGTGCGCGTCGAACAACGGCTTGGCCGTCAGCGCCCACCAATGCAGGCCGTCCTCCAGACGAACCGGCACCGCCAGGTCGCGGAACGGCGCGTCGCGCTGCATCGCCCGCGCCAGACCATCGATCGCCAGCAGGTATTCGTCGTCAGGCTCGCCGTGCGACTCGGCGATGAGCCCGATCAGGCGCAGGCCCTGCAATTGATCGGCCGGCCGGCCGATCGCCTCGACGAGCCGGACCGACACGTAGCGCAGCCGCCCGTCCGCATTGGTTTCCCACAGCCAGTCGCCGGCGTTCTCGCCGAAGTCGTTCAGCAGCAGGCCGACGAGCTGCTTCTGCCGGTCGGCTTCCGATTCGGCGAGCAGGCGCGCGCCGAACGTGCGCGAGGTCGAAATGATCGACGCGACGACGATCGTCGTGAACGCGACCAGCAGCACGACCAGGTTGACGCGCGCCAGCGTCGGGTCGGACAGCAGCCCGATCATCAGACCGAAGGCCTGCACGCCGGCGAAGATGATCGCCGCGCGCGGCACCGTCGCCAGCGACGAGCCGCCGCCGCCGAGCATGCCGACGGTGATCAGCGCGACCAGCATCTGCCGGTCCAGGTCGGTGCCCGGCATCAGCGCGACGGGCAGCAGGAACCACAGCAGCGACAGCAGCGCCGCATTGGTGACGACGCGGCCCAGCGTGCGCGCCGACAGCGTCGCCGGCGCGCCGCGGCGACGCGACGCCCACCACGCCGGCAGCCCGAGCATCGCGATCAACCAGACCATCGCCGCCCAGGCGACCAGCAGTACATGGCTGACGTCGCGCCAGAACGCCTGCAGCACGACGCAGGTATTGACCGCGCAGGCGGCGGCGGTCAGCGGCGTCAGCCGCAGCACCGCCTGGAGCTGGCGCGCCCGGATCGACCCGGCAAGCTGCTCGTCGCCGCAGGCGGCCCCCAGGTCGACCGGCACGGCCGCGCGCAACCAGCTCGCGAACGCGCGAAACCTGGAGTCGAACATCGAGACGAGCGGCTGCAACGGGGTCGCCATCCAATCCAACATTCCCGGCCGCGCCAGGCGAATGAATTCGTCGGGCGCCGCGGCAAAGACCAATCAGTCGATCGGCGCGGACACCGAATGAACCCCCGTGCCGCGACGAGCCCTATGCGATCGGACGGTCCCGCGGGACCGGCAATCGGGCCTTCCCGGCTTGCCGCCGACCCATGTCGACCGAGACATGACGGGAAGGCCCATACAGCGGCCAGCCCCGCGGACGGATGACAACTCCGCGACCCGAAGGCGTTCCCGATCGTCAGATTGTTACGACTCCTGTTTTATCGGTCAACTATCGACACGGATCATGCGCCCGTTCATTGGCTTGCGTCGAGCGCGACGAACGGGCCGCCCGGACGAGGGCCGGCCCGCGTGCCTCGATCGGAGCCGATGCCCCGCCGGCATCAGGGCCGGGGCATGCGCTCGATCAAGGCCAGGGCATCCGCTCGTCATGGCCATGCCTGGCCGCCGCGACGCTGCCATGAGTCGGCGCCGAGGCCACCGCGCCGGTCGGCGCGCTCGCCGCCGCTCCGCGCCGCAGCACCGGCGCGACGAACTTGTGCACTTCGAGAAAGCCGGGCATGAACCGGCGCATGCCCTCGCTGGCGAGCCCCTGGCTGCGCAGGAAGCCGGCGATCCGGTTACCCGGATCGTAGGCGTTGTTCTGCCGGGTGATGAAATAGACGATGCGCCGTCCGTTGATCAGGCTGGCCAGGCGACCCAGGTCCCAGCCGGCGACCGACGGCGCGCATTTGCCGGACGGATAGCGGGCCGCCAGCCCGGGCGACGGGAAGTTGGCCGGCGCGCCGCGCACCGGCATCCGCATGTGCAGCTCTTCCATCGCGTGGGCCAGCGGCAGGACCAGTTCATTGGGCACGGTCAGCACGACCGCCGCGTTGGCGTTCTGCAACGCGCCGTCCTCGCTCATCGAGCCGGCGAGTTGCGAGGCGATCTTGTCCCAGGGCTCCTTGCCCTTGTCGTTCTCGACCATGACGACGATCGCCAGCCCGTGCGCGGCCAGCAACGCGACCAGCGCGAGCGCCCGCCAGCGGACCGACCCGATCAGCATGACGGCGCAGGCCAGCATGATGGCCATCGCCGGCGCGACGCCGATCAGCGCCCGGCCGATGAAGATCGACCGCGACACCATGCTGACGCCGTAGTTCAGCAGCACCGGCGCGCCCCCCAGCGCCGCCAGCAGGATCGCCTGCCGCCAGTAGCCGCGCCGCCACAGCAGCACGAGGCCGCCGAACAGCGCCGCCACCGCCCAGTAGACGGCTTCGTAGCTGGACAGGCTGACGACGAAGCGCAGCTCGTTGGTGAAACGCCAGCCGATCGGCTTCGGGATCCAGAAGTCCGACGACACGCCGCGCGCCTGCTCGATCAGCAGCGGCAGATACGGCAACCAGCACACGCCGATGACCGCCAGCGCGACCAGCAGCGCATGCCAGCGCTTGCGCATCCGTTGGTCGAGCGCCATCAGCAACCCGAATCCGCCGACCATCGACGCCACGATCAGCACCGAGGTGTTATTCGCCCACAACACGATCAGCGAGCCGATCGTCAACGCCGCCCAGCCGATCCCGGCCCGCCGGTCGCGCAGCGCGCGCAATGCGCCGTAGACGATCAGCGACCCGCCCAGGCACAGCAGCGCATACGGCCGGGCTTCATGCGCGAACTCGATCTGGAACGGCGTCAGCGCGAAGAACAGCGCGGCGACCAGGCCGATCGGCCGGCTGATCTGGCGGCCGGCCAGGTAGATGACGGCCGTGGTCGCGACGCCCATCGACGCCGACAACGCGCGCATCGCCAGCGCGCCGTCGCCGAACAGCCCGGTCCACCCCTTGAGCAGCACGAAATACAGCGGCGGATGCGGATCGCACTGCGGCACCAGCCGCCAGATGTCCGCCCAGGATTGTTGCGCATCCCACCACGAATACCCTTCATCCAGCCATAATGGTTGCTGACCGAGCGCGTGAAACCGCAGGGCCGCCGATACGCTGAGGATCAACAGCAGCAACAACTGGCTGCCGTCGAGCTTCAGGACGCGGGCGAGCCGCCCCCAGCGATCGGCGACGTAGGCACCGAACGGACCGGCGAGCGTGGCGGATGGGACGGGTGAATAGTGAACACCGGCATTGCCGGCACCTTGCGGCGGGGCATGACCTTGCATGAACGAACGATCCTCGTAGCGGGCCGCTTCGGGCGGCGGACCATCGGCGACTAACGCGCGAGGGGGCGTTTTGGTTGAACGGGTCGATCGAGTCCGGGGCTGTTCATTCATACAGGCAATGCTCGACTCCCACTGCTAGACTTACGGCCTAGGCCCGTCGCGAGTGAACGGGCCGCAGCGCCGTTCGATCCCGCTCGTCCGCCGGGCGAGACTGCCGCCAGCGAGAGTCCATGCCCCAGCCGTTGCAGCCGACCCGGCGTCCGCCGCCCGATCCTTGTTCGCCGGATTCGCCGCCGCCCGCTCCGATCCCGACCGCGTCGCCGCCCTCCCGACCTTCCTCGCCTTCGGCGCCCGGCACCGAACGGTCCGAGGCCGCGGGCGCGGCGATCCGGATCCGCGGCGCCCGCCAGAACAACCTGAAGAACCTCGACGTCGACCTGCCGACCCGGCAGCTCGTCGTCGTCACCGGGGTGTCGGGCAGCGGCAAGTCGTCGCTGGTCTTCGATACGCTGTACGCCGAGGGCCAGCGGCGCTACGTCGAGACCTTCTCCGCGTATGCGCGGCAGTTCCTCGACCGGATGGACAAGCCGCAGGTCGATCGGATCGAAGGCGTGCCGCCGGCGATCGCGATCGACCAGACCAACCCGGTGCGCACGTCGCGGTCGACGGTCGGCACGATGACCGAGCTGAACGACCATCTGAAGCTGCTGTTCGCGCGCGCCTCGCAGTTGTCGTGCCGCCGCTGCGCGCGCCCGGTCCGGCGCGAGACCGCGGCCGGCATCGCCGACAGCGTCCGCGCGAAGGCCGCCGCGGCCGCCGATCCGCGGCTGGTCATCTGCTTTCCGGTCGCCGTGCCGGCCAACTTCAGCGAGGACGAGGTCACGCAGCACCTGCTCGCGCAGGGCTACACCCGCATCCACGCGCGATCGGCGGTGCCGGCGGCCGCGAACGGCGCCGAGGCCGACGACGGGGCCGGCGCCGGCAAGGCCCGGTCCAAGACGGCGGCCAAACGCGCGCGCGGCCGGGCGGCGAACGCCGCGACGGACAGCGCCGACGACGCCGGCGCGGCGCTGGTCGAGCTGCAGGTCGTCCAGGACCGGCTGCGCGCCGGCAGCGCCGACGAAGGCCGGCTGGCCGAGGCGATCGAAGTCGCGTTGCAGCGCGGCCAGGGCCGCCTGGCCGTCCACGCGCTGGACGACGACGGCGGCGATCGCGAGGTCTGGCGCTATTCGAGCGCGCTGGCCTGCGCCGATTGCGGCATCGCCTACCAGGATCCGCTGCCCAGCCTGTTCTCGTTCAACTCGCCGATCGGCGCCTGCGAGACCTGCCGCGGCTTCGGCCGCGTGATCGGCATCGACCTCGGGCTCGTGATCCCCGACGAGTCGAAGACGCTGGCGCAGGGCGCGGTCAAGCCCTGGCAGACCGAGAGCTTCAAGGAATGCCAGGTCGAGCTCGAACGCTACGGCCGGCGGCGCGGCATCCGCCTCGACGTGCCGTGGCGCGAGCTGCGCGACGACGAACGGCACTGGGTCGTCGCAGGCGGCGACGACTGGACCGGCAACTGGCGCACTCAGTGGTACGGGCTGCGGCGCTTCTTCGACTGGCTCGAGTCGAAGGCGTACAAGATGCACATCCGCGTGCTGCTGTCGCGCTACCGCTCGTACACGCCGTGCCAGGCCTGCGAGGGCTCGCGGCTGAAGCCCGACGCGCTGCTGTGGCGGGTCGGCGCGCACGACGAGGCCGAACGGGCGCTGACGGCGGACGGCGGCCATTACCGCCGCTTCCGGCCGATCGGCGTCGACTGGCGCGACGACGACCTGCGGCGCCAGCCCGGGCTGTGCTTCCACGACCTGATGCTGCTGCCGATCGATCGCGTCAAGGGCTTCTTCGACCGCCTGGCGCTGCCGGCGCCGCTGGACGAGGCGACCGACCTGCTGCTGACCGAGCTGCGCTCGCGGCTCGCGTACCTGGCCGACGTCGGGCTCGGCTACCTGACGTTGGACCGCCAGTCGCGCACGCTGTCCGGCGGCGAGGTGCAGCGGATCAACCTGACGACCGCGCTCGGCACCTCGCTGGTCAACACGCTGTTCGTGCTCGACGAGCCGTCGATCGGCCTGCATCCGCGCGACATGGACCGGATCATCGAGGTCATGCACCGGCTGCGCGACAGCGGCAACTCGCTGGTCGTCGTCGAGCACGATCCGCAGGTGATGTTCGCGGCCGACCGCATCCTGGACATCGGCCCCGGCCCGGGCGAACGCGGCGGCACGATCACTTATGACGGGCCGGCCGCCGGCATCCGCGACGCCGGCACGCTGACCGGCGACTACCTGTCGGGCCGCAAGAGCGTCACGACGGCGGCGACGCTGCCGGTCAAGCCGTCGACGCCGCGACTGGTCGTCGAGGACGCGTGCGAGCACAACCTGCAACGGCTGAGCGTCGAGATCCCGCTCGGACGCCTGGTCGCGCTGACCGGCGTGTCGGGCAGCGGCAAGTCGACGCTGATGCAGGACGTGCTGCTGCCGGCGCTGCGCAAGCACCTGGGCAAGCCGACCGAGGCGGCCGGCAGCCATGGCCGGCTGCTGGGCGCCGACCTGATCGGCGACGTCGTCTTCGTCGACCAGACGCCGATCGGCAAGACGACGCGCTCGAACCCGGCCAGCTACGTCGGCGCGTTCGACGCGATCCGCAAGCGTTTCGCGGCGACCTTGGCAGCGCGCGAGCGCGGCTACACGGCCGGCACGTTCAGCTTCAACTCGGGCGACGGACGCTGCCCGAGCTGCGGCGGCAACGGCTTCGAGCACGTCGAGATGCAGTTCCTGTCCGACGTCTACCTGCGCTGCCCCG
>JASGFT010000211.1:0-7492 GCA_047605425.1 Burkholderiaceae bacterium | reverse complement strand
GGCACTCGCAGCAGATGTTGCAGTACGAACTGGGGCACCTGTCCAGCCACTTCACACGCAGCGTGGTCGTGCAGGAGCCGGGGCGCACCGCGCACGAACTGGTGGATACCGGCTACGAATGGGTATTCGTTCGCTCCGGGCTGCTGGAGCGCATGAGCCAGACCGCCGAGCGCGCCCGCGCACCCAGCCACGGGCAGACGCGCAACCTCCGCTACTACATCAGCCAGGTCTATGTCTGGGCCGAGAACTACCTGATTGCCGCGGCCTTCACCACGCTCACGTTCCTGGTGCGCCTGCTGGTTCTGGTGCTCACGTTGCCGCTGATCTTCACTGCGGCGTTCATCGGCCTGATCGACGGTCTTGTGCGGCGGGACGTGCGCCGGTTCGGCGCAGGCCGGGAATCCGGCTTCATCTACCACCGGGCGAAGGCGAGCCTGATGCCGCTGGCCGTGCTGCCGTGGGTCACGTATCTGGCCTTGCCAATCTCGGTGCATCCGCTGCTGATCCTGCTGCCGAGCGCCGCTTTGCTGGGGCTCGCGGTCTCCCTGACTGCGGGGAGCTTCAAGAAGTACCTGTGAAGGTGGGGCAAGCCGCGTAGCGCTGACGCTCAGGCCTTGAGCCGCGCATACACCTGTTCCCAGGCCTGCGCGGCGCGAACCTGCGCCGCCTGCATTTCGGCGCGGATTAGTTCGGTCATTTCAGTGTGGCCAGCCTCTGCTTCCTCCCAGATGAAGTACCGGCGCATCTCGTGCGTCTCGCCATCCACAAAGACCATCGTCTCGAACAGAAGGGGATCGCCACTAAGTCCGTGGTTATGGTCCAGCCCAAGAAAGACCGTGGAAATGCGGACGTCATCGATCCAGGTTTCCGCCACGCGCCGATCAGCTACTGCAAACCAGGCAGACCACTCCGCGATGCTCTTGCACGGAACAGCGCGACGACCGTCGAGCTTGTAGTGCATGTGGCGCGGAAATTGGGGAAGCGGCATTACTGGAGAGTACCCGAATTCACTTCCTCTCCCAAAGACCGAGGCCGGCTTTGCAACAACCTGGCCCGGCGCCTCGAACCACTCCGCAGTCGCTGAAACCGCGCGCAAGCCCATGAATCCGGGCATGCGCGAGTTCCTATTGTTTGCGGCCTAAAAGCCCCTCGCTGCCCACGATCAGGCCATTGCTGATCACACAGGAATGGCGCGATGTTGGCTCCGATCTGGCCGCGCGCCGCGCATCGCGGCGTGCCCACTGTTCTCGTGACGGCCCTCCTGCTGGGCCTGTCCTCGATGGCGTTGGCCGAGTCCCCGGCCCAGCGCCAGGAGTTGGTCGCGGCACTGCGACAGCTCGACGCGCTGGAGCGCACCGTCGCGGCCAGCGCCGCGCATGCCCCCATCCAGCCGGGCGAGCGCTACCACTTCGACTACCCGCGGCTGCTGGCTGACCTGGCGCGCGTGCGCGCCGGCATCCAGGCCCATCTCACACCGTCGCGCGCCCAGCCGCGCGACCTCTCCGAACTGGCCGGCGACTACCGCACCGAGCGGGCCGCCGAGCCAGCGCCGCCGACGACTGTGGGGGACAAGCCATGAACGGCGCCCAGGTCGCGGCATTTCAAGCCAACAGCGGTATCGCGCCTTCTGCGATGGCGACCGTCCTGGTCGGCGTCGTGTTCGCGGTGCTGCTCGTCTGGGGCGTCTGGGCCATCCGAACGGCCTACGTGGGGTGGAGCGAGAGCCGCCTCAACCAGCGCCAGTTCCTCGGCGTCTGCATCCGCTTCGTCGCGATGTACCTCGTTCTGAGTTTCTTCCTGCTCTCCTGACCTGAAAGGACTGACCATGCAACACCGCACTCTCACCTCCCGTTTTGCCCAGCGCGCCGCCGTCGCCCTGGGTGCCGCCGCACTGCCCGCGCTGTCGTTCGCGCAGGGCCTGCCGCAATTGGAGAACCCGACCCGGGGCACGGGCAACGGCATCATGGAAACCATCCGCAACTATGGCTACGACATCATCATGCTCGTCGCCTTGCTGGTGGTGGCGTCGATGTTCATCGGCGTGTGCTACCACGCCTACGGGACCTACGCGGAAATCCACACCGGCCGCAAGACCTGGGGCCAGTTCGGGCTCACGGTCGCCATCGGTGCCGTCCTGCTCGTGATCGGCATCTGGCTGCTCACCGAAGCCACTGGCATCCTGTAAGCGAGGCCGGTATGTCCGAGCAGCAGCACGTCCGTGCGGACGGGACAGTCACGTTCCTGCCGCACCGGCTCAACCGGCATCCCGTTGTCGTTCGCGGCCTCACCGCCGACGAGCTGTGGATCTGCTGCGGCCTGTCCGGCGCCGCCGGCCTGCTGGTCGGCGCGCCCCTTTCGTGGGTGTTTCGCACGATCGCCATCGCGCCGACGTTCGTCGTCCTGGGCGTGGCGCTGGGCGTGTTCATCGGCGGCGGCATCCTGCGCCGCCTCAAGCGCGGTCGTCCCGACACCTGGCTGTACCGGCAGCTTCAATGGCGGATCGCTACGCGCCATCCCTTGATGGCCGGCTGGGTGGGCGGCCATGCGTTGATCGCGCGCTCCGGCTTCTGGACCACCCGAAGGTCGGTGGCAAGGGGGGCACGATGAGCCGCTTCAAGAACGAGATCACCCATCTGCAGGCGCACATAAAGACGCTTCGCCTGGGTGCTGGCGCGCTGGTCATCGTCGCGCTGGTCATGGGCGGCGGCTGGTGGAGCGCTCCTCGCGACCTGACCATCCACGTCCCGCCCGACCTGCGCTCCGGCAGTACCCGCAAGTGGTGGGAAGTGCCGCCCGAATCGGTGTACGCGTTCACGTTCTACGTGTTCCAGACGCTCAACCGCTGGCCGACGAACGGCGAAGACGACTACGCGCGCAACCTCCACACGCTTTCGCCGTACTTCACGCCGTCCTGCCAGGCCTTCCTGCGTGCGGACTACGACTACCGCCGCAGCACGGGCGAGCTGCGCCAGCGCGTGCGCGGCGTCTACGAAATCCCCGGCCGCGGCTACGGAGATGACCCCACGGCGCGGGTGCGCGTGGCCTCCGACCGCGACTGGGTGGTGACGCTGGACCTCACCGCGGACGAGTACTACGGGGCGGAGCAAGTCAAACGCGCCCTGGTGCGCTACCCCGTGAAGGTCACGCGGGTTGACGTCGATCCCGCCCGCAACCCGTTCGGCCTGGCGCTCGACTGCTACGACGGCGCCCCCCAGCGCATCACCACTCCGGAGCCGACGCGCCCGGCACAGGGCGGCCTGACTCCGCAGGCACCGCAAGCGCTCCAAGGAGCAACCCCATGAAGCACCCTGTACTCGCGCTGCTGGGGCTGTTGGCCGTGACCGGAACTCCCGTCGCGCACGCAGTGGAGATCCTGCGCTGGGAACGCATGCCGCTGGCGGTGCCGCTGAAGGTCGGCCAGGAACGCATCGTGTTCATCGACCGGAACGTCCGCGTGGGCGTGCCTGCGGGCGTGGGCGAACGCCTGCGGGTGCAGAGCGCGGGCGGTGCGGTCTATCTGCGCGCCAGCGAGCCGATCGAGCCTACGCGGCTGCAATTGCAGGACGCCGACACGGGCGCTCTGATCCTGCTCGACATCGCGGCAGAGCCGGCCAAGGACGGCGAAGCCGAGTTGGAGCCGGTGCGCATCGTTGCTGCGTCACCCGATGCCGGTCAGGGCGCCGAGGCCGTAACCGAACAGCCAGTCGCGCGGGCCCCAGACGCTCGCGCGGCATCGCCGACGCCCGTGCCCGTCGTGCTGACCCGCTTTGCCGCGCAAAGCCTCTATGCGCCGCTGCGCACGATCGAGCCGGTGCCCGGCATCGCGCGCGTCAACGTGCGCCGGGACCTCGCCCTGCAATCGCTGCTGCCAACGCTGCCCGTTCAGGCGCAGGCCTTGGCGGCGTGGCGCCTCGGGGGTCAGTGGGTCAGCGCCGTGCGGCTGCGCAATACCGCGCCGCACTGGCTCGACCTGGACCCGCGCGGACTGCAAGGCGCCTTCCTGACGGCGGCGTTTCAGCATCCGAACCTCGGGCCGGCCGGTACGCCGGAAGACACCACGGTCGTTTACCTCGTCACCCGCGCGACGGCCTGGCGCAAGCGCTACTGCCGTCCATCGCGCCCATTGATCCTGCGCTCAATCTGCCGGCAGCCGCGGCGCCTGGCGATGGCGATGGCGATGGAGGGCGCAATGAAGAATAACGGCCTGCTGAAGTGGTTGATGCTCGCCATGGTGCTGCTGCTGGTGTTCGTCGGCTTCAAGTTGTTTTCCGGCGGCGGCAGCTCGTCCCCGCGCGAGACGAACCAACTCACTGCCGATGAAGCCAAGGCGCTGGGGATCACCGGCGACACGCCGCGCGATACGGTGGCGACCCTGGTGGCGCAGGTCCGGCAACTGCGCGGCGAGTTGCAGACGGCACTAACCGAGAACAAGACACAGCGCCAGGAGAACGAGCGGCTGCGCCAGCGCGAAGGTGCCGTCGATCGTCGCATCCAGAGTGCGATCGAAGGCGAGCGCAATCAGCTACGGCAGGACCGCGAACAGGCGGCCGCCGAGCGTCAGCAGACTCAAGGGCTGCTGAAGGAGCTGCAGCAGCGTCTCGAAGGCGTCGCAGGACGCCGCTCCGGCCACGCCGACTTGCCGGTCGGCCTGGGCCTGGAGCCGGGCGACAACCCAGTTACTGGCGCCAGTGGCGATTCGATCCGTTGGGTCGAACCCGACGATGCACGGCAGGAAGGTCGCGGCCAGACTCCGGCCGGGCCGAGCAAGTTCAGCTTTCCGACGAGCTTCGGCGAAGCGGGTGAAAGCATCGGCGAAGCCGCCAACAAGACCGTGGAGTCCGGCCGTCAGGCCGCCGGGCGTGGGTGCACGGAAGCCGGTCTATACCGTGCCGACGAACGCGACGCTCATGGGCTCGGTGGCGATGACCGCGCTGATCGGCCGCGTACCGATCGACGGCACCGTCAACGACCCGTATCCGTTCAAGGTCCTGATCGGCCCGGACAACCTCACCGCCAACGGCATCGACCTTCCCGACGTGGCCGGCGCGGTCGTCAGCGGCACCGCCTCCGGCGACTGGACGCTCTCGTGCGTGCGCGGGCAGATCCGCTCGGTCACCTTCGTGTTCCAGGACGGCACCATCCGCACCCTCCCCGAGGGCGGCGGGAACGCTCCGAACGGCGGTGGTGGCAATGGCCAGGAGAGCAACAACGGCGCCACCACGCAGGGCGGCCTGGGCTGGATCAGCGATCCCTACGGCGTCCCCTGCGTCCGGCGAGCCGCAGCAACGCACAGCAATACCTCGGCAGCCAGGCACTGATCACCGCGGCCGGAGCCGGCGTGGCCTCTCTGATCGACTCGAAGAACGGCCGCATGTCCTACGTCGGCGCCGACGGCTCGATCGGCACGGTGGGCATCTCCGGCAACGAGGCGATGGGTCGCATCCTCGCCGGCGGGGTTAGGGACATGGCCGATTGGATCAACAAACTCTATGGCCAAGCATTCGCGGCAGTGTACGTGCCGCCAGGCGCCAAGGTCGCCGTGCATCTCGAAGAACCCCTAGCCATCGACTACGACCCGGCCGGCCGTCGTGTCGATCACCGCCTCGGAGAAACCGCCCGTGCGCAGGAACTGGACTGACGCGCTGGTGGCGCTCGGCGTTGCCCTGACGCTGGCCGGCTGCTCCATCACCAAGGACAAGCTCCTGCCGCGCAGCGACCAGACCATGCTGGACATCTGGAACGCTGAGACCGGCGGTGGCGTCAGCGGGCCGAGCGAACGCCGGCTGCTCGATGCCCGGCAGTCGTTGCGCCGTCCGCTCACGGCCACCGATGTGCAGGCCGCGCCCGCCGAGCAAATGCGCTACACGCGCACCGCGCGCAATGAGGTCTATCGCCAGTTCCAGCGCCTGCCCAATCCCGACCTGGTGATGTACGTGTTCCCCCACCTGGCGGGCACGGACCCTGTGCCTGTGCCGGGCTACACGACCGTTTTCCCCCTGTACCAGCGCGTGCAGTACGCCCTGCCGGGCGAGCGCGTGGAGGACTACTGATGCGCTGGAAGCTCTCCTGGCCGAAGCTGGCCGCATCCGGCGCTGGCGATGATGAGCAGCCGGATGGCTGGCAGGGCCACGTCGAGGCCTTGCGTCAGGCCGGCATCCCCGAACCCGGCGCGGCGGTCCAGGGCCGCAGGCCGGCAACCGTGGCGGATGAGCAGGCGCTGTACGACGTGGCGCCGTCTTTCGCCGACCTGCTGCCCTGGGTCGAATACCTGCCCGACTCGCAGAGCATGCTGCTCGAAGACGGCCATTCGGTCGCCGCGTTCTTCGAGCTGGCGCCAGTGGGCACCGAGGGCCGCGAGCTGACCTGGCTGTGGCAGGCGCGCGATGCGCTGGAGAACGCCTTGCAGGACGCGTTCGACGAACTCGACGAGCATCCTTGGGTAGTCCAGCTCTACGCCCAGGACGAGGCCAACTGGGACGGCTACCTGCGCACGCTGGCCGACTACGTGCGCCCGCGCGCCCAGGGCAGCGCCTTCACCGACTTCTACCTGCGCTCGATGGCCCACCACCTGCGCGCGATCACCAAACCGGGGAGACTGTTCGAGGACACCAGCGTGACGCGCCTGCCCTGGCGCGGCCAGGTCCGCCGCGTGCGCATGGTGGTGTATCGCCGCGTCGGCCAAGGACCGAGCCGCCGCGGACAGTCGCCAGAACAGGCGCTGCACATCGTCTGCGACCGCTTGGTCGGCGGACTTGCCAACGCCGGCGTGCGCGCGCGGCGCCTCGGCGCGGCCGACATTCATGCCTGGCTGCTGCGCTGGTTCAACCCGAACCCGACGCTGCTGGGGCCGAGCGAGGCCGACCGCGAACGCTTCTACGCGCTGGCGCGCTATCCCGAGGAGACCGAGCCCGGCGAGATCGAGCTGGCCAGCGGCACGGACTTCGCGCAGCGGCTGTTCTTCGGCCAACCGCGGTCAGACGTTGCCGAGGGCCTGTGGACTTCGACGAGCTGCCGCACCGGGCGATCAGCGTCGACCGCCTGCGCATGCCGCCGTCGACCGGCCACATCACGGGCGAGACGCGCAAGGGCGGCGACGCGATCAATGCGCTGTTCGACCAGCTACCGGAAGACACAACCCTGTGCCTGACCCTGGTCGCCACGCCGCAGGATGTGCTGGAGGCGGATCTCAACCACCTGGCGAAGAAGGCCGTGGGCGAGACGCTGGCGTCGGAGCAGACGCTCAAGGACGTGCAGGAAGCCCGTTCCCTGATCGGCAGCGCGCACAAGCTCTACCGCGGCACGCTGGCGTTCTACCTGCGCGGGCGCGACGCGGCGGAACTGGACCGGCGCAGCCTGGACCTGGCCAACGTCATGCTCAACGCCGGCTTGCAGCCGGTGCGCGAAGAGGATGAAGTCGCACCGCTCAACAGCTACCTGCGCTGGCTGCCGTGCTGCTACAACCCTGCTCAGGATCGGCGCAAGTGGTACACCC
>JASGFT010000210.1:0-7526 GCA_047605425.1 Burkholderiaceae bacterium | reverse complement strand
CCGATGCGCTGGCGCGTGCCCGCGACGCTGGCGACGGCCGTCGTGCTGGTATTGCTCGCGCGCGGCACGCTGGCGCACCGGCCGCTGAATCCGTCGATGGTCGCGTTCGGCAACGACGGGCTGGTCAACACGCTGCCGGTCAACTCGCTGTACAACGTCGCGCACGCGGTCTACCGCACGCGCAGCGAACGTTCGTCGCGCGAGGCTTATGGCGATATGCCGGTCGAGCAGATGTCGTCGATCGTGCTCGACACCGCCGGCCTGCCGAACCCGCCGATCGACGCGACACGACCCAGCCTGCACCGGCAGACGCCGTCGCATCCGCGCCAGCGGCCGCTGCACATCGTGATGATCGTCCAGGAGAGCCTGGGCGCGCAGTTCGTCTCGCACCTGGGCGGGCGGCGGTTGACGCCGCGGCTGGACGAACTGTCGGAGCAGTCCTGGACCTTCCGCCAGGCCTATGCGACCGGCACGCGCTCGGCGCGCGGGCTCGAAGCGCTGATCACCGGCTTTCCGCCGACCCCGTCCGAAGCGGTGCTGAAGCTGCCGCGCGCGCAGAGCGGCTTCTTCACGCTGGCGGCGCTGCTGTCGCGCCACGGATACCGGTCGCGCTTCGTCTACGGCGGCGAGGCGCACTTCGACAACATGCGCGGATTCTTCCTGGGCAACGGCTTCGACGAGGTCGTCGATCTGAAGCGTTTCCGCTCGCCGAAGTTCGTCGGCACCTGGGGAGCGTCTGACGAAGACATGTTCACCGAGCTCGACGCGCTGCTGAGCGCCGACCGCGACGACCGGCCGACGCTGACCGTCGCCTTCACGGTGTCCAACCATTCGCCCTGGGAGTTCCCGCAGGACCGGATCCGCGTCGAGGGCGAGCTCGATCGCGACGACGCGGTCCGCTATGCGGACATGGCGATGGGCGAGTTCTTCGATCGCGCGCGGCGGGCGCCGTACTGGTCGCGCACGCTGTTCCTGGTCGTCGCCGACCACGACGCGCGGGCCGGCGGCGCCAGCCTGCTGCCGGTCAACAACTTCCACATCCCGGCGCTGATCCTCGGCGCCGACATCGCGCCGCGCGTCGACGACCGGCTGATCAGCCAGATCGACCTGGCGCCGACGCTGCTGTCGCTGGCGGGCGTGGCCTGCGAGCAGCCGATGATCGGCGCGGACCTGACGGTGCGCGACCCCGAGCGCGCGATCATGCAATTCGGCGACAATCATGGCTACCTGACGCCCGGCCGGTTGACGGTGCTCGAACCCGGCCGTCCGCCCAGCGAGTTCGCGGTCGACATGGATCGCCAGACCGTGGGCGAGCGGCTGCCCGCCGACCCGCCGCGAGCGCTGCGCGCCCGCGCGCACGCGCTATGGGCCGAATGGGTTTACCGCGAGCGCCGCTATTCGCTGCCCGCGATCGGTGCGACCACTCCCTGACGGTGCCCATGCGCACCGCGAACCGACGATGACGACGACACCTTTCCAACCCGCCAGCGCCCCGACCACCGAACACACCGACCCGGAGCTGCATACGATCGAGGTCAACGGCATCCGGCTCGCTTATGCCGAATGGCGCGCCGCGCTGAGCGGCGCCGGACGGCCGACGCTGCTGCTGTGCCACGCGACCGGGTTCCACGGCCGCGTCTGGGACCGGATGCTGACGCTGCTGCCGGACTGGCACGCGATCGCCGTGGACCTGCGCGGCCATGGCCGCAGCGAGACGACGCCGATCACGGACTGGGTCGTGTTCGGACGCGACATCGTCGAGCTGTTGCGGCGGCTCGACCTGCAGCACGTGGTCGGCGTCGGCCACAGCATGGGCGCGCATACGCTGGTGCGCGCGGCGGCGGTCGAGCAGGCGCGCTTCGACGGCCTGTTCCTGTTCGATCCGACGATCCTGCCGCGTGAAGCGCATCAGCCCGGCCTGAGTTTCGACGTCGGCGACCACCCGGTCTCGCGCCGCAACCGGCGCTTCGCGTCGGCGCTGGCGATGCGCGAACGCTTCGTCGATCGCCCGCCTTATGCCAGCTTCGATCCGCAGGTGCTGGCCGACTACTGCACGCACGGGCTGGTGCCGGCCGCCGACGGCGATGGCTTCGAGCTGGCCTGCCGCCCCGAGACCGAGGCCAGCATCTACCTGAGCTCGCGCGCCGACGACACCGTCTACGACGCGATCCCGCGGATCGACCTGCCGGTGCTGATCGCGCGCGCGAAGCTGCCGGTGACCGAGCAGGATCGGCTGGACTTCTCGTTCTCGCCGACCTGGCCCGAGCTGGCCTCGGCGTTCAAGCACGCGCGCGACCTGCATTTCGCCGAGCGCAACCACCTGATGCCGCTGGAAAGCCCGGCGCAGACGGCGGCGCTGATCAACGAGTTCGTGCGCTCGCTGCAGCAGGCCCGCCCCGCCGAGGGCTAACGCGAGGCGGCACCAAGACAACGGTTTTCCTCATCAACGCCGTTGCACAACTAACGTCTACCGCTCGATCCTCTTCAGACGCCGCCTGTCGTCGTTACCGCCGGACCAACGGTCTGCCCGGCGATGATCTGTCGCATGGCAAGGCCAGCGTGCGACGGCCGAAGCTCGAACCCGTTGTATGGGAGGCTGGCGATGCAGCAGGCCGACACGGCCCACCTTCGACCCGAACGGAGCACCGCCCGTCCGTCTCCGTCGGCCGGATGTCGTGGGACGACATACCGTTCGGGTTGCCCCGCTCCGCAAAGCGTTCGCACCACCATGCCCGATGTAAAAGCACCTGTCGCTGAATCTGGTCGTGCCCCCGCTGCGCAGGCAACAGCCGTCGCCACGGCTGGAGGCGGCGCCACGACCGAGACGCGGGCTGAAGCCGCGACGACGACGCGATCAGTGACGCAGCGCGCTGACCCAATGGCTCCCCCCCCCCCCGCCCCCTAAAGGGACAAAACTGCACCACGCTCTCTGAGCACACGACGCGTTCCGCGCGACGAAAATGCTCGCGTCTGCTGGCGACCGGGCTAAGGCCCCTGCCTCTCCCTTCGCTATTGTTCTGCGCGACGGTTCTGTTGCCGTGTGCGCTGGCAATCGTCCACTATGGCTTGTTGGCGACAGACGTTTACGTATCCGAGTCACGCTTCGTCATGCGCAGCCCTTCGAAGCCGATGGCGACGGGGCTTGGCGCGCTGCTGCAATCGGCCGGCTTCACGCGCGCGCAGGACGACTCCTACACGGTGCAGGACTACCTGCTGTCCCGTGACGCGGTCCGCGATATCGACAAAGAGTTCGACCTGCGCGCCGCCTTCGGGGGAGGCGAGATCGACCGCTTGAGCCGTTTCGCCGGCTTGTGGTGGGACGACAGCTTCGAGGCGCTCTACCGCTACTACCGTAACCAGATCGCCGAGGTCACGCTCGACCCTCAGTCATCGATCATAACGTTGACGGTCCGGGCCTTCTCGGCCGACGAGGCGAGCCGCATCAACGAGTCGCTGTTGCGACAGAGCGAAGCGCTGGTCAACCGGCTCAACGAGCGCGGCCGACGAGACTTGGTCGCCTTCGCGCAAGCTGATGTCGAACGGGCGCAGGCCAAGGCGCGCACCGCGATCGCCGCAGTCGCCGATTATCGGCGCGAGCATGCGATCTTCGATCCGGAGCGTCAGTCGGCGATTCAACTGCAATTCGTCGCGAAGCTGCAAGAGGAACTGATCGCCTCCCGCGCTCAACTCGCTCAGGTGCGCGCGCTGACCACCGATAGTGCCCAGTTGGCCATGTTGAGCCGGCGCGTTCAGTCGCTGGTTCAGGACATTGGGCGGGAAAGTCGGAACGTCGCCGGCGGCGACGTGTCTCTGGCAGCCAAGTCGACAGAGTATGAACGCCTGAGCCTCGAGCGCGAGTTCGCCGATCGGCAGGTCGCTGCTGCGATGGCATCGCTGGAGCAGGCGCATACCGATGCGCTGCGCAAGCAGCTCTACCTGGAACGCTTGGTACAGCCGAACATGCCCGACATCGCCATCGAGCCTCGCCGCATTCGCGCCGTATTGTCGACGCTGGCGCTTGGTCTGATCGCCTTCGGAATACTGTCTCTACTGCTGGCCGGCGTGCGAGAGCATCGTGACTGACGCGCGTATCACGCTACCGGCATCCGACCCGCGGCCGAAAGCAGTGACCTCGCTGCGTCGCTCGATCGCCATCCAATGCCGCATCGTCGGCGCGCTGGTGTTGCGCGAGACGCTGACGCGCTATGGACGCCACAACATCGGCTTTCTGTGGATGTTCGTCGAGCCGATGATGTTCACGCTCGGAGTCACCGCGCTGTGGACCGCACTGCACGCGACGCACGGCTCGAACTTGCCGATCGTGACCTTCACGCTGACCGGCTACTCGGCGGTTCTACTCTGGCGCAGCATGCCGGGTCGGCTGTCCAGCGCCTTGGAGGTGAACCGCGCGCTAATGCACCATCGCAACGTGCGCGTCATCGATGTCTACCTGTCGCGCATCCTGCTCGAGATTGGCGGTGTGACCACGTCGTTCACAGTGCTGACGCTGGTGTTCGCGTGGAGCGGACTCTCCGAACTGCCACCAGACCCGCTGCTGATGATCGGCGGTTGGATCATCCTGTGCTGGTTCGGCGGGGCGCTCGCGCTGATCGTCGGCGCCGCTTCCGAGCGTAGCGAGATCGTCGAGAAGCTGTGGCACCCGATCTCATACCTGTCATTCCCGATCTCGGGGGCAGCCTTCATGGTCGACTGGCTACCGCCAAAGCTGCAAGCCTGGGCGCTGCTGCTCCCGCCCGTCAACGGTGTCGAAATGGTGCGCGGCGGCTTCTACGGCCATCTCGTCAAGCCGCACTACGACATCGCTACGACGGTCCCGGTACTGATGGTCATGACCCTGGTCGGACTGGCGTTGGTGCAGGCGCTATCCCGCGCGCGAGGCTGACGAAGGCGATGATCGATTTGCGCGGCGTCAGCAAGGACTACCCGGTACGACATGGCCGGTACCGTGTGCTCGACCGGGTCGATCTGACTGTCCGGCCCGGCGAGCGGGTCGGCATCCTCGGTCGAAACGGTGCGGGAAAGTCGACACTGATCCGCCTCATCTCCGGGGCAGAGCTGCCCACTAGCGGCACCATCCAGCGCTCCATGTCGGTGTCGTGGCCGCTGGCCTTCTCGGGCGCATTCCAAGGCTCGCTGACCGGCCTGGACAACCTGCGCTTCGTATGCCGCGTTTACGACCAGACCTTTCGCGACAAGGTTGCCTTCGTCGAGGAGTTCTCCGAGCTGGGGCGCTTCCTGCGTGAGCCGGTCAAAAGCTACTCGAACGGCATGGCCGCGCGGCTTGCGTTCGCGATCTCGATGGCGATCGAGTTCGATTGCTTCCTGATCGACGAGATCGTAGCTGTCGGCGACGATCGCTTTCGCCATCGCTGCGAAGTCGAGCTGTTCGAGAAGCGTGGCCACCGGGCCATGGTCTTCGTATCTCACGACCCGCGCTTCATCCGCGATCACTGCCAGCGGGCAGCAGTGCTGAAGAACGGCGAACTCACTTCCTTTGAAAACCTGGATGACGCATTTGCCTGCCATGAACAAACCTGACTCTACCGATACGCCCGCTGCGCAAAGCGCATCAACGACTGCCCTCTCTACCAACAGAACCGCCGCGTCTCCGGTGCGGATGCTCCTTGAGATGCGCCCCGCGCTTGATGGATTCGCCGGCATTCCGCAGGAGTCTCGCCTGCTGTTCCGCGGCCTGTGCGAGTTGCCTGGCTTCCGGGTCGAGGGGCTCTTGCAGGCATCACTGCGCCAACTCGCCAACGGCGTGTCGACCCGGGGCGTCATGTCGAACTGGATGCGCAGCGAGGCGCGGCTGATGAACCGCTACTCGCGGGTCGTCATCTCGGTGGCCGAGCGGCCGTTCTATTCGAGACTCGACAAGTTGATGAACATGGCCTGGCGCCGGATCGACTCGGCTTATCTGGCAATCCAGTCAGCGCTCGGCATCGGACGCATCCCGTTGACAGAGTTCCGCAGCCAGCACTTCGAGGACTTTGTCTGGCGGCAAATATTTGCGAAGACGCTGCCCGCCGCTGACCGCAAATTGGTATCGCGCCATGACCTGCGCGTCTGCGCGCCGTCCTGGCACACGATGCACCTGGCCGGCCTGAAGACGCTCAGCATTCTCCCATCGCCGCGCTACCCTCGGGTCGACTCTCGCGGGGTCGACATCGTGCTGACGCAGACACCGTACCCCGGCCGCTTCGAGGCGGGGACGAAAATGGTCGTGCGCTATCACGACGCGATTCCGGTGTTCATGCCACACACGATTCCGGACAAATCGATCCACCAGGCAACACACTTCTATGCGCTGATGGCCAACGTACGGCAGGGGGCATGGTTCGCCTGCGTCTCCGAAGCGACTCGCAACGAACTGCTGCGACTGCATCCGCAGGCCGAGTCGAAGTCCGTCGTCATACACAATATGGTGTCCCAGCACTACCATCCCGCTCCGGCTGATTTCGAACTCGTACCCGGCATCATCCGGGCGCGCTTGTACGAGGGCGACATGGGCAAGAAGGCTCCACTCGAACCGACCTTTCTGAGCCTGCGCGAGCGCGAGTCTTTCTACCGCAAGCACCTGGGTCAACGACCGTTCCGCTTCCTGCTGATCGTGTCGACGATCGAGCCGCGCAAGAACCACAGCCGCCTGCTGGCTGCCTGGGAGGTGCTGAAGGCAGAGGTCGATCCCGACCTGAAACTGGTCATCGTCGGCACGCTCGGCTGGGATATCCAGCAGTTGGCACGCTCCTTCAAGTCGTGGATCGACCGAGGCGACCTGTTCTGCCTGCACCAGGTGCCTGCGCCCGACCTGCGCGTGCTCTACCAGCATGCTGCGGCGACCGTCTGCCCGAGTCTGGGCGAAGGTTTCGATTATTCGGGCATCGAATCGATGCGCAGTGGCGGCGTGGCGATTGCCTCCGACATCGAGGTGCATCGCGAGGTCTATGCCGATGCCGCCGACTACTTCGATCCCTACTCGACGGCCAGCCTGGTCAGCTCACTGAAGCGAGTCATCTACGATGCGGACTCTGGAGCCTATAGTGAGCGGCTGCGTCAGGCGGGCGGATTCCTGGCCAAGCGTTATCTGCCAGAGGCGATCCTGCCACGGTGGCAGCGCTTTCTCGAGTGCGTGCGGGCCGATCGCCCGATGTCTGATCCGGTTCCGGCCTACCTCCGTGATGACGGCGTTACGCCGGAGCAGATTCGGCAAGCCTACCTCGACATTCTGGGGCGTGAGCCGGAGAGCCAGATCGCGATCGACGCGCACCGTGGCCTTAGTGACGAGCAGGCATTGCGCAGAACCCTGATGGCCTGCGCAGAGTTCCGCGCCAGTTCCCGAGGCGAGGGCGATGCGCACCCGCCGAGCGCTGCCGGCGCCTCTCTTTCAAGCGCGAAACCCGCCGTGTCCGAGTCCCGCGTCTCAGCCCCTGCGGAAATAGCATGAAAAAGGCTCTTGCAATCATCGCGTACAACCGCCCCGACTACTTCCGCCCCGTGCTCGATTC
>JASGFT010000209.1:0-7712 GCA_047605425.1 Burkholderiaceae bacterium | reverse complement strand
CGTGGGCGCGCTCGGTCGACGGCGAAGGCTGGCTGCACGCCGAGCAGCAGCAGTTGATCTACAGCCCGTTTCCGGCGCGGATCGCCCGCGTGCACGCCGAGGGGCCGGTCGATCCCGGCGCGGCGCTGGTCGTGCTCGATTCGCCCGATACGCGCAGCAAGGCGATGCAGTCGCGGATCATGGCCGACGCGCTGGCCCTGCAGCTCGACCAGACGATCGGCCGCACCGATGGCCAGGAGCGGCGCGCGATCCTGGCCGAGCAGCTCGCGCAGCAGCTCGCCGAGTTCGGCGCCCAGCAGGCCGAGCTGCAGCGGCTCGAGCTGAGCGCGCCGTTCGGCGGCCGCTTTCTCGACGTCGACCCGCAGCTCCGCGAGGGCGTCTGGGTCACCGCCAACCAGCCGATCGGCATCGTCGTCGATCCCGGCGCCTGGGTCGTCGACGCGTTGATCGAGCAGAAGGCGCTCGAGCGCGTCGCCGTCGGCGCGCGCGCGCGCTTCCATCGCCGGTACCAGGCCGATGCGCCGCTCGAAGGCGAGGTCGTCGCGATCGACTCGGCGCGCGCGCAGGTGCTGCCGCATCCGATGCTGGCCGCCGAGAACGGCGGCCGGATCGCCGCGACGCGGCAGGCCAACGGCACGCTGGTGCCGCGCGACGCGCTGTATCGCGTGCGCGTGCGCCTAGGCGCCGGCGCGTGGGAGCGCGGCTCGGCCCGGGCCTGGCGGCCGGTCGAGCTCGGCTCGGTATCGATCGCCGGCGCGCGCCGGAGCTGGTTCGCCGACGCATGGACTGCGGTCGCGGCGGTGATCGTGCGGGAAAGCGGGTTCTAAAGCAGCCTGTCGGACCATTATTGGAAGGCGCCGTAGAATCAGCAGGAACTTAAAGGACCTGCGGCGTGGAGAACTTCGTTTCGACGGTCTGCAGATCCAGACGCCAGAGCAATTCTTGCAGGAGAACCAGCCATGAGTGCCATCACCATTCGCCTGCCCGACGAGAAGTACCAGCGCCTCAAGGATCTCTCGCGTCGGCGCGGCACCAGTGTGAACCGTCTGATCGAAGAGATGGCCACCCTGATGCTGGCCGAATTCGACCTCGAAACCCGCTTTGCCCTGCGAGCGCAGCGGGGCGCGGGTAAACAGGCGCGTGGGCTGGAGTTGCTGCGCAAGGCCGCCGAGGGGTGAGCTCGCTCGCCCGTCAGGCCGCGACCTCGGCCCTGGCCCGTACGCGCATCCGTAGGCCGACCGGCATCATCGTGAACGACAGGTGCTCCTTCGCCGGCTCGCCGTCGGGCGTGTCGACCGATACCAGGTCGAACCGGCCGAGCAGCACCGCGATCGCCAGCTTGATCTCGAGCAGCGCCAGGTAGCGCCCCGGGCAGATCCGCGGACCCGCGCCGAACGGCATCGACACGCGCCTGGCCGACGATGGCGACGGTCCGTCGGCGGCCAGCCAGCGATCGGGATCGAACTCGGCCGCCCGCTGCACGTGGGCTTCGCTGACGCCGTCGTGCCGCATCAGCATCCACGCCATCGCGCCCGCCGGCATCCGGACATCGGCGATCACCGTCTCGTGCAGCGCCTGTAGGGCCAGGATCGGCGCGACCGGCTTGAGCCGCATCGTCTCGTGCGCGCAGGCCTCGACGAAGTCGAGCCCGGCGATCTGCTCGAACGTCGGCGCGCGGGCATCGCCGCAGACCCGCCTGACCTCGTCGGTGGCCTTGCGCAGCGCCTCGGGATGGCGCCACAGCAGGTCGATCATCCAGGCCAGCGTGTTGGCGGTCGTGTCCTCGCCGGCGAGCAGCATCGTCAGCACGTTGCCGGCCAGCAGCGTGTCGTCGATGCCGCTGTCGGGCTGGTCCGCCGCGACGATCATCGCCTCGAGCAGATTGTCCGGATCCTCGCGCAGCGCCGGGTTGCGCGCCATGCGCTCGCGGGCCTCGGCGATGAAGCCGGCCACCGCTTTGCGGACCTCGGCGATGCTGGCGTCGAGCCGGCGGTCCGCCGCCGTCCTGACGAAGCGCCACAACGGGACCGGCGACAGCAGCCGCTTGAAGAACGCCGGAAAGATCTTGTCCAGATGCTGCTGGATGACGTCGCCCTCGGACTCGAGCGTGTTGACGTCGGATCCGAAGGCCAGGCCGGCGATCGTGTCGACCGTGTAGCGCATCAGGTCCGATTGCAGATCGATCGGCTGCCCGGCCGCCGCCGCCGCTCGCCAACGCCCGGCGAGCCGCTGCGCGACCCGGACCATCGACGGGTAATAGCGCTTGACGTGGCCGGGATCGAAGCCGGCCATCACCATGCGGCGCTGCCTGCGCCAGGACTCGCCGCTGCTCGAGAACACGCCGGGCAGCAGGCCCATCTCGACGCCGAGGGTTTCCAGCCGTTCGGATCGCCGGAAACCATCGGGCCGGTCCCGCAACACGGCCGCGACGACCCGGTGATCGGCCACCACGAGAAATCGGTGGCGACCCATCCGTAGCTGGAAGAGCGGCCCGTTCTCGCGGGCCCAGTCCTCGAGTTGCCGATGGAATCGCGAGGATTCGATCTGCAGCGAATTACCCAGCAGCGGCCATCCGCTAGGCCCGGGCAGATCGCGGATCTCGCGCAGTCGCGGCGTCGGGGACGCTCGGGGCACGTCGGCTTCGCCGGATGAGGTAGCGGGGCTGGACGGATTCATGGCGACGCGCTCGGCCGCTTATTTGGTGACCAGCGGCCGATGCCAGTTCGGCTGCGCGCCGGCGAATGCGCCGCTTTCGTACAGGCGATTGGCCCGCTCCAGCGTTTCGAGGCCGGCCGGCGAATCGACCAGCCAGGCGCCCGAGCCCTTGCCGATCTCGCGACGCGGCGCCAGCCCCCGCGCCTGCAGGAACGCGCGCGCCTGCGCGTCGGGCAGCGGCTCGCGCAGCGTGACGACGATGCCGCCGGACAGCGCGCTGTCGATCGGCGTGGCCGTGGTCGATGCGGTCGATGCCGTCGATCCGCCATCCGATGCCGGCTGGCCGCCCTTGCGCTGCACGAGGTTCGGCGCGGCCGGCGCCGGGCCCGTCGCGCCGGCGGGGCGCTTGTCGGCTTTCGCCGGCGCCGAGGCGGCGCTGGCGCCGGTGGCAGCCTCGGCGCCGCTCGCGGCCGGGGCCGGGACGATCGCCCGGGTCTGCGGATCGATCCACAGCTCGCGCCGCACGCTGCCGTCGTACCAGTAGGTCTTGACCGGTTCGGCGGCGTGCGCCGTGCCGCCGATGGCCAGACCGCTCAGCAGGCCGGCCGTCGCCAGCAGGCCCGCGATCGCGCGCGGACCGAAACCGCCGCGCGCGCGCCGCGCGCCGTGCGTGTTTCGTTGTCGGATGTCCATCTCAACGCCCCCAGATCGCGAGTTTCCAGCGCACGATGCGGCCGGTGTCGGCGACGCCGCCGTCGGTCACGCGCAATTGCCAGGCGCCGACCGGCGATTCGTCCAGGTGCCGGGCCGACGTGAAGGTCCAGCCGCCGACGCTCTCGCCGTAGTCCAGATTGCCGGCCGAATGCCGATCTGCATACTGGGCCTGCGGCGTGCGGCACGTCCACAGTTCATCGATCGGCGTGGCCGGGTTGCCGCCGCTGGGCGACGGATGCTCGAAGCAGGCGCGCGAGTTGGCCAGTTCGCTGACCAGGCCGGCCGGGCTGACGAGTTCGATCTTCAGGTCGCCGCCGTAGGTATGGTCGGAGACGAAGCTCACCTGCACGATCTCGATCTTCGAGATCGGGCAGTCGCCGGCCGACACCTGCATCGTGTCGACGGCCGGCGCGGCCTGCGTCGTCTGGTTCGGGCGGTCCGGAATCGACGTGCCGGGCGCCCGTTCGATGACCTTGCACGCGGTCAGCGTCGACGAACCGCCGACCGAGGACCAGCTCTTGGCCAGCGTGACGGCCGCGCCGGCATCGACGGTGCCGAACGCGTAGTCGGGGTGATAGTGCAGGTCGTTGACCGACACCCAGCGCGGATCGGTCGGATCGTTCTGGCGCGCGCTGTGCGCCAGGATCAGCCGCACGTCGCGCCAGCTCAGCTCGGGCCGCTGCTCGAGCATCAGCGCGACGACGCCCGACACCTGCGGCGTGCTGGCCGACGTGCCGGAGAAGCCCGGCGTGTAGGCGTTGCGCACGGTCGTCGACGTGACGTAGCTGTCGTCGACCGCGTCGGTCCCATGGCCGCGATCGCTCGACAGGCCGCAGACGAGCACGTTGGCGCCGCGTTCGCCGTACCACGGGCGCTTGCCCTCGTCGTCGACCGCGCACACCGGGATCACGCCGAACTGGTTGACGAAGCCGTCGAAGCTGGCGTTGTCCGTGTAGCTGTTGCAGTGGTTCGGGTCGTCGATGGTCGGATCGATCCCGTAACCGGGGCCGTTGTAGTAGCAGCCGCCGTTGCCGGCCGCGATCACATAGATCGCGCCGCGTCCGTCGCGCCCTTCGCGCAGGCCGCGGGCGATCGCCGACTGGTACACCGCGGGCGCCGGCTGCAGCACGCCGTTGTCCGGCAGGCCCCAGCTATTGTTGTAGATCGAGATCGCCGACAGGTCGCGCGTCAGCGCGTCGGCGATGTCGGCATCGAAGCGCGTCTGCAACGGATCGTAGGCGACCAGCGTCGCTCGCGGCGCCACGCCGCGCACGCCGACGCCATTCTGGTCGCGCGCCGCCGCGATGCCGGCGACCGCGGTGCCGTGCTCGGTGCCGGCCGCGCAGGGCAGCGGAAAGTGCTGATACGGTGCGTCGAGCTGGTAGCTGTGGCTCAGCGCCAGGTCGACGTTCGGCGACAGGTCCTCGTGCGTGACCTCGACGGCGTCGTCGACGATCGCGATGCGCACGCCCGCGCCCTTGCCGGGGGCCGCCTGCCAGCCGGCCAGCGCGCGCAGGTCTTCGCCCGATCGGCCGCCCGATTGCCCGGTATTGCTCAGATACCATTGGGCGGCGAACCGCGGATCCTCGCCGCTGCCCAGCGGTACCGTCGAGGTCATCAAGTACGTGTAGTCGCAGCTCGCGGCGTTCAGCCGCGTGCCGACCGGCGGCAGGTCCACCGCCGGCGCCGGGCGTTGCTCGGGCGCGGTGCCGCCGTTGCCCGTTCCCGGATCGCCGACCGGCGTGCCGCCCGGACTGCCGCCGTTGCCGTCGTTCAGCGCCGCTTCGTTGCCGGTACCGACACCGTCGCCCTGGCCGCCGCCATTTCCCCCGCCGCAGGCGGCTAGCACGGCCACTGAAACACAGGCCAGGCCTCGTGCCGTCGACTGCGCAACGAGGCGCCATGTGGCCGATGTCTTCGTCTTCACCTATCCATGTCCATCCAATCAACGTCGGCGCTAGTCTACGGGCGAAATCGGCCGGTCAGCGAGCCACGCACCGACGGATTCGACTCGATACGGGAATTTCGCACGCGATTGGCACGCATGTTGCGGTTCGAGCCGGGTCGCCATCGCGGTTTCGCCGCGGTGCCCGTGCGATGCTCCCGACCGGCCCGGCCCGGCCGCGATCCGACCGCCACCGGGTTCGGTCGCATGAACTTGGATTTCCGCACACGGATCACGTAATGTCGCGAAGTTTGCGCATCATCCCCAAGTACGCCGTCAGTTCCTCGCCTACCATCCATGCAAAAGAAAATCCATACGCTGCTGGTCGCCAATCGTTCCGAAATCGCGATCCGCGTGATGCGGGCCGCCGCGGAGATGGGCATCCGCACCGTCTCGATCTACTCGCTCGAAGACCGTTTCGCGCTGCACCGCTTCAAGGCCGATGAAAGCTATCGGGTCGGCGAGGGTAAGAAGCCGCTGCAGGCGTACCTCGACATCCCGGACATCCTGCGCATCGCGCGCCAGGCGAAAGTCGACGCGATCCACCCCGGTTACGGTTTCCTGTCCGAGAACCCGGACTTCGCGCGCGCCTGCGAGCAAGCCGGCATCCTGTTCATCGGCCCGCGCCCCGAGGTGATGACGACGCTCGGCAACAAGGTCGCCGCGCGCAACGCGGCGGTCGCGGCCGGCGTGCCGGTGATGCCGGCGACCGGTCCGCTGCCGCGCGACCTCGCGCGGATCCAGGCGATGGCCGCCGAGGTCGGCTATCCGCTGATGCTCAAGGCGAGCTGGGGCGGCGGCGGACGCGGCATGCGCGTGATCGAGACCGAGGCCGACCTGCAGGCGCAGGTCGAGGTCGCGCGCCGCGAGGCCGGCGCGGCCTTCGGCAACGACGAGGTGTACCTCGAAAAGCTCGTGCGCAACGCGCGCCACGTCGAGGTGCAGATCATCGGCGACCAGCACGGCAACGTCGTGCATCTGTTCGAGCGCGACTGCTCGGTGCAGCGGCGCAACCAGAAGGTCGTCGAGCGCGCGCCCGCGCCTTATCTGGACGACGCCCGGCGCGGCGAGCTGTGCGAGGCCGCGCTGCGGCTGGCGCGCGCGGTCAACTACACGCATGCCGGCACCGTCGAGTTCCTGATGGACGCCGACACCGGCCGCTTCTATTTCATCGAGGTCAATCCGCGGATCCAGGTCGAGCACACGGTGACCGAGCAGGTGACCGGCATCGACATCGTCAAGTCGCAGATCCGCATCTGCGAGGGCGCGCGGATCGGCGCGCCCGACTGCCCGGTGCCCGAGCAGAAGGACATCCGCTTGAACGGCCACGCGCTGCAGTGCCGGATCACGACCGAGAACCCCGAGAAGAACTTCACGCCCGATTACGGCCGGATCACCGCGTACCGCAGCGCGGCCGGCTTCGGGCTGCGGCTGGACGGCGGCACCGCCTACAGCGGCGCCGTCATTACCCCTTATTACGATTCGCTGCTGGTCAAGGTGACGGCCTGGGCGCCGACCGCGCGCGAGGCGATCCGGCGGATGGACAGGGGGCTGCGCGAGTTCCGCATCCGCGGCGTGGCGACCAACCTGCAGTTCGTCGAGAACGTCATCAACCATCCGAGCTTCATCGCCGGCACGGTCATCACGCGCTTCATCGACACCACGCCCGAGCTGTTCCGCTTTCCGAAGCGGCGCGACCGCGCGAGCCGGCTGCTGCGCTTCGTCGGCGACGTGACCGTCAACGGCAATCCCGACGTCAAGGGGCGCAGGGTTCCCGACCTGTCGCACGTGCAGGTGCTCAAGCCGCGGATCGACGTCGAGACGCCGCCGCCGCCCGGCACGCGCGACAAGCTCAAGGAGCTGGGGCCGGCCGGGTTCGCGCAGTGGATGCTCGAGCAGCGGCGCGTGCTGGTCACCGACACGACGATGCGCGACGCGCACCAGTCGCTGTTCGCGACGAGGATGCGCACTTATGACATGCGCGCGATCGCGCCGGCCTACGCGCGGATCGGCGCCGATCTGTTCTCGCTCGAATGCTGGGGCGGCGCGACCTTCGACGTCGCGATGCGCTTCCTGAAGGAGGATCCGTGGCAGCGGCTCGCGCAGCTTCGCGAGCAGATCCCCAACGTGCTGTTCCAGATGCTGCTGCGCGGCTCGAACGCGGTCGGCTACACCAACTACTCGGACAACGTCGTGCGCTACTTCGTGCAGCGCGCGGCCGCGCGCGGCATCGACCTGTTCCGCGTGTTCGATTCGCTGAACTGGGTGCGCAACATGCGCGTGGCGATCGACGCGGTCATCGAGTCCGGCGCGCTGTGCGAAGGCGCGATCTGCTACACCGCCGACCTGTTCGACGACAAGCGCAAGTACGGGCTCGACTATTACCTGAAGCTCGCGC
>JASGFT010000208.1:0-7740 GCA_047605425.1 Burkholderiaceae bacterium | reverse complement strand
GGATGTTGCTCTCCTCGCGGTTGTTCACTTGCCGGGTTTGACGACTGATAGCATGACTTCTCCAGTTACTCAGCCGCAAGCCGGTGATCAGCGACAGCGGCTCATTGATCTTCAACCGGTTGTTGATGAACAGGCCATACTGCCGAACCTTCGCGTCGTAGGTGTCCGCGTCCTTGATCGTGCTCCAGTCAGGCTCCGGAAAGCGGCCGTCCCAGGCAGTGATCGGCCCCGGCATGGTCGAATAGTCCTCGAGGTCGTGAGAGGCCCTGAAGTCAAACGAATAGCCGTTCATGCCGACCGTCAACTGGCTCTCTTGCCCCCAGAGACGGTAGCGTCCATCGAGACTGAACGAAAAGGCACGCGTGTCCGGGCCGTCCTTGTTCGAACGGGCGTACACCTCATAGGAGCCATCTGCAGAGGGCTGTCGATTGGCCATCGCGTACTTTCGATCGATGTCGCCACTGCCGATCAGGTAGCGGACCTTCGCTGACCAATCAGCATTGAAGCGGTGATCGAGCGACGCCAGCAGGTTTTGATATCGGGACTCTCTCCGACTCCAGGCAGCATTGGCGTTGTCGCTGCGGCCGAATGGAGTCGGCCTGCCGTCGGTGTCGGTGGTTGCGAAGCCGGCACCCGCCGCGATGCCTGTACTGGTGCGGCGCCCTTGTTGATACGCCAGCGCGAGTTGCGTCTTCTTGCCCAGATCGGCCTCGAGCACGCCATAGACGGTGTCGCCATGGTTGGCAAAGCGCTGCAACCAGGAGTTTCCTTCGTCATAGCTGGCCACCATGCGACCACGCAGCGTGCCGGCCTGGTTCAGCGGACCGCCAACGTCGGCGACGATCCGTCGCTCGTTCCAGCGGCCGAGGGTCATCGCAACGGAACCCTGTAGAGACTCGGTCGGGCGCTTGCGAGTCAGCGCGATGGTGCCGCCGGGCTGGCCGTTGCCGGTCATCAGACCGGTGGAGCCGCGGACGACGGTCACCGAATCCACGGGATCCATGCTGACGGAGGCCCAGCCATCCCAGGCGTTATTACCGAATAGACCGATCGGTATCGGCAATCCGTCGTACACCACGTTATCCAGTTGGAACCCGCGGCTGTGGACGGTCTGCATCGTGGTCGCACCCCCACCCCCGCCGCTTCCGTCGAGGGCCAGACCGGTGACCTGCTCCAGCGTGCCGGTCAGGGTGGTCAGGTTCTGGTCATCCAGCCTTTCGCGAGTCATCACCGACACCGACTGCGGCGTTTCGCGCAGCGACAGATTCAGGCCGGTGGCCGCGCTGCTGCTGCGCGTCGTGTAAGAGCCGGTACCCTCGGTCGCAAGGTCAGCACGCCCCTGCACCACCACCGGCGGCAACACGGCCTCCCGGTTCTGCGCCTGTGGCGGACCGGCCTCTCTGGCTGCACCGGGCGCGGCCTTGCGCAACGTGTATTCGCCGCCGGCGTCCCGCACGGCCTCCAGGCCTGTGCCCGCCAGCAAGCGCTGCAAGGCATCCGTTACCGTGTAGCTGCCGCTGACCCCCGGGCTCGTCAGACCGGCCGTGAGTTCCGCATTGACCGCGATCTGTGCGCCGGCCTGGCGTCCGAGGCGGCTCAAGGCCTGATCGAGGGTGCCGGCAGGAACATCGAAGCTGCGGGGTGTCTCGACGGCGACTGGCGCAGCCTGCGCCTGAACCGATGGCGTCGGCAGGCAAAGGGCTGCGCCCACCAGTGCGCCGAGCAGCGCCTGGGCCATCGGTGTCAACGGGAACGGGGTCGCGGCCACCGCGCTGCACGGCTTTGGCCGTCCGTGGGATCGTGGGGACGAGAACGGAGCGAGTACGGCCGCCATGCGCTGGATCCTTGTATCGGTATCGTTATGGAAGGAAGCGCAGGGCGACGATGCAACGGTGTTGCGCATGGAGGGCGCCGCACATGGCTTCCCCCCAAAGCCGCACGAGATCTGGAAAACTGCCAGCTAATTTGTAACGATCTGTAGGGTTCGGCCGTTGCCGCTACTCGGGCAGAGAGGCTGTGCAGGGCCCGGTGTCGTTCCGGACCAGCGGCCCGGCGAGACCGGGCACGGACGACGACATCAGCGGGCCGAAACCGTCACCCAGTAACGCGTGACGCGATCCACGCGAACCGGCAGCCGCCGCTCGAGCGAGGCCAGGATACGTTCGATCGGGTCGTCACCGACCAACGGCCAGGTGCCGGTAATGCGCAGATGCGCGACTTCGGGTGCGCAGCGCAGCCAGCCCGGCCGGTAGCGATCGAGATCGGCGATGAACTGGCCAAGCGGCATGCCTTCGGCGGTCAGGGTGCCGTCCGCCCATGAGAGGACGGCATCTCGCAGCGGCTCGATGGGCAGAACCTGCTGACGGGTAAAGCGAACCTGCTGGCCGGCATGGACGCGTGTCGGAACGCCCGAAGCCGCGTCTGCCGCGCGGACGTCCACGGCGCCTTCGATGACGGCAAGTTGCGTCGCGCTGTCGGCGCCTGTTCCGTCGCGACGCACGGAGAAGCGCGTTCCCACGGGGATGAGCGTGCCATCCTGCGTGGCGACCACGAATGGGCGTGCCTGCGCATCACGCGCGGTGGCGACCATGATCTCGCCGCTGCGCAGGACGACGAGCCGCTGCCGATCATCGAAGCGGATATCCACCGCCGTGGCCGTGTTCAGCATCAGCCGGGAGCCGTCGGCCAGCACCAGGCTGCGGCGCTCGCCGGTGGCCGTGCGTTCGTCGGCAATGGCCGCAGCCAGCCGGGCACGCCAGGGCAGTTGTTGCTGCGCCAGATAGAGGGCCGTACCACCGGCGCCTGTCCATACCAGCGCCCTGAACGCGCGGCGTCGTGCGGGCATGATCTCCGTGGTCCGGGCGAGCACCGTCCGCGAAACCGCCGGGGCGACGTGCGTCGTGCTGGCCTGCAGCCCGACGCCTATGGCTTGCAGCCGCCGCCAGGCGCACTCATGGTCGGCATGTGCGGTTCGCCACTGTTCGAATTCGGCCTGATCCTTCGGCGTTTGCTGCCCCGAGGCCAGGCGGACGTACCAGCCCACCGCCTGCTCGACGATGCTCTCGGCGACCGGCCTGCCGTCGTCGCCGGCCGGCGTACCGGCGCTGTGGAGCCCTCGGGGCGGAAGGTATGCGTCCACCTGATCTCGTACTCGGGCCTGACCGCTTCGTCAGCGGGCGACGTAGAGCGCCTTGTAGCACTGCGTGACGGCGCGCGTCATGGCCTTCTGTACGACGTTGACGCTGATGCCCAGCCGTTCCGCGATCTGCGGGTAGGTCAGCCCATCGAGCTGTGACAGCAGGAAGGCTTCGCGCACCTGCGCCGGCAGGCCTTCGAGCAGGACGGCGATTTCCTCGAGCGCTTCGAGGATCAGATGGCGCTCTTCGGGAGACGGCGCGAGCGGCTCGGGCCGTGCGGCCAGCGCCTCGAGCCATGCCTGTTCCAGGGCATGGCGCCGCCAGTGGCTGGCGACCAGCCCCCCGGCGATCGTCGTCAGATAGGCGCGCGGCTCATGGACGACATGATCCGGGCCCTTGCCCAGCACACGCACGAAGGTGTCATGGGCGAGATCGGCGGCATCGAAGGCGTTGCCCAGCTTGCGGCGCAGCCACCCCAGCAGCCAGCCATGGTGGTCGCTGTACAGGCTTTCGATCTGCTGTTGATGGCGTGCGACTTCTGCGGTGCCCACGATATCTTTCCAGCGCCCGATGGCCGGTAGAACGTTGATCTCAGTGGAAAATGAGAATTAGTCGCATTTTACAGGATTCGTGAAACAGGGCGTGGCAGACGGTCACGAGAGCCGTGGCCACGTGTCAGGCGGCCTGGTCTATCCCATGGCTGGCCTCCCAGCCCCGGCATGCAAGCAGGATCGGCTTGGGCACTTTCTTCTCGCCATTGGAATAGTAGGCGATCATCCGGCGCGAGACGCCCAGAGCCTCGGCCGCCTTGGATAGCGAGAGGGCATGGCGCAGTCGCCATTCGAGGAATGCGCGCACATCGCCACGCCCGGTTGCGGACAGCGTTTCGAGCCACAGCCTATCCGCACCCAGCTCGGCCCCCGAAGGCCATGCGAGGCTATGCCCCCAATCGCCAACGTCGACCCTGGCGAACTCGTCCGGATCGCGCAACGCGGCGAAAGCGCGATCAACGAGGATCGCGCCAAGATCCAGATCGGCGGCCGTCCCGTCTGACCAGGACAGGTGCAGCGACGCAGGCCCTGTCGCCCGCACGGCGGTAATCGAGCGGGTCTTGTCGACAATGTTCATCCGTTCAACGCCTGCCATGTCTACGTGAGCAAGGTCTTATTGCGCTTCGCACCGCGCCGCGTGAACAAATGCGGAGCAGCCATGCTCCCTGGATATAATTCACACACGATCCGATATCATGTGAGAGAATTTTATCCATGAGAACAATCAGCGACGCGCTGCCGTCAACGTTCACGACCGAGACGGCGCGGAGACAGGGCGTACATCCACGGGACCTGTATGCCTGGCGGGACGGTCGGCAGCTCGTGGAGTTGACGCGCGGGGTGTTCCGCCGCGCGGACGCACCGCCGGCGTCGTATCCGGACGCGCTGGCCGTGTCGTACCGGTCTTCACGGGCGATCCTGTGCTGCGTGTCGGCGGCGGCGGTGCACGAGCTCACGGACGAGATGCCACCAGCGATGCAGATTGCGGTCCCGAAGCGCTCGCATTGCCCAGTGATCGATTTCCCGCCGGTGCAGGTGCTCCGCTTCGAGGAATCCTCATTCGAGCTCGGCCTGTCGTCGTTCGAGGCGGCACCGGGCGAGCAGGTGCGGATCTACGATCCGGCGCGCACGGTGGTGGACCTGATGCGGCTGCGACACCGGTTCGGCGAGCCCGTCGCACATGCGGCCCTGTACCGCTATCTCTCCTCCCCGAGCCCGCGACCCGCCCTGCTGCTGGACTATGCGCAGGCGCTCGGGGTGTTCGGGCCAGTGCGCACAGCGCTCGACGTGATGAGCGCCCGATGAGCCGACCCACCCGAAACTCCGTAGCGGGGCGGGCGTATCTGGATCTTCAGAATCGTGCCCGCCGGGAAAAGCGCGGTACTCAGGAGCTGCTGACCATGTACGTGGTGGAACGGTGGCTGGCCCGTCTGTCGCGCTCAGCGTATGCCGAGAACTTCGTGCTGAAAGGCGGAATGTTGCTGGCGTCGTTCGGCAATCGCCGCCCCACGGTGGATGCGGACGCCCTCGCCCGCAACATGAACGCCGATCAGCAGACTGTCGCTGCCCGTGTCGTTGCAGTCGCCGCCGTAGCCGATCCCGACGACGGGGTGGAGTTCCTGACCGACACGATCACTACCCAGCTCATCCGCGGCGACGCCCTCTATGCCGGCGTCCGCGTCGTGATGGGGGCACGGCTTGCCACCGCCCAGGTCAAGCTCCGGCTCGACGTCAACTTCGGCGATCCCGTCACGCCCGAACCCCGCCTCGTCGAGTTGCCTGCATTGCGTCCGGGCGTGGAGCCCATCTGCGTACTGGGCTACCCGCTGGAGACAGTGCTGGCGGAGAAGATCACCACGGCGATAGACCTCGGGCTGGCGAACACCCGCGTGCGGGACTTCGCCGACGTGTTCACCCTCACCGGAAATCACTCGCTGTCCTGCGGCACGATGCGTGCCGCCCTCGCGGCCACTGCGACGTTCCGCGGCGTCGAACTACGCCCCCTCGCGGTTGCCGTGTCCGGGCTGGATGCGTTGAGGGCGTCGACATACACGGCGTACAAGCGCAGCCTCGGCGAAGCAGGCTCCGCATTGCCGGAGCGATTCCAGGAGGCGATCGACGCAGCGGTCGCCTTCATCGATCCCGTGATCACGGGCCTCGCTGAAGACGCCCGCTGGGAACATGGTCCCCGACGCTGGAGCACTCCGGGTCAGACCCTGTCCAGCTCGTAGGTCGAGCCACAAGGGCGTAGATCGGTCACCGGCGCCTCCGGCGCGCCGCAATCCGTGTTGCTGCCCTGGAGCCGGTCCAGCGACAAGTACAGAGCTGCTACGCCGGGCCGGTTGAAGCGCCCGCCCTTGCGGGCAGAGCCCTCGCCGCTGAGAGCCTGTGATTCAACCCAACGCCCCCGCGTCGCGTCAGAAAAAGGGCGCAGACAAGGCGCCGGTTCCGGTCGATAGCAGCGCTATCGACCGGGTTCGGCAACACCGTATGCGCCCTTTTTCTGCCGCGCCCCTGTGGGCCGGGGCCGATCGGGCCCGGCGCGGGGGCGTTGGCTTGGCCCTGCGCGCGGCGTTCGGGTGTTTCTGTGCAGGCAGCCGACGGACATGAGAAAGAGCTTCGACGGGCTGGTCGCGGTGACGAAGTCGGTGATGGGACAGAACCCGCTGTCGGGCAGCATCTTCGTCTTCGTGAATCGCAAGGCCAACCAGGCCAAGGTGCTGTACTGGGAGCGCGGCGGATACTGTGTGTGGGCCAAGCGCCTGTAACGCAGACGCTTCGCAAAGGTCGCTCAAAGTGGCGCGTCGATGTCGATGACCGACACGCAGTTGATGATGTGGCTGGATGGCATTGAAATCGCGAGCACGCGGCAAGGAAAACGCTTCGTTTTGCCTGAAAACATGACGATTTTTGAGACAATCCATGCATGACGAACGAGGTTGCAAGCGAGCCTGTCATCGCGCTGCTCAAGGAGCAGGTCGACGCATTGCACACGCAGGTTCGTTCGCTTCAGGAAGTCAACGCGCAACTGCAGCTGCAGAACGACTGGTTCAAGCGCCAGATGTTCGGCGTCAAGAGCGAGAAGCGGCTGGTCGACAACGCCGAACAGGCGATGCTGTTCGCATCGATCGGAGTTTCGCTGCCCGCCCCCCGGCCGGGGTGGTGGACGTGCCGGCGCACAAGCGGGTCAAGCATCGCACCGGCGAAGAGGTCAACGACAGCGGCCTGCGCTTCGGCCCCGAGGTTCCGGTACGCGAGATCGTGCTGCCGTGCCCGCAGTTGAGCGGCCCGGACGCGGACCAGTACGAGGTGATCAACCACAAGGTGAGCGAGCGACTCGCACGCCAGCCTGGTTCGCATGTGGTGTTGAGGTACTTGCGCCCGGTCGTCCGGCGCAAGGACGACGGCACGATGGCGACCGTGCCGGCGCCGGTCGGCGTGCTGGACGATCGATCGATCTGCTCGGCCCGATTGCCACGGCGCTCTGGAAGATGATCCTGCAGGACTCGCACCTGAAGATCGACGAGACGCCGATACGGGCTGGCCGCACGAAGGCGACCAAAGGGCCGAAGGCCGGCCTGGGCAAGATGAAGACCGGGTATCTGTGGCCGGTGCTGGGCGAGAAAGGCGACATCGTCTTCGGCTACTCCGAGGGCCGCAGCTCGGCGGCGGCCAGGGCGTTCCTGGGCGAGTCGTTCAAGGGCACGATCCAGACCGACGGCTATCGGGTGTATGCCGACTACGCGGCACGGCTGCCGCAGTGCGTGCACGCGCTGTGCTGGTCTCACACGCGCCGGGCGATCCTGAAGGCCGAGCAAAGCGAACCGCAACTGACCGCGCAGGCGCTGGAGATGATCCGGGCGCTGTACGCCGTCGAGCGGCGACTGAAGGAAGCGGCCTCGGACGAGAGGATAATCCTGGGGGTGTTCCTCACCGATGCCTGGCTGGCGCTCGATACCAACGATCTGGAGCGTGCCCTGCGGGTGATCCCCATGGGCAAGAAGAATGCTCAGTCCGTTTTTATGTGAAGTCGGCGGGCCGACAGGCCCACC
>JASGFT010000207.1:0-7741 GCA_047605425.1 Burkholderiaceae bacterium | reverse complement strand
CCCCCGACGCGGCGTTGCGGCTGCCGTGGGCCGGCACCTTCCATTCGATCGGCGCGCGGCTGCTGCGGCTGCACGCGGACGAGCTGGGGCTGGCGCCGGACTTCGGCGTCATCGACCGCGGCGACAGCGCCGACCTGATGGACATCGTTCGCCAGCAGTCGGGGCTGGCCGTCACGCACAAGCGGTTTCCGCGCAAGGACACCTGCCTGGCGATCTATTCGCTGTGCGTGAACAGCGGCGATCCGCTCGAACGCGTGCTCGACGAGCAGTTTCCGTGGTGCGGGGACTGGGCGGACGCGCTGCGCGCGCTGTTCGCCCGCTACGTGGAACGCAAGCAGCAGCAGCGCCTGCTCGATTACGACGACTTGCTGCTGTGGTGGGACGCGGCGATGGCCGAGCCGGCGATCGCCGCGCGGATCGGCGCGCGCTTCGACCACGTGCTGGTCGACGAGTACCAGGACACCAATCGGCTGCAGGCGCGGATCCTGCACGCGCTCAAGCCCGACGGGCGCGGATTGACGGTGGTCGGCGACGATGCGCAGTCGATCTATTCGTTCCGCGCGGCCGACGTCGGCAACATCCTCGAGTTTCCGTCGCGCTTCGATCCGCCCGCGCACCGGGTGACGCTGTCGATCAACTACCGTTCGGTGCAACCGGTGCTCGACGTGGCCAACGCGCTGCTGGCCGAGGCGGCGCGGCAGTATCCGAAGACGCTGGTCGCGCATCGGTCGTCGTCGGACGGGGCGACGGACAGGGCGACGGACAGGGCGACGGACAGGGCGACGGACAGGGCGACGCACGGCGCCGATCCCGCTCGGGCCGACGCCGGGGCGCTCGCCCGCCCGCGGCTGGTGACGGTGCTGGACGAGCACGCGCAGGCCTGCCGCGTCGCCGACGAGGTGCTGCGCCGCCGCGAGTGCGGCATCGCGCTGCGCAAGCAGGCGGTGCTGTTCCGCAACGCGCACCACAGCGACCTGCTCGAGGTCGAGCTGATGCGGCGCGACATCCCGTTCGTCAAGTATGGCGGGCTCAAGTTCCTCGAGGCCGCGCACGTCAAGGACCTGCTCGCCGTGCTGCGCTGGGCCGACAATCCGCGCCACGGGCTGGCGGCGTTCCGCACGCTGCAACTGCTCGACGGCATGGGGCCGGTCAACGCGCAGCGCTGTCTCGATCGCCTGGGCGACGGCGGTTTCGAGACGCTGGCCGCTTATTCTCCGCCGCCGCCCGCGCGCGCCGCGTTCGCGTCGCTGCGCGCGCTGCTGGTCGAGCTGTCGGCGCCGGGCGCGCGCTGGGGCGCCGGGCAGGTCGACGCGGTGCGCGCCTGGTACGAACCGATCCTGGCGCAGCGCTACGACGACGCCGGCGTGCGCGCGGCCGACCTGGACATGCTGGCGACGGCGGCGACGCGGTTCGGCACGCGCGAGCGCTTCCTGACCGAGCTGACGCTCGATCCGCCGTCGGCCAGCGGCGACCTGGCGGGGCCCGCGCTGCGCGACGAGGACTACCTGATCCTGTCGACCGTGCACTCGGCCAAGGGGCAGGAGTGGGACTCGGTCTATCTGCTGCACGTGGCCGACGGCACTTATCCGAACGAGTTCGCGACCAGCCGGCCGTCGGCGATCGAGGAAGAGCGCCGGCTGCTGTACGTGGCGTTGACGCGCGCGCGCAACCAGCTCGAGCTGATCGAGCCGCAGCGCTACTACGTGACGCAGCAGGCGCGCCACGGGCCGACCTACGTCACCGGCGCGCGCAGCCGGTTCCTGACGCCGGCCGTGATGGCGTGCCTGGACCGGCCCGGACGCGAGCAGGCCGCGGCGCTGCGGGCGAGCGTCGACGAACATCTGGCGCGGACCGGTGTGGACGGCACCCCGTCGGCCCGTGGTGCCGGGCCGGCGTCGAATTCGCCGGCTCGCGGCGCGGCGCTGGTGCCCGACCTGGCCGCTCGGATCAGGCGGATGTGGTAAGTAGGCCGTTGCCGACATCGCTTCCCGCGCTGCGCTTATAGGTCGGCTCCGCTCCGGCTGCGACGATGAATAGTCTTCGTATTCACGGGAGAGGTGCCATGTTGAGTTGGGCGGTTACGTTCTTCATCATCGCGATCATCGCCGGGATCTTCGGGTTCGGCGGCATCGCCGCCAGCGCGGTCGGGATCGCCAAGGTCCTGTTCTTCATCGCGGTCGCCGTGTTCCTGGTCACCGGCCTGATGGCATTGGTCAACGGACGAAAACCTTAGCGCCCCTTGGCGTCGCTCAGGATGATCCTTAGCGACGCCTCGGCGGCGGCGCGCGGACGGGGCGTGGACGGGGCGTGGACGGGGCGCCGCCGCCGTCGTCAGGCTTTCGAGAACTGCGGGCGGTCCGCCGTCGTCAGGCTTTCGAGAACCGCGGGCGGTCCGCCGTCGTCCAGCGCAGGCATTCGGCCGTCAGCGTCGGCAGCGGCATCGGCCGGGCCACCAGGTAGCCCTGCATCGCGCCGCATCCGGCGCGCGCGAGCACTTCGAGCTGCGCGGGTTCCTCGACCCCCTCGGCCACCGTATCCATGCCCAGCTTGCGCGCCAGCTCGATGATCGTGTGCACGATCGCCAGCGCATCGCCGCGCTGCGACAGCTCGCCGACGAAGCCGCGGTCGATCTTCAGCGTATCGAACGGGAAGCGGCGCAGGTAGGCCAGCGACGAATAGCCGGTGCCGAAGTCGTCCAGCGCGATGCCCACGCCCACGCCCATGCGCTTGAGCGCGTGCAGCGTCTGCACCGCCGTCGGCGACGCGTCCAGGAACAGTGACTCGGTGATCTCCAGTTCGAGCCGCTGCGGCTGCAGTCCCGATTCGGCCAGCGCGTGCCGCACGACGGTCACGAAATCGGCGCTCATCAATTGCGCGGGCGACACGTTGACCGAGACCTTGCGCAGCGACGACTGTTCGACGGCCTGCAGGCAGGCCTGACGCAGCGCCCAGCGGCCCAGCTCGATGATCAGGCCGCTTTCCTCGGCCACCGGAATGAACTCGTCGGGGCCGACGTTGCCCAGCTCGGCGTGCTGCCAGCGCAACAGGGCCTCGGCGCCGGCCAGCGACCAATCGTCGATGTCGACCTGCAACTGCCAGTCCAGGCTCAATTCGTCGCGGGCCAGCGCATGCCGCAGGCCCTGCTCGATCTTGCGACGCCGGTGGTTGCGCTCGGCCAGCGTCGGATGGAAGGCCGCCCAGCGCGTGCGCCCCTGGGCCTTGGCCGCGTACAGCGCCAGGTCCGCATTGCCCAGCGCTTCGTCGAACTGCGCGCCGTGCTCGGGCAGCAGCGCCACGCCGACGCTGGCCGACATCCTCAGCGAATGGCCGCGCGCCACGCACGGCGCCTCGAGCGTATCGAGTAGGCGCTGCGCGATCGCGAACGCGTCCGCGCCGACCAGCGGCTCGTCGAGCAGGACGGCGAACTCGTCGCCGCCCAGCCGGGCGACCAGGTCCTGCGGACGCGCCGTGTCGCGCAGGCGTTCGGCCACCGCTTGCAGCACGGCGTCGCCGACCGAATGGCCGAGCGAGTCGTTGATCGTCTTGAAGTTGTCCAGGTCCAGGCACAGCAGCGCCGCCTGGCGACCGGGCGTCGCGAGGATGCGCGTCAGGCGCTCGCGAAGCCGCAGCCGGTTCGGCAGGCCGGTCAGCGTATCGTGGTGGGCGAGCCGCTCGAGCCGCTCGTGCGCCACCTGCTCGCCGGTCACGTCGGCGACGACGCCCTGCCAGCGGCACAGGCCGCCGGCATCGTCGAACATCGGCGTCGCCGCCAACGACCACCAGCGCTGTTCGCCGGGCGCGCGCTGGATCAGCAGGACGTCGCGAAACGGCCGGCCCTGCGCGAGCCATTGCGCGAGCGGCAGGGCTTCGCCGGACTCGCCGGGCGATTCGCGGACGGGGCCGGCCGGTGGTTCGAGCAGGCTCGACAGCGGGCGGCCCTCGAGCTGCGCGACCGGCATCCTCAGCAACGACGCCAGCTTGTTCGACACCTGCCGCAGGCAGCCGCGAGCGTCCAGCTCGCACAGGGCGATCGGGTAGTGCGTCTCGAAATCGCGCAGCAGCAGGCCCACCACCTGCTCCTGGTGCGACGCGTGGCGTTCGGACACCAGCCTCGCGGTCGCGACGACGCTCATCCACAGCGTCGTGACGACCACGACCACCAGGTAGGTGGCCAGCAGCGCCAGCAGCCAGAGGCGCAGCGGGTTCGTCGACATCAGCAGCGTCACCGCCGCGGCGGTGCCGAGCACCGCCACCAGCGACAGCGCCGCCCGCGGCACGCTGGACAGCAGGTAGGCGCCGCCGCCGATCATGCCCAGCGTGACCAGCGCGATCATCATCTGCTGCCACGGGTCGGCCATCGGCACCCACAGCAGCGGCGGCACGCACCAGATCAGCGCGAAGATCGTCGCGTACAGGCAGGCGCGGCGCATCGCCCTGACCGATGCGCGCTTCGTGCGCCGATCGCGCTGGTGGCGCCAGCGCGCCAGGACCAGCATCGATAGCGAGGTCAGCGCCGCGAACCACCATAGCGAGCCGTTGGCCAGCCCGAACTCGCCGAGCCCCGCGATCAGCAGCATGCCGTCGAGCAGACCGATGCCGATGGCCAGCGGCGTCAGTGCGACCATCTCCTGCAGATGGCGCGCGCGGATCTCGGCCGCGGCGCCGTCGGCGGATCGGTAAACGCGCAGGCTGTCAGCCCAACGCTGCGGGATGGGCGGGCCCGCGGAGGAAGCCATCATCGTTGTCTCTCCAAGGCGCCACATGGCGCCGGCGCATCGTCCATTCGCGGATTGCACAATTTGTATTGTCTATTTCTTTTGGTTAATCGGCCACTTTCGTCAAGGTTGGTTGAACGAAACTGGCCAAGAACGGTGCGGGGCGGCCCCACCCGTTGCTCCGTTATAGTGCGAGTCGCGGGCGCCGCCGGACGCGGCCCGGCCCGTCGAACCTGGAGACGCGATGACCGACCCCACCCGGCGCGACGATGACGCGCTGGCCCTGCTCGATTCCCGCTACGCATGGTGGCGGCTGACGGTCGCGCTGGCGTTGATGACGATCGGCGGCGCCAGCATGTACGCGATCGTCGTCGTGCTGCCGGCCGTGCAGGCCGATTTCGGCAGCGACCGTTCGGCCGCGTCGCTGCCGTACACGATGCTGCTGCTCGGTTTCGGCGTCGGCGGCATCCTGATGGGGCGGTTGGCCGACCGCTTCGGCGTCGGCGTGCCGCTGGTGTTCGGCTCGGTGATGCTCGGCGTCGGCGGCGTGGTCGCGTCGTGGTCCGGTTCGATCTGGCAGTTCGCGCTGGCCAACGGCGTATTGATCGGCGCGCTCGGCAGCTCGTGCACGTTCGGGCCGCTGGTCACCGACGTGTCGTTCTGGTTCCGCCGCCTGCGCGGCATCGCGGTCGCGATCTGCGCGAGCGGCAACTACCTGGCCGGAGCCGTCTGGCCGCCGATCGTCCAGCACTACGTCGAGACCGTCGGCTGGCGCCAGACCTATGCCGGCATCGGCGTGTTCTGCCTGCTGACGATGGTGCCGCTGTCGCTGCTGCTGCGCCGGCGTCCGCCCGAGGCCCTGCTGTCGGCCGCGTCCCAGCCCGCGCCGGGGGCCGCCGCCGCGCCGTCGTTGGCCGCGCTGGAGCGCCCGCTGGGCATGCCGCGCGAGCGCCTGTTCGCGCTGCTGATCATCGCCGGCATCGCCTGCTGCGTCGCGATGTCGATGCCGCAGGTGCACATCGTCGCGTTCTGCGGCGACCTCGGCTACGGTCCGGCGCGCGGCGCGCAGATGCTGTCGCTGATGCTGGCCTGCGGCATCGTCAGCCGGCTGGTATCGGGCTGGATCTGCGACCGCATCGGCGGGCTGCGCACGCTGCTGCTGGGCTCGGTGCTGCAGGGCATCGCGCTGCTGATGTTCCTGCCGTCGGACGGCCTGGTCGCGCTGTACGTGGCATCGGCGCTGTTCGGGCTGTTCCAGGGCGGGATCGTGCCGTCGTACGCGATCATCGTGCGCGACTTCTTTCCGGGCCGCGAAGCGGGCACGCGCGTCAGCACCGTGCTGATGGCGACGCTGCTGGGCATGGCGCTGGGCGGCTGGCTCAGCGGCAAGGTGTTCGACCTGACCGGTTCCTATCACGCGGCGTTCGTCAACGGCATCGCGTGGAACCTGCTCAACGGCGCGATCGCGCTGTGGCTGCTGCTGCGCCAGCGCCGATGGCTGCGCGGCGATCCGCTGGCCGGCGGCCTGACGCGCGCGTGACGAGGAGCCGATTCCGATGGCATTGCGCGCGACCGTCTACAAGGCCGAATTGTCGATCGCCGATCTCGATCGGTCCTACTACGCCGACCATGTGCTGACGCTGGCCCGCCATCCATCCGAGACCGAGGAGCGGATGATGATGCGGCTGATCGCCTTCGCGCTGAACGCCGATCCGGCGCTGAGCTTCGGCGCCGGCCTGTCGACCGGCGACGAGCCCGACCTGTGGCGAAGGGACCTGACCGGCGCGATCGAGCAATGGATCGAAGTGGGCCTGCCCGACGAGCGCGTGCTGCGCAAGGCCGCCGGGCGCGCGGCCGCGGTCGGCGTCTACGCGTACGGCGGACGCAAGGCCGATGCGTGGTGGTCGCAGAACGCCGCGGCGATGCGCCGCATCGCGCCGCTGTCGGTCGTCGCGATCGACGTGCCCGGCCCGCTGGCGCTGGCCGGCCTGGCCGAACGCACGATGCGCCTGTCGGCGACGATCCAGGACGGGCAGGTGCTGCTCAGTTCGGGCGAGCGCAGCGTCACCGCGGTCACGACCTCGCTGCTGGCGCGCGCGGATCCTCGACGCTAAGGACGCAGCCCCGCAGCCGCGCCGGCAGCAGGGTCGAGGTATTTGCCCCTGGCCCTTGACGCTATGGTGACGAGAGCACAGCGACGCTTCGCCCGCGCGCCGAGCCGGTCGGCTTCGGACGCCGCATCGCCGCACCCACCCCACGAGGAGACACCCGATGAGTCGAGCACGCAGCTCGATCGCGTGACCGGTTACATCAAGACCGGCCGCGACGAGGGCGCGCGCATCGTGACCGGCGGCGGGCGCATCGGCGATCGCGGTTATTTCGTCGAGCCGACGGTGATGCTGGACGTCAACGAAGGCATGCGCGTCGTGCGCGAGGAGATCTTGGATCAACACGCACGGCGCGCTCGATCCGGCGATGCCGTTCGGCGGCTACAAGCAGTCCGGCTGGGGCCGCGAGTACGGCAAGGAGTCGATCGAGCTGTACACGCAGATGAAGGCGGTGTATGCGCAGCTCTGACGGCGCGCCGGGCGGGCCTTGGCCCGCCCTCGGTGGTCGGGCCGCAACAGGCGTTCGGGCCGCGCGTGCGTAGAATGCCGCGTCGACCCCGGAGCGAGAGACCCCGCCGATGCTGCGCCGAACCGCCTGTACCCGCCTGCTGGGCGCGATGAGCCTGATCGCCGCGCCGCGGCTGCATGCCGCCGCCGCTTACCCGTCGCGGCCGCTGACGCTGATCGTGCCTTGGGGCGCCGGCGGCGCCACCGACGCGACGGCTCGCATCGTCGCCGCGCTGCTCGAAAAAGAGCTGGGCCAGCCGGTCAACGTCGTCAATCGCACCGGCGGCAACGGCGTCGTCGGCCACCAGGCGATCGTGTCGGCGCCGCCCGACGGCTACACGATCGGCATGGCCACCGTCGAAGTGACGATGATGCATTGGCTCGGTCTGACCAAGATCGGGCCGGCCGATC
>JASGFT010000206.1:0-7805 GCA_047605425.1 Burkholderiaceae bacterium | reverse complement strand
TCACCGGCTCGCTGCACATGACGATCCAGACCGCCGTGCTGATCGAGACGCTGACCGCGCTCGGCGCCGAGGTGCGCTGGGCCTCGTGCAACATCTTCTCGACGCAGGACCACGCCGCCGCGGCGATCGCCACCGCCGGCGTGCCGGTGTTCGCGTACAAGGGCGAATCGCTCGACGAGTACTGGGCGTTCACGCACCGCATCTTCGAATGGCCGGACAACGGCTACTCGAACATGATCCTGGACGATGGCGGCGACGCCACGCTGCTGCTGCACCTGGGCACGCGCGCCGAGACCGACGCCAGCGTGCTGGCCAAGCCGGGCAGCGAGGAAGAGGTCGCGCTGTTCGCGTCGATCAGGGCCACGCTCGAGCGCGACCCCAAGTGGTACTCGACGCGCCTGGCGAAGATCCGGGGCGTGACCGAGGAGACCACCACCGGCGTGCACCGGCTGTACCAGATGCACAAGGAGGGCAAGCTGGCCTTCCCGGCGATCAACGTCAACGACTCGGTCACCAAGAGCAAGTTCGACAACCTGTACGGCTGCCGCGAATCGCTGGTCGACGGCATCAAGCGCGCGACCGACGTGATGGTCGCCGGCAAGATCGCCGTCGTCGCCGGTTATGGCGACGTCGGCAAGGGCTCGGCGCAGGCGCTGCGCGCGCTGTCGGCGCAGGTCTGGGTCACCGAGATCGATCCGATCTGCGCGCTGCAGGCGGCGATGGAAGGCTATCGCGTGGTGACGATGGAAGACGCCGCCAGCCAGGCGGACATCTTCGTGACGACGACCGGCAACTTCCACGTGATCACGCACGAGCACATGAAGGCGATGAAGGACCAGGCGATCGTCTGCAACATCGGCCACTTCGACAACGAGATCGACGTCGCGTCGCTCAAGCAGTACCAGTGGGAGAACATCAAGCCCCAGGTCGACCACGTGATCTTCCCCGACGGCAAGCGGATCATCCTGCTCGCCGAGGGCCGGCTCGTGAACCTGGGCTGCGGCACCGGCCACCCGTCGTACGTGATGAGCTCGTCGTTCGCGAACCAGACGATCGCGCAGATCGAGCTGTTCACGCGGACCGACAAGTATCCGGTCGGCGTCTACACGCTGCCCAAGCACCTGGACGAGAAGGTCGCGCGGCTGCAGTTGAAGAAGCTCAACGCCAGGCTGACCACGCTGCGCCCGGACCAGGCCGCTTATATCGGCGTGCCGATCGAAGGCCCGTACAAGGCCGACCACTATCGCTACTGATCCGATGAACGTCCCCCCCGTCAGTTTCGAATTCTTTCCGCCCAACACGCCGGAAGGGATGGTCAAGCTGCGCGCCGTGCGCGAGCGGCTCGCGGGCGAGGCGCCGGAGTTCTTCAGCGTCACGTACGGCGCCGGCGGCTCGACGCAGAGCAAGACGCTGGCCACGGTGCTCGAGATCGCCGGCGAAGGGCGGGCGGTCGCGCCGCACCTGTCGTGCATCGGCGCCGAGCGCGGCCCGATGCGCGAGTTGCTGGGCACGCTGCGCGAGCGCGGCATCCGGCGGCTGGTCGCGCTGCGCGGCGACCTGCCGTCGGGAACGGTCAAGGGCGGCGAGTTCCGCTACGCCAGCGACCTGGTGCGCTTCGTCCGCGAAGAGACCGGCGACTGGTTCCACATCGAGGTCGCCGCCTACCCGGAGATGCATCCGCAGGCGCGCTCGATGGAGGCCGACCTCGACGCGTTCGTCATCAAGATGCGGGCCGGCGCCGATTCGGCGATCACGCAGTACTTCTTCAACGCCGAAGCGTTCCTGCGCTTTCGCGACGAGGTCGCCGCGCGCGGCATCACGCAGCCTCTGGTGCCCGGCATCATGCCGATCACCAACTTCTCGCAGCTCGCGCGTTTCTCCGACGCCTGCGGCGCCGAGATCCCGCGCTGGATCCGCCAGCGGCTGGCCGGCTTCGGTGACGACCTCGCGTCGATCCGGGCGTTCGGCCACGACGTGGTGACGGCGCTGTGCGCGCGCCTGGTCGACGAGGGCGTGCCGTCGCTGCACTTCTACACGCTTAACCAGGCCGCGCCGAGCCTGGACATCCTGCGCGCGCTGCGCGCGGGCTGAGGACCCGTGAACGCCGCCGCCCGCTCGTTGCGGACGGGCGGCCGTCCATCGGCTGATGTTGCCCGGCGCCTTCCGCCCGGCCTGGAAACGATGGCCGGGCCCGGACGCCGTCGCTAGCATCCTTTTCGGAAAGACCCGGAAAGACGATGGCGAGCACTGATTCCGTTTCGACCCGTAGCCAGTCCAGCCCCGAACGCGGCGCCGGCACGCCGACGCGCGCGCCGGCCGGCTCGGGCGGACAGCGGTCGATGCACGGGCGCGGCGGCCCGGCCGACGTGCTGGCGGCCTCGGTCGCGCCGCGCAAGCGTTTCCGGATCACCGCGCAGCGGCTGACGCTGGGCATGTTCGTCGCCGAGCTGGACCGGCCGTGGATCGACACGCCGTTCCTGCTGCAGGGCTTCCTGCTCGACAGCGAGGTCGAGCTCGAGACGCTGCGCAAGTACTGCCGCTACGCGTTCGTCGACCTGGAGCTGTCCGACCCGGGCGCCGCCAGCCGGATCCACGAGGCCGAACTGCTGAGCCAGATCGAGATCCGCGAGCACGAGAAGAAGGACTTCCGCTCGCTGGGCTCGGGCGACGACGTCGCCGGCACCGCCAGGCCCGCCGGCTCGGGCGGCCGCATCGTGCAGACGCTGAAGCTGCGATCGGACGCCAAGGTCTCGCAGTCGACGCGCGAGCGCTTTCGCGAGCTGATCCGTAACCAGAACGGCGGCCAGACGATCCGCGGCGCCGAGGCCGGCAGCAGTTGGCGCCGGCTGATCGACGGCCTGGCGAGCCTGTTCAGCCGCGGGCCGCGCGACGCCGAGATCGAAAAGGCCGACCGCATCGCCCGCAAGCGGCTCGAGGCCAGCCTGCTCGAGGAGCTGCCGCCCGGCACCCGGCTGATTCCTTATGCCGAGCAGCGCCCGGTCGTCGAGGAGATGCCGCGCGCGCGGCGCAGCCTGGACCGCGGCGAGCAGACGCTGGCCGACCTCGCGCAGGCCGTCAAGAGCGGCGGCGTGCCCAACATCGCCGACGTCAAGCAGGCGGTCGACGACATGGTCAGCAGCATCATCGACAACCCCGATGCGCTGATGTGGGTCGCGCGGCTGCGCAACGAGGACACCAGCACCTATACGCACGGCGTGCGCGTCGCGCTGTACATGCTCTCGCTGGGCCGCCACCTGGGCCTGCCGCGCAGCGAGATGGCCAGCCTGGGCATGATCGGCATGCTCGCCGACGTCGGCAAGATCAAGATCCCGCGGCCGCTGCTCGAGAAGCCCGGCATGCTGAACCCGGCCGAGTACGCGATCGTCAAGGAGCACGTGCGGCTCGGGCTCGAATCGCTGAACCAGCGCGAAACGCTGCCCGACGACGTGCGCCAGGGCATCGCCCAGCATCACGAGCGCCTGGACGGATCGGGTTACCCCGAGGGCCTGGCCGGCGACGCGATCTGCCTGTACGGCCGCATCGCCGGCATCGCCGACTGCTTCAGCGCGCTGATCACGTCGCGTCCTTATGCCAACGCGCAGGCGCCGCAGGACGCGCTGATGAACCTGTACCAGTGGGCCGGCACCTGGTTCAACGAGGCGCTGGTCGAGAACTTCGTGCAGTCGATCGGCGTGTTTCCGGTCGGCAGCCTGGTCGAGCTGAGCAACGGCGAGATCGCCGTCGTCGTCGCGCAGAACCGCGTGCGCCGGCTGGAGCCCAAGGTCCTGGTGTTGACCTCGGCGGACAAGCGGCCGCTGGCCAAGCCGCTCGAACGCGACCTGTTCCAGGACGGCCGCGACAAGGAAGGCAAGCGCCAGCGCATCACCCGCGGCCTGCCGACCGGCGCGTACGGGCTCAAGATGCGCGACTTCTACGCCGACAACATCGCCCATGCGAACCGACTCGTCTGATCCCCACGCGCCGGACGCCGCCGCGACGCCCGAGCAGATCGACCGGGCCCGGGCGATGCGCCCGATCGACAAGCAGCGGCTGCCGCCCGGACAGTTGCTGGAGATGGCGGGGCGCCTGCTGAACACGGTCGCCGGCGGCCGCAGCGTGCTGATCGTCATTTCGATGAACCGCTCGGACCGGCTGCAGGCGCTCGGCCAGGAGGCGTCGTCGCGCGAGGTGATGCTCGAGGTCGTGCGGCGGATCCGCTCGATCCTGCGCCCGCACGACCGCTACGCGATCGCGTCGCACGAAGAAATCTGGATGCTGCTGGCCGACCTGCCGTCGGCCTCGCTGGCCGAGCTGGCCGTCCGGACGCTGCAGCAGAGCCTGGCCCGGCCGATCCATGCCCGCAACGCGCAGGGCAAGGAGACCGTCGTGCAGTTGCGCCCGGCCGTCGGCGCCGCCTGGACGGTCATGTCGGCCAACGCCGACCCGATGATCCTGCTGACCGCCGCCACCGAGGCGGTCAAGCAGGCCGCGCGGGCCGAGGAACGCGTGTGCATCACCCGGCTCGAAACCGACGATGCGCTGCTGAACCGGCACACGCTCGAGCAGGACCTGCGCGTGGCACTGCAGAACAACGAGCTGGAGGTGCACTTCCAGCCGCAGATCGAGCTGTCGAGCGACCGCTGCGTGGCCGTCGAGGCGCTGATCCGCTGGAACGACGCCAAGCGCGGCGCGATCAGCCCGCAGGTCATCGCGATGCTGTGCGAGGAGCGCGGCATGATGGCGCAGTTGACGCACTTCGTGCTGAACACCACGCTGCGCCACATGATGTTCTGGCGCGGGCAGAACGTGAACGTCAACGTCGCGATCAACATCTCGGCGATGTCGCTGGCCGACGCGACGTTTCCGACGCAGGTCGCGCAGGCGCTGTCGACCTGGGGCGCCGACCCGCGCCGCCTGACGCTGGAGCTGACCGAAAGCTCGATCGTCGAGAACGAGCACGCGGCGCTGGACTTCATGAACCAGCTCGCCGTCATGGGCTGCCGGCTGTCGATCGATGACTTCGGCACCGGCTACTCGTCGCTCGCCTACCTGCGCCAGTTCCCGCTGAACGAGCTGAAGATCGACCAGACCTTCGTCAAGCACATCACCGACGAGCGCGGCGACCAGCGGATCGTCCAGGTGCTGGTCGACCTCGCGCACACCTTCGACATGCGCGCGCTGGCCGAAGGCGTCGAATCCGAACGCGCCGCGTCGATGCTGCGCGAGCTGGGCTGCGACCTCGCCCAGGGTTACCACTACTCGAAGCCGCTGCCGGCCAAGGAGTTCCTCGAGTGGTTCCGCCACCGCGGCGATCCGAGTCCGCCGCTGGACGGCGAGAACACCGACGCCCGCCCGTCGCGGCGCGAGTCGGCGCTGTCGCAGCGGATCGCCACCGAAGGCGTCGCCGCCCACGGTCCGGCCACCCGCGCCCGCGTGCCCGACTGACCGGCTCCGGGCGCCGGAGCGCCCTCAAGCACGCCAGGCACGCCAAGCCCCCTAAACGCCGCCGGCCCGCATCGGCGGCAGCCGCGACAGCCGGCTGACCAGCAGCCGCACCGACGCCGTCTCTGTCTTGGCCAGCACGTTGCGGATATGCGTGCGCACCGTCGATTCGGCGCGCCCCTCTTCGCGGGCGATGTCGGCCGGCGCCCGCTCCGACGCCAGGCCCGCCAGCACGCGGATCTCGGCCGGCGTCAGCCCGTTCTGGCGGCCGAAGGCCAGCAGCCCGTCCGCCTCGCAGGTCACGCGGCGCCCGAAGATCACGACGATCGCCATCACCCGGCCCTCGGCCAGCCGCGGGCTCGGCAGGGACAGGCCGGCCCCTTCGGAGATCGGACTGAGCGACAGCGTCCGCTCCTGTCCCTTGCACGACAGGAACACCATGCCGCGCCGTCCGCGCTGCGCGCTGCGCAATCCGAGCGCCAGGCGGCCCTCGTCGGCCGCGCACAGGCCGTGGACGATTCCATCCTCGACGCACAGCACCTGCCCGTTGCCGAGCTGCTCGCGCGCCGCCGCGTTGGCGTACAGCAGCCGCCCCTGCGGCGACAGCAGCAGGATGCCGTGGCCGATCTGATCGACGACCTGGGACATCCACTGGGCGACGAAGCCGGCCTGCACGGATGGCGCGGCCGGTGGGGCGGGTAAGACGGGTACCGCAAGGTTCGATGACATGCTCCCCTCCGAATCGATGTTTTGTCTTTGTTGTGTTTTGTTTCAAACCATTCGACGGCGTCAGTTTTACCGACGGACAGAGGGCCCGCAATGCGGCGCTACGCATATCACCAAGGTTTAGCGCGCCGCTATCGATCCTGTTTAGCGCGCCGCTAGCGATCCTGTTCGTGGACGGACGGCGGCGCGCGATCAGCCGGGCACCCGCGTCCACGCGTCCCACGGCGCCAGCGTCCGGGTCCAGACCGCCGACTGCGTGTCGGGGACCATGTCGAAGGTCACGGTCAGCCGCCAGGCGCCGCCCGTTTCGGGATCCAGCCGCGCGATCGCGAAGCCGTTGCCCGTCGACAGGCCGTGCGTGACGATGCGGGCCTCGAGCGCCGTGCCGGCGCCGGCTTCGACGCCGGCGAGCGGGTCGGGAAGGCGGAACGCGCCGTCCGTCATCAGCTCCTCCGGCCGGGTGTTCGCGAACGGCCAGGGCGAGTGCAGGCCGCTGGACACGATCGCGTGCACGACGACCGCATCGTCCGGCCCGGCGGCGTCCGGCGCCTGCAGCCGCATCGACGACACCAGCGACACGTGCAGGTCGCCCGCCAGGAAGATCACGTTGCGGATCTTCCTGGCATGGATGCCGCGCAGCACCGCCGTCCACGTCGCCGGATAGCCGCCCCAATCGTCGAGCGACAACCGATCGCCCGGATCCCCCGACAAGGCCTCGTGCCGCAGCGGGAACAGCGCCGACGACGACGCGATGAGCTTGGGCGTCTCGTCGGACCAGCCCTGCTTGAGCTTGTCCAGGATCTCGTCGAGCGCGCGATGCGGGATCAACTGCGCCTCGTCGATCGACGGCAGGCGCCGCCCTTCGTACAGCCCCGCCGTCAGCGCGCGGCCGCTGCGACCGCTGCGGGTATCGAGCACGATCATCGGCAATCCCGCCGGCTGCAGCCAGTAGCGGTAATCGTCGCGGATCGGCGTGTCGTTCTCGATCAACTGGTGCTGCCAGCGTTGATACTTACCGAGCGCCCTGCGGCACTCGTCGACGTCGGCGACCCGCCCATGCTCCCAATCGTCGACGAACTCATGGTCGTCCAGCATCGGATAGACCGGCAGCCGGCGCATGACGTCGCGCGCCGCGTCGAGCTCGAACGTCAGCGCATAAGGACGCGAGTAACGGTCGCCGGCCGGTGTCGGCTCGAACAGGCCGGCCGTATCGTCGACGTAGACCTGGTCGCCCAGCAGCAGCAGCAGGCCGGGCTCGTCCGCCGCGCCCTCGGCGCCCAGCCTGCGCGACAGCCGCGCATAGGCCGCTTGCGCGACCGGCCGGTCGAACAGCCCCGGCGGATACATGCAACTGCCGATCGCGAAAACGAGGCCGCGCCGCTCGGCCGGCGCCGGGCGATCGCGGCGTTCGCTCTCGTCGGCCGCCTCGAGCGCCCGCGCCGACAGCCTGAACCGCGCCTGCGCGCGCTCGACGCACCGCCCGTCCCGATCGACGGCCGCCCTGACCTCGTCCACGGAGATCGACCCCCGCCTCTGGCGCACGCTTACCGACGGCTCATGGCCATCGGTGAGGCGATCGGCGGGGGCCGCGGACGCGCGGCGCCGCCGCGCGTACCGCCGCCACGCGCGCCCGAAGG
>JASGFT010000205.1:0-7832 GCA_047605425.1 Burkholderiaceae bacterium | reverse complement strand
CCGAGCGCTCGCGCTTCGACTCCGCCGGCGCCGACATCGAGTTGCTGACCTGGGGCGAGCTCGGCAAGCCCGGCCTGCTGCTGCTGCACGGCAACCGCGCGCACGCCGGCTGGTGGGAGTTCATCGCGCCGCTGCTCGCCGACGACTACCGGGTCGCCGCGATCTCGTGGTCCGGCATGGGCGGCTCGGGCTGGCGCGCCAAGTATGCGATCGACGATTTCGTCGGCGAAGTGATGGGCGCGATCGAGGCCGGCGGCCTGCGCGCGCCGCCGCACGCCAAGCCCATCGTGCTCGGCCATTCGTTCGGCGGCTTTCCGACCGTCGCCGCCGCGGCCCGGCATGGCGAGACGCTGGGCGGCGTCATCATCGCCGACTCGCCGATCATGTCGTCGGCGATGCGCGCCGCGCGCCGGGCCGAGCGCCCGCCGACGCCCGAGCCGCGCGAGACCCGCGTGTACGAGACGCTGGAAGAAGCGATGCTGCGCTTTCGCTTCGTGCCCGAGCAATCGTGCGAGCACCGCTTCATCGTCGAGCACATCGCCCGCGGCTCGCTCAAGCAGGCGCCGCTGCCCGGGCAGCCCGACCGCATCGGCTGGACCTGGCGTTTCGACCCGTTCATGTGGCGCGACTACCGGATGAGCGACGCCGCCACCGACTTGGCCGGCGCGCGCTGCCCGCTCGCGGTCGTCTGGGGCGAACGCTCGTCGCTGATCGACAACGGCGCGCTCGACTTCCTGCGCTCGCAGGCGCCGGCCGGCTCGCCGATGCTGGCGATCCCCGACGCCGCCCACCACCTGATGCTCGACCAGCCGCTGGCCTTCGTCGCCGGGATCCGCGGACTGCTGGCGGGCTGGCCGCAACGGTGATCGATGCGGGCAGGCTCGATCTTTGGGTGATCAGGCCCTAGGATGAGCGCCTCGGCCCCGCGTTCCGATCGGGGAGACGAGTTCCCGAACGAAGCGGACCGCCGCCGTACGGACAGGCCGGCCGCGCAGCCGATGAGGAGACATCGCTTGGACACCCGCTCGAACGCCCCGATCCGCCGCCTGCCCCGCCTCGCCGCGGCCCTGGCCATCGTCGGCCTGGCGCTGTCCGGCACGGGCGCCCTCGCCGCTTACCCCGACAAGCCGATCAAGCTGGTCGTCGGCTATCCGCCGGGCGGCGCGGGCGACACCGTCGCCCGGCTGTTCGCGGGCCCGCTGGCCGAACGGCTCGGCCAGCCGGTCGTCGTCGAGAACCGGCCGGGCGCCGGCGCCGTGGTCGCCGCCCAGCAGGTCGTCTCGGCGCCCGCCGACGGCCATACGATCTTCTTCACCGGCAACTCGACACTGACGATCAATCCGTACACGTTCAAGTCGCTGCCCTACGACCCGCGCTCGAGCTTCACGCCGCTCGGCATGGTCGCCGCGTTGCCGCTGGTCCTGCTGACGACGCCGGACGGTCCGTCGACGGTGGCCGCGTTCGTCGACCGAGCCAGGGCCGAACCGCAGAAATGGACGTTCGGCTCGTACGGGCTGGGCAATGCCGGCCACTTCGCCGGCGAGCTGCTGAACGCCGAAGCCAAGCTGGCGGTCGTGCACGTGCCGCACAGCGGCAGCTCGCCGAACCTGACCGCGCTGATCGGCGGCCACATCCCGATGGCCGTCGACACCGCGCTGGCCTCGGTGCCGCAGGTGCGCGCCGGCAAGCTCAAGGCGCTGGCGACGTTCTCCGACAAGCGGCTGCCCAGCCTGCCCGAGGTGCCGACGATCGCCGAAGCCGGCTACCCCGGCGCCGCGATCGAGAGCTGGCTGCTGTTCCTCGCGCCCGCCAAGTTGCCGGCCGACGTCGAGAAACGCCTGAGCGACGCGCTGGCCGACGCCGCCAGGCAACCGGCGGTCGTCCAGAAGATCCTCGACGCCAACATCGTACCCGTCTACCAGGATGGCGCGTCGGTCGCCCGGCGCATCGACGTCGAGCTCAGGCAGATGAAGGGCGTCGCCGAACGGGCGGGCGTCAAGCCGCAATAGGCGGCCCCTCGCAAGCGCTCGGCCGTTGACGAGTCGCCGCCGACCATCGATCGCCCACCGGCGGTCGGATCAGGCCATCGGTCCAGCCTGCGCGCTCCTAGAATCAACCGGGCAATGACTGAAGCCGCATCCCTCGCCGAGAATCCGCCGGAACCGATCCGGATGGTGCTCTACTGCCCGCGCTGCCTGTTCCAGCACATCGACGCGCCGGACGAGACGACGGGCTGGACCAACCCGCCCCACCTGTCGCACCGCTGCGCCAAATGCAAGCTGGTATGGCGGCCCGCCGACGTGCCGACGCGCGGCGTGATGCTGCTCGAGACACGCGGCCCGCGCGATGCCGATCCGCTGACGATCGCGGTCGCGCAGGCGGCGCGCGAGAAGCAGGTCACCGACGCCAGCGGATTGACGCCGGTCGAGCGAGCCGTGCAGACCAAGATCGACGCCGTCCAGACGCAGCTCGACGCCGCGCGCGACGAGGCCGAGCAGGCGCGCGCGATCTGCCAGCAGGGCTACCAGGTCGTGCGCAGGATGGCCGAGGAAATGGACGTCCTGGACACGCCGCCGGTCAAGGAGGCGCTCGCCAACCTGTCGGCCGCGCGCGCGATCCATCCGAACGTGCTGCCGTTCAAGTGCGACAACGCGCGCGCGCTGCGGATCGCGGCGACGGCCCGCACCGAGACCGCTCAGATCTCGCGCCAGTTGCAGGGCGACCGGACGCGCGCGACGGCCGGCCTCGCCCATCCCGGCCAATGGATCGGCTCGCTGGGCCCGCAGATGCCGACGATCACGCCGCGGCTGCTCACGCGCGGCCTGCTGCTGCTGCTGATCGGGTTCATCTGCATGCTGATCACGTCGGCCCTGTTCTCGTTCTGGGAACGCGTCGCCGGACTGTGAGCTTCGGCCGGGCGCGGGGTCGGCGGCGCGTCGATCCGGCCATCGGCCGATCCGCGCGGATCCGTCGGAACGGGATATCCCTAGCTACGCTTCGAATTCCGGGTATGTAGACTCCGCGAAGGATAGGCGTCGGCCCGATGCACCGGCATGCAGTTGCCAGCTTCGAACATTCAGGTTTCGAACACGAAGCATCGACGGTTCGGCGGCTGCGCACGGAGGGGACGCCATGCGAGTCGGCACCGGTCGAATCGAACAGTCAGTACGGGGGCCTAGATGAACGCCTACATCGCGCGTCGTCTGCTGGCCCTGCTGCCCACCTTATTCTTCGCCAGCCTGATCGTGTTCGTCACGGTCCGGCTGATTCCCGGCGACATCATCGACCTGATGCTGTCGCAGAACGACATCGGCGCGGACAAGATGACGCGCGATCAGTTGATGCAGGCGCTGGGCCTGGACAAGCCGATGTGGGAGCAGTACCTGCACTGGATCGGCGCGATCGTGTTCCGCGGCGATTTCGGCACCTCGCTGTGGCGCGGCACGCCGGTGGCCGAAGCCCTGCTCGAACGACTGCCGGTCACGCTCGAGCTGGGCGCGCTGTCGTTGGTGGTCGCGTTGGTCTTCGCGATCCCGATCGGCATCTACTCGGCGATCCGCCAGGACACCGCCGGCGACTACATCACGCGCTCGTTCTCGATCCTGATGCTGGCCGTGCCCAGCTTCTGGATGGGCACGATGGTGATGGTGATCCCGTCGATCCTGTGGGGCTGGTCGCCCGAGACCAGCTACGTGCCGTTCCTGCAGGACCCGCTGCACAACCTGAACCAGATGTGGCTGCCGGCGCTGATCCTGGGCGCCGCGCTGTCGGCCGTCACGATGCGGATGATGCGCACGATGATGCTCGAGGTGCTGCGCCAGGACTACATCCGCACCGCCTGGGCCAAGGGCCTGAACGAATGGATGGTCATCATCCGCCACGCGCTGCGCAACGCGCTGATCCCGGTCGTCACGCTGATCGGCCTGCAGGCGCCGATCCTGATCGGCGGCACCGTGATCCTCGAGCAGATCTTCGTGATTCCCGGCATGGGCATGCTGCTGCTCGAAGCGGTCAGCCAGCGCGATTACCCGATCGTCACCGGCGTGTTCCTCGTCGTCGGCGTCGCCGTGATGCTCATCAACCTGCTGGTCGACCTCAGCTACGGCCTGCTCGATCCGAAGGTGAGGTTCCGCTGACATGGCCACCGTCGCCGACGACCTGCTCTGCGCACCCGTGGCCAAGCCGCGACCCTTCCGCGTCTTCGTGCGCCGGTTGTTCCGCGACAAGCCGCTGGGCGCGGTCGGCGCGATCATCTTCCTGCTGTTCCTGTTCTGCGGCATCTTCGCCGATTTTCTGGCGCCCTACGGCTACAACCAGATCAGCCCGATCAACCGGCTGAAGCCGCCGTCCGCGCAGTTTTGGTTCGGCACCGACCACCTGGGCCGCGACCTGTTCTCTCGCTGCCTGTACGGCGCGCAGCTATCGGTCATCATCGGCCTGTCGGCGGCGGCGCTGGCCACCGTCATCTCGACGGCCATCGGCATTTTCACCGGCTACGTCGGCGGAAAGACCGACCTCGTCTCGCAGCGGCTCGTCGACGCGTGGATGAGCTTTCCGGACCTGGTCATCCTGATCGTCGTCGTCTCGGTGCTCGGCCCCGGCATGCCGCAGATCATCGGCACGCTCGGACTGCTGCTGGGCATCGCCGGCTCGCGGATCATCCGCGGCGCGGTGCTGTCGGTGCGCGAGAACATGTACGTGCATGCCGCGCAGTCGATCGGCGCGTCGACCGGACGCATCCTGTGGAAGCACATCCTGCCCAACGTGATGCCGCCGATCATCGTGCTGTTCACGACCCGCGTCGGCGCCGTGATCCTGGCCGAATCGGGCCTGGCGTTCCTGGGCCTGGGCGTGCCGCCGCCGGCGCCGACCTGGGGCGGCCTGCTGTCGGGCAGCGGGCGCACGTACATGTTCCAGGGACCGTGGCTCGTGATCGCGCCCGGGCTGTGCCTGACGATCGTCGTCTACGCGACCAACGTGTTCGGCGACGCGCTGCGCGACCTGCTCGATCCGCGGATGCGCGGCTCGCGCTGAGCCGGGCGCCGGCTCCGGGGAGCTGCCTCCCGGGCCGGCACCGGCGGCGAAGTCCGCCGGCCGGCACGGCCCCTCGCAGCGCACCGGACCGAATCCCCTTACCCGCTTCACCGCACCACCGGCCGCGCGACGGCCCTCACAGGAGAACCACTCGATGTTGATCCGCTCCCAGGCCAGACGTTCGACCCGTCGCCGATTGCCCATCGCGCTGACGCTGGGTGCCAGCCTCGTGATGACGACCGCGCTCAGCCTGTGCTCGTCGATCGTCCAGGCGCAGGACACGCCGCAATACGGCGGCACGCTGACGACCAGCACCGTCAACCCGACGATCAGCGCGCTGACCTGGGATCACGCCGACTGGAACTGGAAGTACAACCAGGACGACGGCCAGGTCTACGAGCAGTTGTTCGCCGCCGACCTGAGCAAGGCCAAGCAGTACGGCGGCAAGTACACGTTCACCGCCGATGCCTGGCTGCCGACCGACGCGATCCGCGGCGAGTTGGCCGAGTCCTGGGAACTGAAGGACAAGCCGACGCGTGTCGAGGTCACGCTGCGCAAGGGCATCATGTTCCCGGACAAACCCGGCGTGATGAAGGCGCGCGAGCTGGTTGCCGACGACGTCGTCTTCAGCTACGAGCGGATCGACAAGAGCCCGAAGAAAGTCCCGACGTACTTCGACCATATCGAGAAGGTCGAAGCCGTCGGCAAGCACAAGGTCGTGTTCACGTTCAAGGAGTACAACGCCGAATGGGATTACCGGTTCGGCTGGGGCTACTACTCGGGCATCGTGCCGAAGGAGGTCGTCGACGCCGGCATGGCCAACTGGAAGAACGCCAACGGCACCGGTCCGTTCATGCTGACCGACTTCATCCAGGGCACGTCCAACACCTACGACAAGAATCCCAATTACTGGGACAAGATCACGCTCGGCGGTAAGGACTACAAGCTGCCGTTCGTCGACAAGCTCGTCTACCGGCTGATCAAGGACGAATCGACGCTGCATGCGGCCTTGCGCACCGGCAAGATCGACCTGGTCGAGGCGATCCGCTGGAGCGCGGTCGAGGAATTGAAGAAGAGCGCCCCGCAGCTCAAATGGTCGAAGTGGCTCAGCGCGCGCGGCATGTTCCTGTCGATGCGGGTCGACACCAAGCCGTTCGACGACGTCCGCGTGCGCCGCGCGCTGAACATGGCCGTCGACAAGCAGGAGATCATCAAGTCGTACTACAACGGCGAGGCCGACATCCTCGGCTATCCGCAGCACCCGGACTACGTCGGCTACTACGAGCCGCTCGACAAGATGCCGGATTCGGTCAAGGAGCTGTTCACCTACAACCCCGACAAGGCCAAGAAGCTGCTGGCCGAGGCCGGCTACCCGAAAGGCTTCAGCTTCAAGGTCCAGTACTGCTCGTGCGCACCGCACCATACCGATCTGCTGCCGCTGATCACCGCCTATCTCGAGCAGGTCGGCGTCAAGGTCGAGCTGCAGCCGATGGAGTACGCGGCCTTCCTGTCGGCGATGACGACCAAGAAGCACGCGGCAGGCTACGTGATGGACAACGGCCACACCAATCCGACGACGACGATCCGCAAGAGCTTCGTCAGCGGCCAGACGTGGAATCCGTCGATGTACGCCGACCCCGAGTACGACAAGAAGATGGCCACCGTCTACGCCGAACGCGACGAGACCAGGCGCCAGACGATGCTCAAGGAGATGACCCGCGAGATCCTCGACAAGGCCCCGTACATCTGGCTGCCGACGCCTTATGTGTACACCGCGTGGTGGCCGTGGGTGAAAAACTATGACGGCGAGCTGCGCGCCGGCGCCGAACGCCCAGGCCCGATCTACGCGCGCATCTGGATCGACCAGGCACTGAAGAAGAAGATGGGATATTGAACCTCGGCCGCGCCACCGCGGCCCCATTCGACGAGGAGACTTCGATGCTTGCTCGTACGTTCGCATGCTGCGCGGGCGCGGCCCTGGCCGCCGCCTTCGCCGCGCCCGGCCTCGCGCAGGAGACCCCGCAATACGGCGGAACGCTGTCGACCAGCACCGCCAACCCGACGATCAGCGTGCTGACCTGGGACCATGCCGACTGGAACTGGAAATACAACCAGGACGACGGCCAGATCTACGAGCAGTTGTTCGCCGCCGACCTGACCAAGGCCAAGCGCTTCGGCGGCAAGTACGGGTTCACCGCCGACGGCTGGATTCCGAGCGACGCGATGCGCGGCGAGCTGGCCGAATCCTGGGAATGGAAGGAAAACCCGCTGCGCCTGGAGATCAAGCTGCGCAAGGGCATGATGTTCCCGGACAAGCCCGGCGTGATGAAGGCGCGCGAATTGGTCGCCGACGACGTGCTGTACACGCTGGACCGGATGGACAAGAGCCCTAAGCGGGTCCCCGGCTACTTCGACCATATCGAGAAGATCGAGGCGCCCGACAAGCACACGGTCGTCTTCACGTTCAAACACTACCTGGCCGAGTGGGACTATCGCTTCGGCTGGGGTTATTACTCGGGGATCTTTCCCAAGGAAGTCGTCGACGCCGGCATGGCCAACTGGAAGAACGCCAACGGCACCGGCCCGTTCATGCTGACCGACTTCGTGCAGGGCACGTCCAGCACCTACGACAAGAACCCCGGCTACTGGGACAAGGTCGCGATCGACGGCAAGGACTACAAGCTGCCCTTCGTCGACAAGATCGTCTACCGGCTGATCAAGGACGAGTCGACGCTGCATGCGGCGTTCCGCACCGGCAAGATCGACCTGCTCGAAGCCGTGCGCTGGAGCGCGGCCGA
>JASGFT010000204.1:0-7953 GCA_047605425.1 Burkholderiaceae bacterium | reverse complement strand
ATCGCGCGGCACGAAGCCGGCCACGCGCTGGTCGCCGCCGCGCTGGGGGCCGGACGGGTCGAGCGCGTGACGATCGAGCCGCGCGGCCAGGCCTTGGGCGTCACCTTCGTCGCGCGCCATACCGAGGAGCCGCTGTATCGCGAGCAGGAGCTGCACGCGCGGCTGGCGATGCTGCTCGCCGGCCGCCAGGCCGAGCTCGATCACTACGGCGATACCTCGTCGGGCGCCGCCGACGACCTGAAGCGGGCGACCGAGCTGGCCGTGTCGATGGCGGGCAGCATGGGCCTGGGCAAGACCTTCGGGCTGCTGAGCCTGACGGCCGTGCCTCGCGAGTTCATCAGCCCGCAGATCCAGGAAAAGCTGCTGGACGAAGCGCAGGCGATGCTCGAGGACGCCCGGGCGCGCTGCGAGCAGGTGCTGGCGATGCACGGCGAGACGCTGGACGCGCTGGCCGGCGCGCTGATCCGCGACGAGACGGTCAGCGGGCCGCGGCTGGCGGCGCTGCTCGATCCGTTGGCCGAGGCGTCGGCGCCTGCGGCGTCGGTGCGGCGCGTCGCGTGAGGACCGCGGATTACAATCGGCCGATGTCGCCCGATCTGCCGTACAGCGTGACGCCGCCGCCGCCGCGCGCGCGCCGCCTCGTGGCCTGCCTGTGCGCCGAATGGTGCGGGACCTGCCGCGGCTACCGCAAGGTGATGCGCGACGTTGCCGGCCAGTGGCCGGCCGATGCCTTCGTCTGGCTGGACGTCGAGGACCAGGCCGAATTGATCGACGAGCTGGACATCGAGACGTTTCCGACGATCCTCGTCATCGACGCGCGCGACGTGCTGTTCCACGGTCCGGTCTTGCCGGGCGCCGAGGCGCTGCAGCGCCTGCTGCGCGCGCTCGACGAGAACGGGCCGCAGGCGCGCTTCGTCGACGAACAGGCGCTGCTGCTCGCGCAGCGTCTGCGCGTGCGGGCGGAGCTGTCCGCATGAACCGGCCGCTGCCGAGGGTTCGTGGAACGCGCGCGATGCCGGCCGGCATCGTGGCCGGAAAGGATCTCCTAAACTGGCGGACACGGATGGCGACAGGGGTTGCGGGCTTCGGCCGCGCCGTCCCTCGTTCATCTCCTCCCCGCCGTGCCCGGTGGGTTCGGTCCGCGCCCGCGCGCGGGCCCTTTTTGCGTGAATCGCCTTGAAGAACGCGCATCGAGTGCTGATCGCCGGCCTGTTGGCCGGCCTGACCACGCTGTCCCACGGCCAGGACGCGTCCGGCCCGGCCGTGCCCCGCTTCGACGGCTGTCCGTCGGACCGGATCGCCGAGGCGTTCGACGACGTGGTCAACGGCGGCGCGATCGATCCCGGCCTTCGCCGATGGATCTTCGATCCGCGCGCGCAGGCGATCGCGCCGAACCAGGTCTTCGACGGCGTCTGGCAGGTCGGTATCTGCTGGGTGTCGTCGTACGCGATCCGCACGGCCGACGGCGTCGTGCTGATCGATACCGTGCACGAACCGCACGTCGATACCTGGCTGGGCAACCTGCGCCGGGTCGGCATCGACCCGGCCGAGGTGCGGCTCGTGCTGATCACGCACGGCCACTTCGACCACGCCGGCGGCGCGTACCGGCTCAAGCCCTTGGCGCCCAACGCGCGCTTCGTCATGACGCAGCGCGGATGGGACGAGGCCGCGCGGTCGGCGGCGGCCTCGGCCGGCACGCCGGGGGCGTGGCGGATGATCGATCGCGACGTCGTCGCCAGCGACGGCGAGCGCTTCGTCGTCGGTGGCGTGCCGTTCACTGTCTACGAGACGCCCGGGCACACGATGGGGACGGCGTCGTTCAGCTACCCGGTCCGTGACGGCGGGCAGACGTACCGGGCGATCACGATCGGCGGGCTGGGGCTCAACGCGATCGAAAGCTCGGCGCAGGCGGCGGCCTACATCGCCAGCATCGAGCGGATCGAGGCGATGACGGCGCTCGAGAACGATCCGGTTCTCGTCCACCTGAGCACGCACGCGTTCTCGAACGGACAGACCGAGCGCGCGCAACTCAATCTGCACCGCCCCCCGGGGATCGTCAACGTCCTCGTCGATCCGACCGGTCTGCGCAAGCAGCTCGAAAGCCTGCGCATGGCCGCGCAACTGCGGCTGGTCAAGGAAAAGGCGGCCGGCCGCTGAGCGGGCCGGCCGGGTCCGCCCGGCCTCCCGGCCTCCCGGCCTTTCAGGCGCGCGCCGCCTGCCAGCGCCGCTCGACTTCGGCCCAGTCGATCACGTGGTAGAACGCCGCGATGTAGTCGGGGCGCTTGTTCTGGTACTTCAGGTAGTACGCGTGCTCCCAGACGTCCAGGCCCAGCACCGGCGTGTTGCCGTGCATCAGCGGGCTGTCCTGGTTGGCCGAGCTCTCGACGACCAGCTTGCCGGCCGGCGTCACGCTCAGCCAGGCCCAGCCGCTGCCGAAGCGCGAGACCGCCGCCTGCGTGAACGCGGTCTTGAACGCGTCGAAGCCGCCCAGCTCGGCGTCGATCGCGGCCGCCAGCGCCGGGCTCGGAGACTGGTCGAAGCGCGGGCTCATCACCGTCCAGAACAGGCTGTGGTTCGCATGGCCGCCGCCCTGGTTGCGGACGGCGGTTCGCAGCGCTTCGGGCAGCGAATCGATCCGTCGCAGCAGCGACTCGACCGGCTCGTCCTCCAGCCCCGATCCCTGCAGCGCCGCGTTCAGGTTGTTGATGTAGGTCTGGTGGTGGCGCTGATGGTGGATCTGCATCGTCAGCGTATCGATCCACGGTTCGAGCGCTTCGGGTGCATAGGGAAGGGGGGGCAGCGTGTGAGCCATCGGCGTCTCCGGAGCAGGGTTGGCGAGTCTTCCATATTGGAACGCCAATCACTCGTATTTACAAATCGACCGCCAACAACCTCGACGCGCGCGCGGGTTTCGACCCGCGCCGCTTCCCGTGGCACCGCATGCGGTTCGGCCGATGCCGCCTTCGTACGGCTTTGCCTGCGGTTCGCGCCGGTGCCGCTTCGTGTGGCACCGCATGCGGTTCGGCCCGCGCCGCGGCGCAGGGCTCCGAATGCGAATGCTCGCGTCGCCGATCAGGCCGGCAGGAAGCCCTCGACCGTCAGGTAGCGCTCGCCGGTGTCGTAGTTGAAGCCGAGCACGCGCGCGCCGGCCGGCAACTCGGGCAGCTTCTGCGCGATCGCGGCCAGCGTCGCGCCCGACGAGATGCCGACCAGCAGGCCTTCTTCGCGCGCGCAGCGGCGCGCCATCTCGCGCGCCGGCTCGGCGTCGACCTGGATCACGCCGTCGAGCAGCGACACGTCGAGGTTCTTCGGCACGAAGCCCGCGCCGATGCCCTGGATCGGGTGCGGGGCCGGCGCGCCGCCCGAGATCACCGGCGAGGCCGTCGGTTCGACGGCGAACACCTTCAGCGCCGGCCATTGGCCCTTGAGCACGCGCGCGCAGCCGGTCAGGTGGCCGCCGGTGCCGACGCCGGTGATCAGCGCGTCGAGTCCGTCGGGGAAATCGGCGAGGATCTCGCGCGCCGTCGTCGCGGCGTGGATCTCGACGTTGGCCGGGTTGTCGAACTGCTGGGGCATCCACGATCCGGGCGTCTGCTCGACCAGCTCGGTCGCGCGCGCGATCGCGCCCTTCATGCCCTTTTCGCGCGGCGTCAGGTCGAAGCTCGCGCCGTAGGCGAGCATCAGCCGCCGACGCTCGATCGACATGCTGTCGGGCATCACGAGGATCAGCTTGTAGCCCTTGACCGCCGCGACCATCGCCAGGCCGATGCCGGTGTTGCCGGACGTCGGCTCGATGATCGTGCCGCCGGGCGCGAGCACGCCGCGACGTTCGGCGTCTTCGACCATCGCCAGCGCGATGCGATCCTTGACCGAGCCGCCGGGGTTGCTGCGCTCGGACTTGACCCATACCTGGTGCGACGCGCCGAACAGGCGCTGGATGCGGATGTGCGGCGTGTTGCCGATCGTCTGCAGGACGTTGTCTGCCTTCACGGAACCTCTCCTGGCAACGGATGAACGGGGTTCGACAGCCTACACGCACCCGGCGGGGCGGGACACGCGGGAGCGTCGCCCCAGCCGTCACTTCCCGCCTCGCGCCCGCTACATCAGCACGATGTCGTAGTGCTCCTGCGGATAATGCGTCTCGACCTGCAGCCGGATGTGCTTGCCGATCTGGTCGCCGAGCAGCGCCAGCGGTTGCGCCTCTTCCTCGAGGAACAGGTCGATGACCGACTGCGAGGCGACGATCCGGAACTCCTTCGGGTTGAACTGGCGCGCCTCGCGCTGGATTTCGCGCAGGATCTCGTAGCAGACGGTGCGCGCGGTCTTGATCTGGCCGGTGCTCTGGCAGGTCGGGCACGGCTCGCACAGCAGGTGCGCCAGCGATTCGCGCGTGCGCTTGCGCGTCATCTCGACCAGGCCCAGCGCGGTGAAACCGTTGACCGAGGTCTTCGTGCGGTCGCGGGTCAGCGCCTTGCGCAGTTCGTTCAACACGGTGTCGCGGTGGTCGGTCGACGTCATGTCGATGAAGTCGGCGATGATGATGCCGCCGAGGTTGCGAATCCGGAGCTGGCGCGCGATCGCCTGCGCCGCCTCGAGGTTGGTCTTGAAGATCGTGTCCTCGAAGTTGCGTCCGCCGACGTAGCCGCCGGTGTTGACGTCGATCGTCGTCAGCGCCTCGGTCTGGTCGATGATCAGGTAGCCGCCGGACTTCAGGTCGACGCGGCGCGCCAGCGCCCGCTGGATCTCGACGTCGACGCCGTGCAGCTCGAACAGCGGCCGGTCGCCGGTGTACAGCCGCATCCTCGGCGTCAGGTCCGGGATGTAGGTGCGGGCGAACTCGCGCAGCGATTCGAGCTCGGCCGCCGAGTCGATCTGGATCGCGCTGGTTTGCTCGCCGGCCACGTCGCGCAGCACGCGCTGCGTCAGGCTCAGCTCCTGGTACAGCAGCGACGGCGCCGGGCGGCTCTGGCTGCCGGCCAGGATCTCGCGCCAGCGCTTGATCAGGTAGTCGATGTCGGCCGCCAGCGCCGTGTCGTCGGCGTCCTCGGCCGACGTGCGGACGATGAAGCCGCCGCGTTCGCCGTCGGGCATCAGCGCCTGCAGGCGCTGGCGCAACTGCTGGCGCCCGGCCTCGTCGCCGATCCGCTGCGAGACGCCGATGTGCGGATCCTGCGGCAGGTGCACGAGCAGGCGCCCGGCGATGCTGATCTGCGACGACAGCCGCGCGCCCTTGGTGCCGAGCGGATCCTTGATGACCTGCACGAGCAGCGGCTGCCCTTCGAACAGCACCTTCTCGATCGGCTGCGCGTGGCCGTGCGTCGAATGGTGGCCGGCATGGGCGCCGGCGCGCGACTGCCACAGGTCGGCCACGTGCAGGAACGCCGCCCGTTCGAGGCCGATGTCGACGAAGGCCGACTGCATGCCAGGCAGCACGCGCGACACGCGTCCCAGGTAGACGTTGCCGACCAGGCCGCGCGTGGCCGCGCGCTCGATGTGCAGTTCCTGGACCGCGCCGTGCTGCATGACGGCGATGCGGGTTTCGTGCGGGCTGTGGTTGACGAGGATGTCGTCGGTCATCGTGATGGCCGCCCGCGGCGCGGATCAACCCAGGCGCAGCAGCTTCCGTGTCTCGTAAAGGGGTAATCCCATGATACCCGAGTAGCTACCCTCGATCCGCCGCACGAAGGCCGCCGCCGCCCCCTGGATTCCGTAGGCGCCAGCCTTGTCGAATGGCTCGCCGGAGGCGACGTAGCGGTCGATCTCGGCCGCGTCGAGCCGGTCGAAGCGAACGCGCGACACGCTGATCGCCTGGCGCACGCGGGTGGCGCCGACGGCGACGGCCACGCTGGTCAGCACCCGGTGCGTGCGGCCCGACAGCAGCGCCAGGATCCGCCGCGCGTCGTCGGCGTCGGCCGGCTTGCCGAGGATGCGTCCGCCGATCGCCACCGTCGTGTCCGCCGCCAGGATCGGCGCCGGCGCCAGCCCGCGGGCGCGCAGGCGCTCGCGGGCGGCTCCGAGCTTGGCCAGCGTCACGCGGGCGACGTAGTCGTTCGGCGATTCGTCGGCGCGCAGCGCCTCGAGCGCTTCGTCGTCCTCGCCGGGCCCGGCCAGCAGCAGCTCGTGGCGCACGCCGAGTTGGGTCAGCAACTCGCGCCGCCGCGGGCTGCGCGACGCGAGCCAGACGAACGGGGCAGTGGCGTCGGACAGCGGCGACGGCGGCGGGCAGGTGGGGGCGGAAGGGGGCGTCGTGCTGGCGGTCATGCGCGGTGATACGGGTGATTGGCCAGGATCGACCAGGCGCGGAACAACTGCTCGGCCAGCACGACCCGCACCAGCGGATGCGCGAGCGTCATGCTCGACAGCCGGATCCGTTCGTCGGCCTGCGCCTTGAAGCCGGCGTCGAGCCCGTCCGGGCCGCCGATGACGATCGCCAGCGGCCGGGCGGCGTCGCGCCAGCGGGCCAGCCGGTCGGCCAGCGCGCGGGTGTCCAGGTCGCGGCCGTGTTCGTCCAATGCGACGACGGTGGCGCCGGCCGGCAGCGCCTGCCGGATGCGGGCGGCCTCGCGTGCCATCCAGGCGGCCGGCGAGCCGCTGGCGCCGCGCGGTTCGGCCTTGATCTCCTTCCACTCGATCGTGAAGTCGGGCGGAAAGCGGCCGCCGTAGTCGCCGACGGCCTGATCGACCCAGGCGGGCATCCGGGTGCCGACCGCGACGATCCGGATCAGCACGGGATCGCCCGGATCAGCATGGCGCGATCCGGATCGACACCGGGGCGGCGCCGGTGTCGGTCAAGCGCCGGTTCGCGGCGCGCGGGCGGTCCGCGAAGCGCGGGGACGGGGCGTGCGCACGCGCGGCGGATCGGCCTCGTCCTCGAGCGGGCGCGGGTCTGCCGCGGCGGCCGGCCGCGCGCGCGACGGGGCGCCCAGCTTGACCCGGACCGGCTTGCCGCCCCACAGCTCCTCGAGGTTGTAATAGGCCCGGATCGCCGGCTGCATGACGTGGACGACGATGTCGGCCAGGTCGATCAGCACCCATTCGCCGGTTTCCTCGCCTTCGATCGACACGACGTCGCCGCCGGCGGCCTTGACCTTGTCGCGCACATGCGAGGCCAGCGCTCGGGTCTGGCGGTTGGACGTGCCGCTGACCAGCACGACCCGGTCGAACTGGTCGGTCAGCGCTTCGGTGTTGAAGACCTGGATGTCCTGGCCCTTGACGTCCTCGAGCGCGTCGACGACCAGACGTTGTAGCTTGCGTAGTTCCATCGAATCCTTGGAAAAAGGGGAAGGGCGCTTCAGCGTTGCTCCGCGCCCGCGCCGCGCCGATACAGGCCGGCTTGGTCAATATAGTCGAGAACCGGACCTGGAACCAGTTCGCGCGGCCGCTCGCCGACGGCCAGCCGCCGGCGCAGCACGGTGCCCGAGACCGGCAGCGCCGGCATCCGGAAGAACACGATCGCCCCGCAGGGCGCGTCGGGCAGCGTCTGCGCGCCGTGGCGTGCCAGCAGCGCCTCGACGGCCGGCGGAAAGTCGCTCAGCGCGACACGCTCGCGCTGCGTGACGGCCAGGTGCGCGTACGAGGTCAGCGATTCGTAGCGCTGCCAGGTCGGCAGGTTGTGCAACTGGTCGCTGCCGAGCAGCCAGACCAGCGCCGGCTCCGGCCCCAGCTCGGCGCGCAGCTCGGCCAGCGTGTCGATCGTGTAGGTGCTGCCGGCGCGGCGGGTCTCCCGGCCGTCGACGGCCAGCCACGGCCGGCCGGCGGCGGCCAGCTCGGCCATCCGCAGGCGATCGGCGGCCGAGGCGCCGGCCGCCTCCTTCTGCCAGGACCGGCCGGTCGGGATCAGCCGGACCTCGTCGAGCGCCAGCTCGGCGCGCGCCCAGTCGGCCAGCGCCAGGTGGGCGACGTGGATCGGATCGAAGGTGCCGCCGAGCAGCCCGATCCGGCGCCGGCCGCCGC
>JASGFT010000203.1:0-8072 GCA_047605425.1 Burkholderiaceae bacterium | reverse complement strand
CCCTGCGAAAATCCCCTCATATCACTTGTCGGTCTGAGGCGCAGCCTCGTTAGTGTTACGCTGAAGCTCACGCTGGCCAGCAGCGCCGGTGACATGCGGATCGTATAGCGCCGATCGGGATCAGGCACATTGCTGAAGTCGATTTTGTACTTCTGCGGATCACCGCTGCCGTCTCTGACGACACGGTATTCGGTGCGCAGCATCGTGAATGGCACACCGGCCCGGTCCGTGACACCGATGCCGCCATCTGGTGTCATCCGGGTGCCTTCGTAGACGGACGTACAGCTAGCCAAGACCCCCAACGGCAGTAACCACCACCATAGTGCTAGACGACGCAACAAGCCGACGGCTTTCATCGTCCCCTCCATGTTCGACTCACGGTCTGGTTCGTAGTACCGCTCGTGTCATCGCCGTAATATAGGCCGCACAGACACGTTCGGGCATCCTTAATTTTGAGTATTCCAAGGTGCTGAACCGCGGATCACAATGGTATAGCAAGGAGAACACGCATGGCTGTGAGTGGAGCCAATTCAGATTTGGCCAAGCTGATCCGGCGATCTAGCGTCCGGTTACTGTCGACGCGCCGCAAGCGCTCTTCCGCAGGCGATGCATTGACCGCTCCCAGATCGACCGGTTCTTGCGTGCTGGCCTCAGCCGGCGCTGCGGCACAAGGGAATCCGATGGCAGTTGCCGGTAGCACGTGGAGGCGGCTGTCCGTCCACGTGCCGACCCAACTGCACGACAACTGGTGCTGGTGCGCAACCGCGCTCGGCATCCACCAATCCCTGGGTCAAGACGTCACGATGACCCAGTGCGAAGCCGCCAACCTGATCCTGGAACGCGTCGATGCGTGCACCAACGGTAGTGACCCGAACATCGACCGGACTTACGAGCTCGACATCGCACTCGAAAAACTGGGTAACTTGCGCTTGCCGCGTATCGATCAACCGATAGCCTTCGCGAATGTCTTCAGTGAGGTCGTCAACGGACAGGTGCCGGTCGGCATCCGCGTGGGTAGGAAAGAGGACACGCAGCGCGGCCACTTTCTGATTATTAATGGATGCTGGGAGGAGTCGACGCTGTGGGTGTCGGTCAGCGACCCGATCAACGGCGATTCCGACATGTTCTATATCAAGCTGCGCGACGACTACCTGAACGAATGGAAGTGGACGCACTCGTACCTGATCCAGCGTTGAATCATCCGTCGCGTTGAACCGTCCGTCGCACCCCATCGAATCGCCGGAAACCCGTTCATGCCGATCCAGCTTGTGGCCCCGAAACCTGTCGTCGCCGCGGCTCTACGCGACCATCTCGGCGATATGGCGGCCCGTCAACAGTTCCGCACCACGCTGCTAAGCGCCCATGCGCCGGACACGCTGTCGCTGGCCGTACCACATCCGGTTTTCACACTTAACGTGTCGGACATCGGTACGGCCGACGGCTTCCTCGAACGCGCCCGCATGACAGGGTGGCGCTACTTGGTGACTTCCGGCAACGCAGTGCTGGCCGGTGTTGAGGCCGATGCCTCGCATCACGACGCCGAAGCCGTGTTCAGCCACACCAACGAAAGCGAGCAGGTGCAGTCATTCTCGCGCGAACTCGCGAACATCGAAGACTCGCCGGCCTTGCGTCGACGGCGCTTCACGCTGGGTCTGCTACGGGTTCCGCCGCTGTACTTGTCAGCCATGTGGCTGCGCGACGCCGCCGCTAATGGTGTCCACGATCTGTACGTGCCGCTGTCGCCGGCTCCGTCGCTGCTGAAGGCTGGGCAACCGCTGAACACGACACACTTCACCCAGGCGTTGCGTGAGCTTGCAACGCGCTGGGCCGCGCAGCCATCCACCTCGACTTCCAACTGAGCGCCCATGCGCATCGCACCGGTCCGGTCATCAGCCTTGTCGAGCACGTCGTTGCGCAAGCCAGCGTTTGCCCGACTGTGGCTGCGATCCTGGGCAGCCTGCGCACTGCTGCTGCTCGCCCCCGCCCTGGGGCACGCCGCGCGCAAGGAGTTTTTAGAGTTCCCAATGGGTACGAATTTCGAAGTCGAGGCGTCATCGACTGGCGCGCGTACTGTCCGCATTCCCGTCGCGACGATCGATAAGGCTACTGCGCTGGACAGGCTGAAAGTCCGGATCCAGGACGTCGCGCGCAAGGAGATTCGGCAGGCGGAAGTCACCGCCCGGTTCGCGATCGACCCCGTCGCAGCCACATCGACTGCTACTGCCGCGTTTGTCGTCAAGCTCGACGTGCCGCCGCCAGCGGGCGCACAGCCAGCCACATTGCAGGTCGGTGACTACGCGGTCACCGTGCTGATCGGCCTCGATCTGGACGATCCAACCGCTGACAATCAACTCGTGTTGCTGAAGATCACGATTTCCTCTGCCAAGCTGACCGGCAAGCCGTTTCAGGTCGGCAGGGTGCTCGGGATGTTCGGTAACGACGACGACATCCCCGGCACGCTGATCCTGACCGAGTCGACCGGGCGGGTCGCTGTGTCGGCCATCCGCGCGAGTGTCGATCGCAACCCGCCCGCGCGCCCAGACGAAGGTGCACTGGACCTGCAAGCTCTGACCGGCGCGATCGCCGCCGGCCAGCCCAGGAGTTTTTCGATCAAGACCAACGGCAAGTTCCCGCTGGGCGAGTCGACTGGCACGCTTAACCTGTTGGCGCCCGAGCTCGACGCATCGGTGCCGATTGTCTTCAAGGTGTTCGTGCGTCGCGACTACCGTTGGATCCTAGTGCTGACGGTAGCGGGATCACTGGTCGGTTGGAGCGTTCGCATCAAGCTTGCGCAACGCAAGCTGCGGCTATCCTCGAAACTCGATGCATCGATCGCGATCGAGGCCCTTCAGGATGCGGTCGTAGAATGCCAGGATGCCCCGTTTCGTCGTGCGCTGAGCCGGCTCCGGACTGACTTGCAGACATCGGTCGACAAGGATGCGCCGGCCGCCATTACAGCGAAAGCTAAGGCGACCCTCGACGCTATGGTTGGCGAACGAACTAAGCTCGAACAACGACTGGCCCCATTCGTACTGCGTAGCGGCTGGCTTCAGGCGCTGCTGCGGATCAATCGGACGATACCGTCGCCCGTCGCAGTCGATCTCGAGATATTGAAGAAGCTGGCCGACCAATGGCAGCAGCAGGTGCAAGCGCGCGACGCGCAGAGCGCGGCTGCCCATGAAGCGGCCGTCGACCGCAGTTTGTCAAAAGTCGCCGATACCGTCTGCACGTATGGGGCCGATCTGGCTCGTTACCTGACAGCTCTGACCAGCTCCCAGGCCCCGCCGATCCGAACAGACGTGATCACCGGCCTGCGGGCACTGGCCGCCACCAGTGCGACCGATTTTCCGTGGGCCGCCTTCACGGTGGGCCGTCCCACCGACGAAGCGATGCAGACTTTGCTGGCCAACTTGGAAAAGGCCGTGACGAATGCGGCGTTCCTGGTCGCGCACCTGCATGGCCTCGCGGTTGAGTTCCTGTTGTGGGCGGACGACGTACTGCCGCCATCGGGCGCGGCAGCAACGCAGCGCGCCGAGCTTGACCCGCTGACGGAAGCGGAACTGAAGCGCGATCTGCTCTGGAAGGAAGTGAACGCACCGGCCACGGGCATCGGGCTCGCGCAGGTCCGCGCCGACAAGCTCGAGGCCGCGTGGCAGACCTATCTCGACGCGGTAGTACCCGCAACGCCTGTATCGACCCCGCCCGCGCCGCCGCCCTGGCTTGCAGCATTGCGATCGCGCGAATGGGAAAAGGCGGTCGATCTCGCCGTCGCGGCGACTGGCGTTGGGGCAGCGATCGTAGCACGAGCCAGGTCGGCTGCCTCGAACGTCCTAACTCAAGCCGCTGCGTCCGACTCCGTCTTGCCAGGCTATCTGCGGGAACCCGTCGTACTAGTCGGCGGCGTACGGGAACGACGCGAGCTCACTACCCTGATCGCTGACACTACATTCTTGCAGACCGCCCTCACATGGGGCGTCTTCGTGGTGGGCACCTTCGCTGTGTACGCCGATTCATGGGTCGGCACGTATCGCGAGATGTTCGCGCTGTTCACGTTCGCGTTCGGCGTCGACCTGTCGGTCGACTCGATGCTGGCGGCGATGAAAGATCCCAAGCCGAAGACCTGAGACGCACTTTACGGTACCCGCTCCCCCCTCTCAGTCGGACGGCGGCCCGAAGGGGGCGATCCGCGGGTTCGAGAACGAGCCCTGAACATCGGTCTGGCCTTCCAGCGTGCTCGCCACCCGATCGTCTGCGAGCACCGCGTACAGCCCTTTCACCGGGTCCAGCGCGACTACCCCGAACTCGGGGTCAAGGTCACCCGCTTCTAGCCGATACTTCGATCGGACGCCCGCGATTGTCGCTTCGTCCGTGGACAAGCTCAAGGTGACTATGCGTGTCGCCACGATCGGAGGCTCCTGCGAAATACTACGGTTTTGCTATAGCTGCAGCGCAGATTGTAGCGCTCCGACATCGAGAATCCCGTAGCCGTAGTCGTTGTCGTACCCCTTGTTGCCTGCATCGCGCGCGGACTTGGCGATCAGTACGCGCAACTGCAGCGGCGAGAGTTGCGAACTCGGATAGATCGTGCGGATCGCCGCCACGACGCCGGCGGCCACTGGACAGGCCGCTGATGTTCCGCTATCCGGGCCAAGCGCGTAGACCTGCGATCCGGTGAAATGCGTGAAGGTCGTCACATCGGGCTTCTTGACCATCAGACGCCCCGGCCCCTGCGAGGAATACCCCACGCGCGATTTGTTCAAATCGCAACCCGCGACACACAACACCGACGGATGCGAATTAGCTCCACAGATCGACAACGTTGTGCCGAATCCGCACCGGCCATCCGGACAATCGCGCCCGCAGTTGCCCGCGGCGAACAGGATGTCCGCCCCAGCGGCCTCGAGACTGGCGACGATGATGTTGAACGGGTGCTTCGGGTTGTCGCTATAGTTGCCTGGATGGCCGACCGGGAAATCCCAAGCCGGCGAGAACATCCCCCAGCTGTTGCTGACCACCAGCGCGCGGTGCTGGGCGGGCATCGCCGCTAATACCCCTCGCAACTTCTGGTACGACAGCACAGCGTCGCTTAGCAACCCTTCCATAGCCGTCTGCCCTGCGCGCCGCGACAGCAGCACCGCGTGATCGAGCAGGGTTGCCTGGGGCGCTGCGATCAACGCATCGAAGCCGCACATCGTGCCGTGGTCGACCGGATGCTGGCCCGGCTGTGTCGTGATGCTGGGGGGCACGAAGCTGTTTTCGGCGTCCAGTGCCGGGCTGATGCCCCGGGTCGCCAGGTGTGCGAGGTTGGTGCCGGTATCGACGATGGCTAGCGGCACCCCCTTGCCGGTCATCCCCGCTGCTGCAAGTTCGCTGACGGCAAGCGCCTGTGCCACGTCAATCCATGTACCAACCGCCGGGCTGCCCACGCACGTCAGGCAGCTTTCGATACGTGGGTCCGCATACACGGCGACCACATCCGGATGTGCCATCGCAGTATTGTAGGCCGCCACTCCATCACCGCCGTCGGGTACCTCGCCTCGGATCAGGTATGTGGAGTGAACTGGCGAAAACGAAAAGATCGCAGGCTGGGAGAACGACTGCAACGGTGCGCCAGTGGGCGAACTCACGGCGGGCACCTGGACTGGTGGATACGTTGGATCCAGTGTTAACCCAGGCACCGCATTACCTAGCGCGTACATGGCGGCCGGCGCCACCGCCATCGCCATAGCGGACATGTGCAGCTCGGGCTTGGCTCGCATTTCGACGAGAACCTTCATTGACGTCTCCCCTTGATGGTAGTCCAGAAACTATTCGCCGATGCGAAACGCAGCGAATCATCAAGATTGACGAGCGAGGTTCCGATTCAGATCGGCAAGTGGCAAGCGACGGGCGGCCACTTGCATCATAGTAGGAATGAATGTCATGTGCTGTTGCCATCTGATTGTCGACATTCTCGAATGCTCGCGGGCGGGGGAAGCCGCGGCGATCGATGCCGTGTGCGTCAACGCCGCCGAGCAGGCTGATCCGCGCCCCACGCGCATCGTTGTACCGCACGGCTCGCAACCTGCTGACCGACGACTACCGGTGCAGCCTAACCCGTGCCAGCGCCCTGACCAGAACTCCGCTATTCGCATGCCGCCGCACAGGTCTTCACGCCGGCCGAGCAAGTGGGGCTGGCAGCGCTCTAGCTCGAGGCGGTCGTCTCGGTGCGCCAGCGCTCCGAGGCCATCGTTGCGCCAATCGAGGAACTGCCACCGCGTTGCTGGGAAGTCTTCATCCTCGTCAAGTTCGATGGGCTGATTCATGCCGAGGCTGCCCAGCGGATGGGAATCGCGGTAAAGACCGTCGAGAAGCAGGTGCAGCTCGCGCTGCGGGCCTGCTTACGGTGGCTGGACGAATAAGATTATCATTGGTTTTCTATGTCAATAAAATCATGAGATTGTGAATTTTATATGAGGTAGGAGATGAAGTGAGATGAGTGTGGCTAGGCAGTTTTGACGAGTATCTGGACAATCTGTCGGCGGACCTTGGCCACGCAGACCGGGTAAGCGGGCTGCGAGGCTACTGCTCGGGCCTGATGCAGCCGCTGGCCCGAAAGAGCGTCGAGCCGATGGCGGCGCGGCTCGAACCGAAGCGCGCCAGTGTCAAACACCAAGCGCTGCATCACTTTGTGGCTAAGGCCGAGTGATCGGATGAGGAGTTGCTGCGGCGAGTGGCGCAATGGGTGGTGCCCACGATGGATTTGTCCGCAAGTGGCTGGCGGGTCATCGATGACACGGGGTTTCCGAAGAAAGGCAAGCATTCGGTGGGCGTGGCGCGCCAGTACTGCGGCCAGCTTGGCAAGCAGGACAACTTGCCAGGTGGCAGTCAGCGTGACGCTGGCCAGTCAGACAGGCAGCCTGCCGGTAGCATGGCGACTGTACCTGCCCGAGGCCTGGGCCGAAGATCAGCAGCAGCGCGACAAGGCGGGTCTGCCTGAATCGATCCGATTCGAGACGAAGACACAGATTGCGTTGTCGTAAATTCGCACGCGACTAGCCGAAGGGGCGCCCGCGTACCCGGTGCTGGCCGATGCGGGCTACGGAGTAGAAACGAAGTTTCGTCAGGCGCTGACCGATCTGGGATTGCAGTACATGGTCGGCATTACGTCGAGCGTTGTGGTCTGGCCGCCTGGGCCCGAGCCGCTTGCGGCGCTGTCTTATGCGGGCCGTGGCTGCCCGCCCGTTCAACCGCGACGCACCGCCGATCGCCAACCGGCCAGGGTCAAGACGTTGGCGATGCAGTTGCTCACTGGTGCCAACCAGACGATTCGCTGGCGCGAAGGGACTAATGCGATGCTCAGCGGTCGATTCGTCGCGGTGCGCGTACGCCATGCAGCAGGCAATGCCGGCAAGGCCCGGCTGCGGGCGCAGCAATGGTTGCTGGTGCAGTGGCCCGAGGATGAGCCCGAGCCGACGAAATACTGGCTCTCGACGCTGCCTGAGCACACGCCGATCGATGCACTCGTTGCCGTGGCCCATCATCGCTGGCGCATCGAACGGGACTATCAAGATCTGAAGCAGGAGTTTGGGCTGGATCATTATGAAGGTCGCGGCTGGCGCGGATTCCATCATCACGCGAGCCTGTGCATTGCCGCGTATGGTTTCCTGATGGCCGAGCGGTTGATCGCCAAGCGTTCTGGATCGAAAAAAAATTCCTGGCGCGCCAAGTGCCTGCCGTTTCCGCTGATTACATCCCCCCGCGGCAGCCCTGCGCGTGCAGCGTCATGTTCCAACATCGATTCCGACGTTGCGTCATGAACTGGCTTATGAGCTGATGATCTGATTGCGCAAGTGTCCGTGCTGCGATAGGGACAACGAATAGTCTATTAATGACACGGTAAGATTGGGCTTTGCCGGAGAACATTTACTCCGGCGCCCGTTCAGACATGCGACGGTCGCCAGCCCTGGCCACCCTACGCTTGTGGCCATGATGCTCCGCGTGGCCAGGGCTGGCTCCCCTGAGCCGAGCGAGGTTGGAATTGGTCAGTGTCCGTCGTGTTCGAAAAAGCCGATTTTTGCGACACGTTCTGC
>JASGFT010000202.1:0-8087 GCA_047605425.1 Burkholderiaceae bacterium | reverse complement strand
ATCTGGGCGAGCAGGTGTTCACGCAGACCTGGCTGCTCTACGCCGCGGTGCTGCTGATCGTGTTCGTCGGTTGGATGATGCGCGCGACGGCGCTGGGCCTGGCCGTGCACGCCGCGGGCACGGCGCCGCAGGCGGCCAGCCACTGCGGCCTGAAGGTCACGCGCATCCGCTACGGCGCGGTGCTGTTCACCGGCTTCATGTCGGCGCTGGCGGGCTGCTTTCTTTCGATCGGCGACATCCACACGTTCACCGAAGGCATGACCAGCGGCGCTGGGTACCTGGCGATCGCCGCCGTGATCTTCGGCAACTGGCGCCTGGGGCGCACGCTGCTGGCCTGCGGCTTGTTCGGCGCCGCGACGGCTCTGCAGTTCCAGTTGCCGGCGATGGGCGTGCAGATCCCCAGCGCGCTGCTGATCGCCTTGCCCTACGTGCTCGCGCTGCTGGCGGTGGGCGGCCTGGTCGGTCGGCAGGTGGCGCCCGCGGCGCTGACGAAGCCGTTTCCGGGCTGACGGGACGCGGCTCCGCGGCATCGCGGGACCTGCTGGATGCGCTCTTCGATGTCGCGCCTGTCGATCGCCTAGTCGACGCCGATGAAATTCAGCGGCTCGGCGCGCATCACCTGTTCCAGCTCGGCGTACTGCCTTTCGGCGGTGGTCGTCACGCCGATGTAGCGCACGCGGCCCGCATCAGGGTACTCGTTGAGCAGTCCCAACTGGGTGGGGACGTCGGCCAGGTTGTGCACCTGGACGAGATCCACCAGGGCCTGCAGGACGTCGCGCACGCCGGCCACGTTGCCTTCGGCGGCCAGCATGAGCTTCGGGCTGATGGCCAGGGTAAGGTCCGCCGTGGCGGAGAGCTTCAGATAGTCTCGTCGGGAAGTCATCAGGGGCTCCTTGTCGCGAAAGACTTTTCTGGGGCGGCTTTCAGCGAGGACGCGGCGGTGGATTCCCGCTCGTTGGCCAGCCGTTGCTGGCGACGGCCGAGCCACAGACCCAACGCGGCCCATGCCAGGGCCAGCGGCATGGCCACGCTCGCCAAGCCCGCCAGGCCCATGCCCAAGCGTCCGAGCAGGCCTTCGACCTGCGAGCCGAGCACATCGCCGCCTCGGTAGCCGAAGGTGTCGATGAAGGCCTTCGACTTGTACTTGTCCTCACGGCTGACCACCGTGTAGAGCGTCTCGCGCGCGGGCCGGGTGAGCGCCCGCTGGACGGCGCTGAACGCCGCCTGGAACACGATCAGGGCGGCCAGCGTGCCGACGATCGCCAGGCCGACGAAGCCCAGCGCGACCGTCAGGGGCAGCAGCATCAGCGTGACGTGCACGCCCAGCCGTTTCATGACCTGGCCGGCGATCACCGCCTGCAGGACCAGCGTGGCGATCTGGACGATCAGGTCGATGCGCGCGAAGACGGACGTGCGCATGTCCACGTCGGTGCCCAGCGCCGCCACCATCTGCAGCCGGGTGAAATAGAGCATCGTGGCCATCACCGTCATGATGATGACGTAAGCCGCGATGCCCAGCAGATAGCGCGAGCCGAACACGGCCTTCAGGCCCTGCCAGGCGCTGCCGCCGATGACCGCGCGATCCTGCTCGTCCGCCGATGCCGGCCTGCCGCTGCCGATCGCCGTCCGGTCGTGCTGGCCGCGGGCCACGGCCCAGGCCAGACCGAGCGCCAGCATCAGGAAGCCCGCCGAGACCAGCAGCAGCGCGGGCGTTCCCAACGGCCGGGCCAGGACCGAGGCCAGCCAGGGGCCGAAGATGGCGCCCAGCGTGCCTCCGACCGATATCAGCGCGAACACGCGCTTGCTCTGTTCCAGCGTGAAGCGGTCGGCCATCAGCGCCCAGAACAGCATCGTCGCGAACAGGTTCGAGACGCTGAACCAGACGTAGAACACCTGCCCGCTGATGAGGCCGATCGCGCCCGGCGCGAGCACCATCAGCAGATAGAAGCCGATCAGGCACAGCGCGAAGAACACGTAGGTGGCGGCGATGAACTGCAGCCGCCGCAAGCGGCTCACCAGCCAACCGAACAGCGGATTGGCCAGCAGCGTCACCACCGCGGTTCCCACGAACAGCCAGCGCACGGTCTCGATGCCGCGCTGCATGCCCAGCGCGTCACGCGCCGGGCGCAGCACCATCAGCGCGGTCAGCACGCAGAAAAAGAACAGGCCGGCCAGCAGCACGGGCAGCACTTCGTCACGACGGACATCGAAGAGCGCGGTCAGCCGCGATCGCAGCGAGGATTTCGTCATTTCGTTCGGTTCCGTATCACCGATGCGGACAGCGCGGGTCTGGCGTCGAACCGTTCCTGAATTGCAGATCGACAGCGTCGGCGAGACGGCCGCTTCCATTGCGGCTTCGGCACTTCGGATCGCTGATACGCGACATGCTCACATGCCACGCGTACCGGCGCCCGTAGACGCCCGCCGGCGCCGGGCCGCTAGCGGACCGTGTCCGTGACGTAGTACTGGGCGACCTCGACCAGATCGAGCGCCGCGAATTCCTGCGTATGCGCGCCTGCCAGGTGCCGCTTGAAGGCCGCTTCGTCGTCGAAACGTTCCCACAGCACGAATCGCGTCGGCGTCGTCGCGTCATGATGCACGACGAAGATCGTGCAGCCCGGCTCGGTCAACGTCCATTCGGCGAGTTCGGCCAGCGCCTGTCGTACGGTCTGCAGCTTGGATACGTCCTTGAGGCGCAATTCGGCCGTCACGTAGTAGCCTGGTTCGAACATGGCTTGCTCCCCCGTTTCTTGCGGCCGCGGGCGCGACCGGTTCGTTGAATGAGCGATCGGATCGATGCCGCGAGCCGTCCGGTCGGCCGGGCTCGCGCCGACGCGGCGCCGGCGCCGTCCAAGCGATCGATGATAGCGGATGCCGGACATCGCGCAATGAACGCGAGCGGCGGATGGCGGATGCGGCGCGGCCGCGATCATGGCCGCTTATGACGGCAGCCGCACCGGCGACGGTCTGGGCAGGTCGCGCGCCGCCACGCTGGGAGCGACTTACCGGATCGAGAAGACCACGTTCAAGGCCGGCTTCGGCCATCAACGCCTGAACGGCGGCACGAATCGGTTCCTCTCATTGGGCGCCGACTACGCGCTATCCGCGCGCACGACGCTCTATGCGAGCCTCGGACACAGGAACGACGCGGATCAGGAATCCCGGGCGTCTGTCGGACTAGGGATCTCGCACTTATTCTGAAGTCGGTGCGCGGCGGCTCGGGCCTGACTATGACCGCTGCCGGCGACGCGGCCGCGGCTCCTGCAGAGATTCCGGTGGCTGATCGAGCAAGGCTTCGAGCGAGGTCGCATCGAAGATCCGCTCGGCCAAGTCATCCAGCCGGGCGATATCGGCCGCGGCCAGCCTGGGCCGAACCCAATCCGGTAACGGCGCACCGAAGCGGCGGGCCAGTTGGCGCTCCAGCAATTCGATCTTGCCCTGAGCCTTGCCCTCGGCCATGCCCTTGGCCTTGCCCTCGGCTATGCCCTTGGCCTTGCCCTCGGCTATGCCCTTGATCATGCCCTCGCGCCGATAGCGCGCCCCCCAGCCCTCGACCTTCTGCGCCAGCATGCCGACCTCCCGGAAGTGTTCGATCCTCGGTGCATTATCGTCCGATCCCCAGCGAGCTGCTACGACCCGGTTGAGCCAGGCGACGACGACCTGGCCTAGGCTGTCGTGCAGCTCCGCCGGCATCTGGCGGAACAGCCGCTTGCCGTGTGCATCCAGGGCCGACAGCCGGGAATCGGTCTCGATGCCGACCAGCAGACCGGCGAGATTGTCAGGCAGGGGGCGGCCCGCGCGTCTTGCCCGGGCGGCCTCGCGGTGCTCATCGAACAAGAAGTAGCGCAGGCGGGGGCGCCAGGGCTCCAGGTCGGCGGCGGCGGGCCGGATCATGTCGGCCACGTCGCGCGCCGCCGACCAGGATGGCCGGCCGTTATAAAGCACGATCGGAAAGACCAGCGGCAGCGATCCGCCACGGCGAACGGCCTTCGCACGGATCAGATCCTGGTAGAGCAGTGCGACGTAGGCCATGACGCGGACGGCCATGGACGGATCGTTGCCGCTCTGGAACTCCATCAGCAGATAGATGTAGAGCCATTCGCGGCGCTGCCCGGTCTTGCGATCGCCGTGAACGGGTGCGGGCATTGCGTCGGGCTCGGCAGCCCGCAGCCGCACTTTCCAAATCAGGTCACTGCTGCGCTCACGCAGGTCGTCGGTGGTCGCCGGGCCGCTGGCCGGGCGCAGGGAGGCGAAGTCGATTCTTTCGACCCAGGGTTCAGGGACGAAGCCGAGCAGCAGGTCCCGGACCATGACCGGGAAGCGGAAGAGCGCTTTGTAGGTGGTGTCGTGGGGGATGCGGGCAGCCATGCGCCAATGTCAGGGATCGGCGCGCCTGCGTCCATACGCCGGATGGTCCGGCCGACGGGGCATGTCTACTCGCCCACCCGGCGCAGCACGGTTTCGATGACGGTAGCGGAAATGCGGAAGTCCGACGCATGCAAGCGTGCAAAGACCTCGCGGGCCGAGTGCACCAGCCCGCGCGACTTCGCCATGCCGATCACGGCCGCGGTGCCGGCGACGCGCAAACCCCGTTCGGTAGCCAGCGCTCGTCCGGCGCGTTCATCGATCAGCAGCAATGCGGGCGCTGCCTGAGCCAGGGCGACGCGGATGCAGGCGGCTTCGCCTTCGTCCAGATCTGGCAACTGCGGTTCTGTCGGCGTGGGCGCATGCACGGCCAGCCAACCGGCGGACAGCGCGGCGTGGATGGCTTCTTCCTCCGCGAAACCCATCCCGGGCAGCACTTCGTGCCAAACTTCTTCTGGCATCCACACCCTGTCGAACAGCGCACGCAACCAACTCAGCCCATCCACGCGCGCCAGGGCGATCAGCGGGCTGGCATCGCTCAGGACGAAGCCAGCCATTCGTCGAGCGTGTCCAGATCCTTGTCGGCCTCATCGGCGTCCAGCCGTACCACGGGAAGGCCCAGACGTGAGACGTGCTTGATGAAGTCCCCCATCGACATGTCGGCCAGATTCGCCGCGCGTGCCAGTGACAGGTGGCCATCCCGGAACAGTGCCGTAGCCAGTGCGGGCCGTACGCCTCGGGCGTCGAGCACGCCTGCCGCCTCGATGCCCACCATCAGGGCGTCCGGCCGATGGCGGTTCATCACCACGACCACATCGCGTCGCGCCTTGCGCAGCGCTTCGCTAGGGTTGTTCTTGAGGCCGCTAACGTTTACGGATTCCATTCCCCTATTCCATGGGAAGATTTCATGGGAATGAATGATAGCAGGTGCATCTCTTCGCACCGATCACGAGTTTGCAGACCAGTCGATAAGATCCCGGCCCCTGGCCGCGTAGCCGGGACTGAGCCGTTGCCAGATCCCCGTCGGATCGCCATAATCCGCGATCGATACCGAAGCAAGAATAGTTTCCATTCTTATTGACGAGCCCGCCGCATGGAGGGCGAACAGGCCGGCCATGAGCGTCCCGCAGGATGCGTCTGCGACCATCGAACATCTGTATGACGATCACCACGACTGGTTGCAGTCGTGGCTGCGCGGCGTTTGGGCAACGCCGCGGACGCGGCGGATCTGGCGCACGATGCCTTCCTGCGGTTGCTGATCACGCCGCGACGCTTCGACACCGCTCCCGAGGCGCGGGTGTATCTGCGCAGCATGGCCAACGGGCTGTGCGTCGACCTGTGGCGCCGTCGCAGCATCGAGCAAGCCTGGCTCGACGCGCTGGCGGCGCGGCCCGAGGTCGTGGCCCCCTCGGCCGAGCATCAGCTCATGGTGCTCGAAGCCCTGCAGGAAATCGACGCGATGCTGCGCCGGCTGCCGCCCAAGGCGGCCAATGCCTTCGTGATGGCGGTGGGCTGCGAGATGACCGATCGCGAAGTGGCCGAAACCCTGGGCGTCTCCACCCGCATGGTGCGAAAGTACGTCGCCCAGGCGATGCTGCACTGCATGCGTCTCGAAGCGCGGCAGGTCGTGGAAGAACCGGCACACGGCGGCAAGGCCCTCGCCGCCATTGCCGCGCGGATTCCTTCCGTCTCCTGACGGTGGGTCTGCTGCCGGCCGCCGTGTCGTGAGCGCCGTCAACGCCTCCATTTCGCCATCGCCCGAGCCTTCGCACCAGGTGATGGAACAGGCCGCCGAATGGTTCGCCCTGCTGCGCTCCGGCGAAGCGACGGCGGCTGATCGCGATCGATGGCAAGCCTGGCTAGGCAACTTCGCCGAGCATCAGCAGGCCTGGGCCTACGTCGAGCGCATCAGCCACCGCTTCCGGCCCCTGCAGTCCAGCCCGGACCGGCGCACGGCGGCCGCAGCCTTCCGCGAAGCCAACGACAAGATGAGACGGCGTCGGCAGACGTTGCTGGGCATCGCCGCTCTTCAAAAAAAGTCGTTCCGCTTTGGGATCCCCTGTTCGATCAACAGGGTAAAGGATCACCCAGTCGTCGTTCTATCAACTCAGCAATCGGCCTGCGCGCATCGGAGCCGGCCGACTGATTTCGCCTTGCGTTCGTGTCGGTTCGTTCACGCTGCTGTCCCGTCGCGGCCGGAGCGGATTTCCACGGCACCGTGGTAGACGGCGACGCGCTTCGCATCCGGCGCTTGATGCGTTCGTCCGACCTCGAACCGCGTGCCCAGCGCGCGTACCGTGCCCTGCGCGCACTCGACCAGCAAGGGCCGGCGCGTCGGCAGCGGGTCCAGCCGGTCGATGGTCGATGAGAGCGGTTCGCGGCCAGGGGCACCGCGAACGGCCGCCAGCTTAGAACTGGATGCGCGCCACGCTCTCGTCGCTGCCCTTCGGATCGTTCTGGCCGTTCTTGACGGTGACGTAGAGCACGTTGCGCTTCGCATCCAGCGCCAGGCTGTTGGGGTGCGCGGGCAAGGTCACCGTCTGCAGCAGCGCGTTGCTGCGGCTGTCGAAGACCGACACCGTGCCGGCGCCGCGGTTGGTCACGTACAGGCGCTGGCGCTGCTCGTCCAGCAGCAGCGCGACCGGGCCCGCGCCGGTGGGCAGGGTGGCCAGGGCCTTGCCGGTGGCGGGATCCAGCGCCACGACCTGGTTGCCGGTGCCGCGGCGCTGGTAGTCGGTCAGCCCGCCCGCGTTCGCGCGCATGCCGTCGAAGTTCTCCATGCCCTGGTCGGTGGCCAGCACGCGATTGCCGCGCGAGTCCCACACGAGGTTGAGCAATTGATCTCCGGCCGTCGTCTCGACCTTCGAGACGGCCAGCGAGCCGGTATCGACGGTGAACAACTGGCCCTGCGCGTTCGACACGTAGAGCTTGCCGGTCTTGTCATCGAGCGCGACGCCGGTGGCGACGAAACCGAAACCCGGCAGCACCTTCTCGAGCGTCAGCGAGCGCGTGTCGATTACGTAGAGCGCGCTGTCCTTGAAGGCCAGGCCGGGAGCGTAGAGCCGGTGCCGGGCCGAGTCCACCACCATTTCGCGGAAGTTGTGCGGGTAGCGCTCGGCCTCCTTGCCGTCGGGGCCCGTCACCTTGGCCTTCTGGACGAGCTGCACGACGCCGACGACCTGGTTGGCGGCGGTGTCGATCACGGTGATCGAGCCGTCGTTGGTGTTGCCCACGTACAGGCGATTGGCCGCATCGTCCAGCGTCACGCCGAAGCCCTTGCGCTCCAGCGGGATCTCGGCCTGCACGGCCAGGGTGTCGGGATGCAGCCGCAGTATCCTGGACGAGGCGGCCGTCGCCCCGAAGCCGCCCGACGAGGCGACGAACACGGCGTCCTGCCGGGCGCTGTAGGCCAGTTCGTACAGGCCCTGGGCCAGCGCCTGGCGCTTGACCTCGGCGGGCTGGGCGACGGCCGCCTTGGCCGTGCCTGCGGCCGCGGGTACGCTGGTCTGCTGCGCGCAACCCGTTAGCGCGGCGGCCACCGCCAGCGGCAGCAGCGAGAGGAATTTCGAAGGTTTCATCGGCATGTCTTCTTCAGGGCGAGGAAACGAACGTCGGAAACGAAAGTCGTGCTAAGGTACTAAGGTCCATCCCTTTCAAGGTCTTTTTTCCGCAGCCTGCTCGAGCACGCGGGCGGTGGAGACATGGGCTCGGGCAACACTGCC
>JASGFT010000201.1:0-8189 GCA_047605425.1 Burkholderiaceae bacterium | reverse complement strand
CGGGGTGGCGCCCAAGACCGAAGCGTTCGTGGCGGACATCGAGCGCTTCGTGGCCTAGCGGACGCCTCGGGTGCCACAGATGCCGCCCCACAGCGCCGCCTTCTACGGCGTGCCGCCCCGGCCCGTGCGGCGGCGCACCTGCCGCTCCAGCAGCGCGAAGCCCCCTTCCACCAGCAATGCCAGTGCCGCGGCCGGCAGCGCGCCGGCCAGCAGCATCTGGTGGTCGTTCAGCGCCAGCCCGATCGCGATCCGCTCGCCGAAGCCGCCGGCGCCCACGAACGCGGCGATGGTCGCGGTGCCCACGCCGATCACCGCGGCGGTGCGGATCCCGGCCAGGATCACCGGCAGGGCCAGCGGCAGCTCCACGCAGCGGATGCGGTCGGCGGTGCGCAGGCCCAGCGCCGTCGCCGCGTCGCGGATGCCGGGTGCGATGCCGTCGATGCCCACGCAGGTGTTGCGCAGGATGGGCAGCAGTGCATAGACGAACAGCGCCACCAGCGCGGGCAGGGTGCCGATCGCGCCCAACGCCGGGATCAGCGCGGCCAGCAGCGCCAGCGAGGGCACGGTCTGCAACGCGCCCGCGACGCCCAGCGCCAGCGCGCCGAAGCGCCGGCGATACGCGGCCAGGACGCCGGCCGGCACGCCGACCAGCGTGGCGGCCAGCACCGATGCGCCCACCAGCAGCAGGTGCTGGCGGCACAGCCGCGAGAAGTCGTCGCCCGCCAGCCGCTGCCACAGGCCTGGACGCCCGGCATCGGCCCCGGCCGAGCTGGCGCCCGTGCCGGTGTTTGCGCCATTCCGCCCGCCGGCGTCCGGCCGCGCGGCGGCATCGCTCCCCGCGCCCCGCAGGAAGCCTTCGGCCGCCTGCACGAAGCTGCGGCCCTGCAGCTCGACCTCGCCGTTGAGCGCGATCATCCGCGGCGCGTCGATGCGGCCCTCGAGCGCGCGCAGGGCCTGCCAGGCCCGCGGAAAGCGCTCTTCGACGTCGATCCGGTGCAGCACCAGTGCGTCGTAGCGCGGGAAGTAGCGCAGCTCGTCCGTCAGCACGACCAGCCCGTAGCGCGCGATCTTGGCGTCGGTGGAGTAGACGTCGAGCACGTCGATGCCGCGCGCCTCCAGCGCCTCGTAGGCCAGGCCGTGGTCCAGCCCGGTGGCGCGCTGCGGCAGCGCGTAGCGCGCCTTCAGCCCGGGCCAGCCGTCGGCGCGGCCCAGGAACTCGTGCGACAGCCCGAAGCGCAGCCCGGGGTGCGCGGCCAGCGCGGCGATCGAGCGTCCGTCGAGCGCGGCCGCGGTGTCGGCGCGCACGGCCAATGCGTAGGTGTTCTCGAAGCCGAGCGGGATCGAGGCCCGCAGCCCCATCGGAGCCAGCGCGCGATTGACCGATTCGAGCGAGCCGCCGGGATGCTCGCGCTTGAGGATCTCGAGCTCGATCGTTCCCAGGTACTCGGGGTAAAGGTCGATGCTGCCCTGGCGCAGCGCTTCGAACAGGATCGCGGTGTTGCCCATGCCCGGCAGGTGCCGGACCTCGGTGTGCGCGGCGGCGCTGCGGGCCAGGATTTCGGCCAGCACATACGACTCGGTGAAGCGCTTGGAGCCCACGCGCAGCGGCTGCGCAGCCGCGCCGGCGGCGAGGGCCAGCGTGCATGCCAGCGCCAGCATGGGCGCGAATCGGCGTAGCATGGTCAGGAAGCACCCGTTAGGTGCGTCAACGGTAACACGCCCGCGGGCGTGGGCTGGAGGGGAGGCAACGGGATGGAGCAAGCAGGGCTGCGCGCGGAATCGATGGACGTCATGGTGTTGCCGGAGCGGCTGGTGCGCTGCCGGCAGACCACGCTGGACCTGGTGGAAGGGCTCACCGAAGCCGATGCCACCGTGCAGTCGATGGACGACGCGAGCCCGGCCAAGTGGCATCTGGCGCACACCACCTGGTTCTTCGAGGAGTTCGTGCTCGGCGCCTACCTGCCGGCGCACCAGCCGGTCGATCCGCGCTACCGCTTCCTGTTCAACTCGTACTACGAGGCCGTGGGGCCCCGGCAGCCGCGTCCGCTGCGCGGCATGCTCACGCGCCCGTCGCTGGCCGAGATCGTCGACTACCGATGCCGCGTCGACGACGGGCTCGAACGGCTGCTGTGCGGCAGCGCACCGTCGCCGGCCGCGCTGGCGCTGATCGAGCTCGGCATCCAGCACGAGCAGCAGCACCAGGAGCTGATCCTCACCGACCTGCTGCACCTGTTCTCGATGAACCCGCTGCGGCCCGCGTACCGCGCCGCCGCGGCGGCCGACGGCAGTGCCGTCGCGGTCGCCGCGAGCCGCACCGCCTGGATCGGCTTCGACGGCGGCTGCTTCAGGGTCGGGCACACGGGCTCCGGTTTCTCGTTCGACTGCGAGCGGCCGGTCCACCAGGTGATGCTGGTGCCTTATGAACTGGCCTCGCGGCCGGTGACGAACCGTGAATGGCTCGACTTCATCGCCGACGGCGGCTATCGCACGCCCTCGCTGTGGCTGTCCGACGGTTGGGCCCGCGTGCGGGCCGAGGATTGGCAGGCGCCGCTGTACTGGGAGCAGTGTGACCGCCACTGGCTGCAGATGACGCTGGCGGGCGAGCGTCCGCTCGATCTGGACGCGCCGGTCGCGCACCTGTCGTACTTCGAGGCCGACGCCTATGCGCGCTGGGCCGGTGCCCGCCTGCCCACCGAGTTCGAGTGGGAGGCCGCCGCACGTGCCCAGCCGGTCGCCGGCAACTTCGCCTCTTCGGGCCTGTTCCGGACGCGGCCTGCCTCGCGCGACCGCCAGGCGCCGCTGCGCCAGCTATACGGTGACGTCTGGGAATGGACGTCGAGCGCCTATGCGGCCTACCCAGGCTTTCGCACCGCGGAGGGTGCGGTCGGCGAGTACAACGGCAAGTTCATGTGCGGCCAGTACGTGCTGCGCGGCGGCTCCTGCGCCACGCCCGAAGGCCATCTGCGCGCCACCTACCGCAACTTCTTCTATCCGCACCAGCGCTGGCAGTTCTCCGGGCTGCGATTGGCGCGCGACCACGGCTGAACCGGGCCGATGCGAGGCGTGCACGACGATCGCCGCGAACTGCTCGAGGGCCTGTGCGCGCCGAGCCCGTTCATCGGTGCGAAGTTCTTCTACGACGAACTCGGCTCGCGCCTGTTCACGGCGATCACCGGGCTGGACGAGTACTACCCGACACGCACCGAGGCCGCGATCCTGCGTACCTATGCCGCCGAGATCGGCGCCGCCGTCGGCGCCGGGCGCTGCACGCTGATCGACCTGGGCGCCGGTGATTGCGAGAAGGCCGCCGGGTTGTTCCGCACGCTGCGACCCGCGCAGTACGCCGCGGTCGACATCTCGGCGGACTACCTGCGGCAGTCGCTGCAGCGGCTGCGGGCGCGCTTCCCCGAGTTGCCGATGGTTGGCGTCGAGGCCGATTTCTCGGCTGCGCTGGTGCTGCCGGCGGAGGTCTCGCGCCGCGCGCGCCTGTTCTTCTATCCGGGTTCCTCGATCGGCAACTTTCATCCCGAACAGGCCCGCGACTTCCTGGCGGGCCTGCGCGCGCAGCTCGACGGCGACGGCGGCCTGCTGATCGGGGTCGACCTGATCAAGGACCCCCGGATGCTCGAGGCCGCCTACGACGACGCGCTGGGCGTGACCGCCGCCTTCAACCTGAACGTGCTGCGCAATGCCAACCGGATCGCCGGTACCGACTTCGCGCTCGCCGACTGGCGGCACGTGGCTCGCTACGATGCCGGCCGCCATCGCATCGAGATGTACCTGGAGGCGCGCCGCGAGGTGCGGCTGCGCTGGCCCGGAGGCTCGCGCAGCTTCGCGGCCGGCACGCGGATCCACACCGAGAACTCGTACAAGTACCGGCCCAAGGATTTCCAGCGGTTGCTGGGCGAGGCGGGCTTCGACGTCCAGCGCTGCTGGACCGATGCCGAGCGCTGGTTCGCCTTGATGCTCGCGCGGCCGGCCTCCGGGCGGCCTTGAGTATCAGATAGCGGCTATGTGAATGCCAATCAGCGGCTCATTGACTACAAATCTGCCGTATGAACGCCCGCGGCCGGCCAACTCCCACGCCGCGGCCGATCAGCCCGCCTGTGCGAACACCGCCTCCAGCGTCGGCGCATCGAGCACGCGCAAGGCCCAGCACTCCATGTCGGCGGCCGACCCGCCCTTGATTCGTTCGACCACGGCTTCGGGTAGGTCGCCGAAGCGGTGATGGAGCTGGCTCAGCAGCAGTTGCTGGCGGGCCTCCTCCCGGCCCTCCGCCCGACCTTCCGCCCGACCTTCCGCCCGCGCCTCGTTGCGAAAGATCTCCGCCAAGTCTCCCCTTTGTTCGGACAGCATAGTGACCTCCTGAATATTGGCCAGCAAGCGCTCATTCTCGTCCAGATCGAGGCGACGGGCCAACACCCGGTTTACCCATTCGGTGAAGACCGCCCCCAGGGCATCGAAGCGCTGGGTGGGCAACAGCGCCAGCCGGGCCAGCAGGGTCTGGCCGAGTGCCTTCATCTCCGGGTGGCTGCGCATGGTCTCGAAGCCGACCACCACTCCGGCCAGGTTGTCCGGCAGGACTTCGCCGGTCGCCCGGACCGCCTCGGCGATCCGATGCTCGTCGAGCAGGAAGTAGCGCAGCCGTGGGGTGTAGGGCCGCAAGGTGTCGGGGAAGGCGGCGAGCCTGTCGGCGACATCCTGCGCGGACCGCCAAGGGGCGACTCCGTTGTAGATGACGATCGGGAATACCGGCGGCAGAAGATCGCCGGCTGCGATCACACCGTGGCGGATCAGGCTCTCGTACAGGAGCCCGAGATAAGTCATGACCCGGACGGCCATGCTCGGGTCATCACGACTCTGGAACTCGATGAGCAGATAGAGGTAGAGCCAGTCGTCGACGCATCACTACCCGTCGCCGACCGTGTGGCGGATCTGGTCGGGCGGATGACGCTGGCCGAGAAGATCGGTCAGATGATGCAACTCAACCCGGACGGCGATCTGAAAGAGTTCGTGACCGAGAGGTTCGTCGGATCGACGCTGCACACGCCGCCCGACCAGCTCGCCCGGGCCCACGGCTACGTGCAGCAGACCCGGCTGCGCACTCCGCTGATCATCGGTGAAGACTGCATCCACGGACACTCGTTCTGGCGGGCGCGACGATCTTTCCGACCCAACTCCGCATGGCGGCAACCTTCAATCCCTCCCTGCTCGCGGGCGGTACGATCGTCTCCAGCCTGGCGTCCGAGCGTGTCACGCGCCGGTTCGGAGCCGGTGCGGTCACGGAGGTCAGCGTGGCCACGACAACCGGACAACAGTACGCACTCTTGCCCGCAGAGCGGGGAAAGCACCGCGCCTCGGCGTGCCCCAACCGCAGCACCCGCCGAGCATTGGCGTCCGATGCCGCTTCGAGTTCGGCCGCGCACCAGCGCCAGCGGCGCGGGCCGTCACTGCCGGGCGGGGTCTCGTCGTCGATCATGGCGATGCGGGAGGCGGATATCAGGCACTCAGGCCGGCCAGCCAATCGGCGGCTGGCAGGATGTCGACGTGACCCCGCCGCTCCGGCTGGCGCAGGTGCCGGACCACCTGGACGGCGGCGGCATCCGGCGCTTCGCCGGCGAACCGGTCCAGCGCGCGATGCAATGTCGCGTCGGCCCACTTGCATTCGACGAGGCCGGCGAGGCGGCCGTCCTCGCTGATCACGAAGTCGATCTCGGCGCCGTCCTTGGTCCTCAGATAGTGCAGGCCGCAGTCGCGCCCGAAGGCGTCCTGCTGCCATTCGACGTGCTTGAGCAGATGGGTCGCGAGCAGGTTTTCGAAGCGCAAGCCGTCGTCACCTTGGACCAGGCCGGTGTCGTAGAAGTAGACCTTCGGCTGCTGCAGCACCGATCGGGCGATGTTCCGATGCCAGGGCCGGACGAGAAAGACGATGAACAGTGCCTGGAAGATGTCGATGTAGCGGCGGACGGTGGGTTGGGAGATGCCGAGGTCCTGGCCGATCGAAGCCAGCGACAGCGGCGACCCGACCCGGGTGCGCAGTAGTTCGAGCAGCAGCCGCATCGCGTTGACTTCGTGCACGCGCGAGAACTCGAGAACGTCCTCCCGAAGCAGCCCGTCGACATACTGGCGACGCCAGCGGTGAGGTTCGGCGGGATCGTCGGCCAGCAGCGGCTCCGGAAAGCCGCCTCGCTCGAGCAGACGCTCGAGGGCCTGCTCACGCGCATCGGCGGAGGATGCCCCGCCGTCCGGTCCGAAGGCCAGCCATTCATGGACACTGACCGGGTGCAGACGGATCGTCCTGAACCGACCGGCGAGGGAGTCGCCGCCCTGGCGAAAGGTGTCGAGGCGGGCGCTTCCGGTCACCAGGATCTGCTGCCCGTCGGGGCGGCCGTCGCCGACGCCCTTGAGCCAGGCCTTCCAGTCCGGCATCTTGTGCAACTCGTCGAACACCAGCAGCCGGGCATCGGGCAACCAGGATCGCCGCTGCAGGACGGCCCGGTCCGTCGCGACGTCATAGTTGAAGTACCGGGCTCCCGCCGCTACCCGCGACGCGATCAGCGACCGTGCAAGCACTGTCTTGCCGACCTGGCGAGGCCCGGTCAGGAAGACGATCTTGCGAGGCAGGTCGCGTCGAATGCGCTCGGTGACGTACCGATCCATTCGGCCATTTTAATCTGTTTTTTTAAAAAGTCGCGACTTTTTAAAAAGTGTCGTTGAAGAAGTCGCTGTCGATGTTGAAAAGCTTTCACAACAAAACGTTTCGTAAGTCATTGATTTTTTTGGGAGCGCCCGGCGCCGCGAGCGGGGCCTGGGATGCTCGGAAGTAGTCGTGGAACCCGCGCTCCGATTTCCGACCCAGCCGTCCGGCCGGAGCCCGACGGTGCGCAAGCGGCGAGATCGACCGCCAGGACCTCCTGCGCCTCCTCGCGCGCGATCTGCCGCCGCAGTTCCTGCGGGACGCCGGCGGCGGTAGTCCTCACATCCGCGCTTCGTCTCACGCCCTCTGCCGTAGACCTTGCCCAGCACCGCGAAATGCGGGCGCCAGCCGTCCCACAGGAACACTTGGACGGTCGACGAGGGCTATCGCCCAGGCCGGCTTCTGCTCGGTGGCTCCGCGAATGTGCGAACCTTGCCGCGGGTCGCCGACAGCCTCGCAGGACGGTTGATCAACCATTCGCAGTTCGCCGCCGGCATCAATGTCAATCACGGAACCGGCAAGCGCTATGCGGGTCTGCTCGAACCGGTGCTCCTGATCGCTACCGTGCAGCCCTGGTTCACGAATGCGCTGAAGCGCATCGTCAAGACGTCCAAGCTGCGCTTCCTCGGTTCCGGGCTGTTGGCGACCGCGCGCGAGTCCTCGAAATCGCGTCATGAGCGAAAGCCTTACCGAACGACAGGCCCTGTGGATCCACCAGGTTCACGGGGTTGCATGCGGCGTACGCGTACAGGTGCAGCGACGCCGGGTCGCCTTCGCTCTTCTCGGGTTGCAGCGGGTACAGCGGGTCGGATGTGAGGAAGCGGCCGATCTGGGGCGCATCAGCCGGCCGGGATGCAGCGGGTCGTCGTAGCCCATCAGCCAGCCGCTCTCGCCCTGCCGGCGCAGCCGGCCGCGGCCGAGGTGTTCGTAGGCCAGGTCCAACTCGCCGGCACCGTCCTGACCGTGCACGCGGGTGAGCTGCCGCAGCGCGTCGTACTCGTATTGCAACCGGCGTCCGTGCGCCGGTGCGGCATCGTCCAGCGACAGCAACTGCATCATCGCGTCGTAATCGTACCGGGCGTCCTCCTGTACCGCGCCGCCATGGGCTCGAAGGCGACATTTCCTGGCACAGAAGTTGCCGCACAGCCCACTAGGTGCTGGCGCCACGGCGCGCATCCCATCGATTGAGTACGCGCTGTCAGCCGGCGCCGTCGGCTCCGGCTCCTTCGCCGCCGCGCCTGCCGTCCCCCTCGCTTTCGCGCTCGGGCACCTCGTAGCACGCCGCCATCTCGTGCGCGTCGAGCGGATCGGCGTTGGCCAGTTGCCGCTCGAGGACCGAGGTGTCGGCTTCGGACGGATCACCGCCCAACGACGCGCGCTGCTTGACGCGCGCACGCAGCGTCGCCGGGTCGGCCCGGCAATCGATGATGCGAAACGGCACGCCATGCCAGCGCGCCAGCGCGACGAAGCGCTGGCGCTCGGGCCGCCGCAG
>JASGFT010000200.1:0-8213 GCA_047605425.1 Burkholderiaceae bacterium | reverse complement strand
CCCCCCCCCCCCCCCCCCCCCCCGCCCCCCCCCCCCCGGCCAGAGGGAGCGTACGATCCGGACAGGCCACCCCTCCGACCGACGACGAGAAACCTTAGTCGGTGACGTCGTCGAACAGATCGCCGTCGCCACCGCCGCCGCGCGTCGCGCTGGGCGGCGTCAGGCCGAAGTGACGATAGGTCGCCTGCGTCGCGATGCGGCCGCGCGGCGTGCGCTGCAGGTAACCCTGCTGGATCAGGTAGGGTTCGAGCACGTCCTCGATCGTGTCGCGCTCTTCGCCGATCGCCGCGGCCAGGTTGTCGACGCCGACCGGGCCGCCGTCGAACTTGTCGATGATCGCGCGCAGCAGCTTGCGGTCCATCAGGTCGAAGCCGGCGACGTCGACGTCGAGCATCTTCAGCGCGGCATCGGCCAGCGGCGCGTGGATCCGTCCGTCGCCCTTGACCTCGGCGTAGTCGCGCACGCGGCGCAGCAGCCGGTTGGCGATCCGCGGCGTGCCGCGCGCGCGGCGGGCGATCTCGGCCGCGCCTTCGTCGTCGATCGTCGCGCCCAGCAGCGCGGCCGAGCGCGAGACGATGCGGGTCAGGTCGCCGACGCCGTAGAACTCCAGCCGCGACACGATGCCGAAGCGGTCGCGCAGCGGGTTGGTCAGCATGCCGGCGCGGGTCGTGGCGCCGACCAGCGTGAACGGCTGCAGGTCGAGCTTGATCGAGCGCGCGGCCGGCCCTTCGCCGATCATGATGTCGATCTTGAAGTCCTCGAGCGCCGGATACAGGATCTCTTCGACGACCGGCGACAGCCGGTGGATCTCGTCGATGAACAGCACGTCGTTGTGCTCGAGGTTGGTCAGCAGCGCGGCCAGGTCGCCGGCGCGCTCGAGCACCGGGCCCGAGGTCTGGCGCAGGTTGACGCCCATCTCGGCGGCGATGATGTGCGCGAGCGTCGTCTTGCCCAGCCCGGGCGGGCCGAATAGCAGTACGTGATCGAGCGCCTCGCGGCGCTTGCGGGCGGCGCTGATGAAGATCTCGAGCTGCTCGCGCGCCTTCGGCTGGCCGACGTAGTCGGCCAGCGACTTCGGACGCAGCGCGCGCTCGACGGCCTCCTCGTTGGGCGAGGCGGCGGCCGGGCTGGTCAGGCGGTCGTGCTCGATCATCGCTTATCCCTTGGCCAGCGCCTTGAGCGCGTGCTTGATGCCTTCCGAGACGCCGATGCCGGCCGGCAGCGCGCGGATCGCCGCGCCGGCCTCCTTGTCCGAATAGCCGAGGGCCAGCAGCGCGTGCAGCACGTCGGTGCCGATCTCGCCGGCCGCCGCCGCCGCGCCGCCGCCGGCGGGCAGCGGTTCGACCAGCCGGCCCTTCAGGTCGAGCAGCATGCGCTCGGCCGTGCGCTTGCCGATGCCCGGGATTCGCGTCAGCCGGCCCGGCTCCTGCAGCGCGACGGTCTGGACCAGGTCGCCGACCGACATGCCGGACAGCACGGCCAGCGCGATGCGCGGGCCGACGCCGTTGACGCGCAGCAACTGGCGGAACGCGTCGCGCTCGGCCTCGGTCAGGAAACCGTACAGCAGGTGCGCGTCCTCGCGGACCACCTGGTGCGTCAGCAGCACGACCGGCTGCCCGTCGGGCGGCAGGTCGTATAGCGTGCTCATCGGCACGTCGATCTCGTAGCCGACGCCATGCGCGTCGACGAGTACCTGCGGCGGGCGGCGTTGCAAGAGCACGCCTGCGATGCGACCGATCATCGAGTCGTTCCGTTCAAGTCTGCACGAGTCTACCGCGACGCAGCCGCAGGCCGCGCCGCGCGAGTCCGCCGCCCAGCGATGCGTGCCGCGAGTCGTCGAGCGCGCCCAGGAGCTGCGCGCCATGCGCATGGCAGACCGCGCAGGCCAGCGCGTCGGCGGCGTCCTGGCCCGGCACGCCGGGCAGCCGCAGCAGGCGGACCATCATCTGCTGGATCTGGGCCTTGTTGGCGCGGCCGTAGCCGACGACCGCCTGCTTGATCTGCAGCGCCGAATACTCGCTGACCGGCAGGCCGTCGCGAGCCATCGCGGTGATCGCCGCGCCCCGGGCTTGGCCCAGCAGCAGCGTCGAGGCCGGATTGACGTTGACGAACACCTTCTCGATCGCGCAGTGCGCGGGCTGGTAGGTGTCGATCAGCTCGCGCACCTGCGCGAAGATCCACGCGAGCCGCGTCGGCAACTCGCCGCCGGGCACGCGGATCACGCCGCTGGCCACGTACTGCAGGCGCTGGCCTTGCTGGTCGATCAGGCCGAAGCCGGTCAGCCGCAGGCCCGGGTCGATGCCCAGGATGCGGCGGGCGCCGGCGGCACCCTGTTTCTCAGTGCCGGAAATGGCGGACACCGGTGAACACCATCGCGATGCCGCGCTCGTCGGCGGCCGCGATGACCTCGGCGTCGCGCACGCTGCCGCCCGGCTGGATCACCGTCCGCGCGCCGGCGTCGGCGACGACGTCCAGCCCGTCGCGGAACGGGAAGAACGCGTCCGAGGCGACGGCCGAGCCGGCGAGCGTCAGCCCGGCGTTCTCGGCCTTGATCGACGCGATCCGCGCCGAATCGATCCGGCTCATCTGGCCGGCGCCGACGCCCAGCGTCATGCCGTCGGCGCAGAACACGATCGCGTTGGACTTGACGAACTTGGCGACGCGCCACGCGAACAGCAGGTCGGCCATCTGCCCGGCCGTCGGCTGCAGGCGGGTGACGACCTTCAGGTCCGCCGTGCCGATGTCGTGGTTGTCGGCCGACTGGATCAGCAGGCCCGAGCCGATGCGCTTGACGTCATGCGCGTTGCGGCCCTGCAGCCAGGCCGTCGGGCCCTGCGGCTGGACTGCGTCGAGCGGGCATTCGAGCACGCGCAGGTTGGCCTTGGTCGTCAGCAGCTCGCGCGCGGCATCGGTATAGCCGGGCGCGATCAGCACCTCGACGAACTGCTTGGAGACGGCCTGCACGCAGTCGACGTCGATCGGGCGGTTGAAGGCGATGATGCCGCCGAACGCCGAGGTCGGGTCGGTCTTGAACGCCTTCAGGTACGCCTGCGCGCAGTCGGCCGCGACCGCGACGCCGCACGGATTGGCGTGCTTGACGATCACGCAGGCCGGCGCGTCGAAGCTCTTCACGCATTCCCAGGCGGCGTCGGCGTCGGCCAGGTTGTTGTACGACAGCTCCTTGCCCTGCAACTGCTGCGCGGTGACCAGCGAGCCGGGCGCCGGCATCAGGTCGCGGTACAGCGCGGCCTGCTGGTGCGGGTTCTCGCCGTAGCGCAGGTCCTGCACCTTGACGAAGCGGCCGTTGGACTGGTCGGGAAACTCGGCGCGCGTGCCGTCGGGCCGCAGCGACGACAGGTAGTCGCTGATCGCCGCGTCGTAGTTGGACACGCGGTTGAACGCCGCGACCGCCAGCGCGAAGCGCGTCGAGCGCGACAGGCTGCCGGCGGTCTTCAGCTCGTTGACGACGCCCGCGTATTGCGACGCATCGGTCAGCACGGCCACCGACTGCCAGTTCTTGGCCGCCGAGCGGACCATCGCCGGCCCGCCGATGTCGATGTTCTCGATCGCATCGTCGAGCGTGCAGCCGGGCGTGGCCACCGTGCGCTCGAACGGATACAGGTTGACGACCAGCAGGTCGATCGTGTCGATGCCGTGCGTGGCCAGCGCCTGCATGTGCTCGGCGACGTCGCGGCGCGCGAGCAGCCCGCCGTGCACCTTCGGGTGCAGCGTCTTGACGCGGCCGTCGAGCATCTCGGGCGAGCCGGTGTGCTCGGAGATCTCGGTGACCGGCAGGCCCGCGTCGGCCAGCAGCCGGGCGGTGCCGCCGGTCGACAGCAGGCGCACGCCGAGCGCGTCGAGCGATCGGGCCAGTTCGACGATGCCGGTCTTGTCGGACACGCTGATCAGCGCGGTCCGCACGGCGTCGGTCGGATCGCCGGCCGGCCGGGACGAGGAGGTGGGAGCGGGGGATGACGACATGGGAAGGGTTCCGGAGCGGGGCGCCTAGGAGGCTATCGGACTATGGGAAGGGGTCGCGTTTCCATAGTCCGATAGCCTCCTAAAGCAGGCCGTGATGGTGGAGCTTCTTGCGAAGCGTGTTCCGATTGATGCCGAGCATCACGCTGGCGCGCAATTGATTGCCGTGGGCTTCCTTCATCACGACTTCGAGCATCGGGCGTTCGACCGCTTCGATGACCATATCGTAGATCGCGCACGGCGGCGTGCCGTCCAGGTCGCGGAAATACTTCTCCAGGCTGCGGATGACCGCTTCGTCGAGTGGGGGCGGCTTGGTCATGCGACCTGGCTCCCGGACAAGAGTGTTGGCATGAAAGGAAGGAATTGCTGGTCGTTGGCGGCGGCGAGGCCGCGGGGCGTTTCGGCCTGCTCGGCGCAGGCGTCGAAGAATCCTTCGAGCGCGCGAAGCTGCCCGGCCGGCTCGTCGATCCGATGGAAGCGGTCGAGGAACGTCCGGGCGCCCGGCGCGTCGCGCAGGTACCAGCCGACGTGCTTGCGCGCCGTGCGCACGCCCGTGTGCTCGCCGTAGAACCGCAGGTGGTCGAGCAGATGGCGGCGCATCAGCACGCGCATCTCGGCGATCGTCGGCGCCGGCAGCAGCTCGCCGGTGCGCAGGTAATGGACGATCTCGCGGAAGATCCACGGGCGGCCCTGGGCCGCGCGTCCCACCATCACCGCGTCGGCGCCGGTCGCCTGCAGCACCTGGCGGGCCTTGTGCGGCGAATCGATGTCGCCGTTGGCCACGACCGGGATCGACAGCGACTGCTTGATCCGCGCGATCGTGTCGTACTCGGCCCGGCCGCCGTAAGCGCAGGCGCGGCTGCGGCCGTGCACGGTGATCATCGCCGCGCCGGCGTCCTCGGCGGCCTTGGCCAGCCGGGGCGCGTTGGTGCGTTCGCGGGTCGGGCCGGTCCGCATCTTGACGGTGACCGGCGTGCCGCCGGGCGTCACCGCCTCGACGACCGCCTCGATGATCCGCAGCGCGAGCGACTCGTCGGCCATCAGCGCCGAGCCCGCCGACACGTTGCACACCTTCTTGGCCGGGCAGCCCATGTTGATGTCGATGATCTGCGCGCCGCGATCGACGTTGAAGCGCGCGGCCTCGGCCATCATCGCCGGATCGGCGCCGGCGATCTGCACGGCTTTCGGTTCGATCTCGCCGTCGTGGTCGAGCCGCCGCGAGGTCTTGACGCTGGCCCACAGCGCCGGATTGGACGCGGCCATTTCGGAGACCGCGTAGCCGGCGCCGAGCGACTTGCATAGCTGCCGGTATGGCCGATCGGTGACACCGGCCATCGGTGCCACGAACACGGCGTTGTCCAGCAGGTACGGACCGATGCGCATGGTGGAAAAGTGGGGGAGCGGGGGATCGTGAGAAGCAAAGGGCCGGCGCATGAATTCCATGCCCGGCACCCTGGGGCTCGATTGTAGCGAACTTTGACGTGCCCAAGAAACAGGCAGTGCACAAAACGGAGTAGTGCGCAGCGCCGCCGGGTTCGCGCCGCGGATCGCCGCGCGCGACGATGCTCAGCGCACGCCGAACATCATCTGCCGCGCGAGCCAGTTTCGCGCGCCGCCGTGCAGGTCCAGCGCGGCCAGCGCCACCGATTCGGCCGGTTGCAGCGGACCGATCGTGAACACGCGCGCGAGCAGGTCGGTCAGCCCGATCGCGCGCGCGCGATCGGCGCGGCGGGCCCGCGCATAGCGATGCAGCGCGGCGCCGGCGCCGGCGTCATCCTCCGCGCGTGCCGGATGACCATCGCGCGAGCTCGCGGGTCGCCGGCCGATCTCGGCGGCCAGCACGAACGCGTCGCGCAGCCCGAGGTTGAACCCCTGCCCGGCGACCGGGTGCAGCGCCTGCGCGGCGTTGCCGATCCAGACTTCATGGCCCGCCACGGTCTGGCGCCGGCGGCGGCGCCGCAGCGGCATCGCCACGCGCGCGGTCTCGACGCGACGGATCGACCAGCGCGGGCCGATCATCGTGCGCAGCTCGGCGGCGAAGGCCGCGTCGCTCGCCGCCGCGCGCCGCTGCGCGTGATCGGGCCGGCAGCACCAGACCAGCGCATGGCGATCGGCCTCGGGCAGCGGCAGCATCGCCAGCGGTCCTTCGGCGGTGAAGCGCTCGTAGGCGACGCCGGGCTCGGGCGCGCGGGCCGTCAGCTCGGCGACGATCGCCGTCTGCGTGAACTCGCGCTGCTCGGCGTCGTCGCCGGTATCGCCTTCGGCGTGCACGACCAGCGGCTCGTCGCCGGCCGCGAAGCTGCCCGGCTCGGCGAACCGCGCCGGGGCGGCCGCCTCGAGCAGCGCGTCGCACAGCGTCGGATAGCGGACGACGTGGCCGAGCGCCGGCACCCTTTGCTCGGCCGCGCCCAGGCGCACCCGCCCCGCGTGGCCTTGCAGCGAAACCTCGATCGCCTCGATCGGCGCGGCCGGCGGCGCCGCGCAGATCCGGCCCAGCAACTGCCACGAGCCGGCGCTCAGCGCCAGCGTGCGCAGCGCCATCGCCGGCGGCAGCGCCGCGCGCGTGGTGTCCAGCTCGATTCGATCGGGCGCGAGGCCCTGGCGCGCGAGCAGCAGGCCGAACGACAGCGCCACCGGCCCCTTGCCGACGACGCGGACCTTCATCGCGAAGCGGGCGCCGAGGCGGCGTCGGCGCGCGTGCGCGCGTCGCGCATCAGCGCTTCGATGTCGTCGGCGCGCTTGGGCACGTCGGCGGTCAGGATCTCGTTGCCGTCGGCGGTGACCAGCGCGTCGTCCTCGATGCGGATGCCGATGTCGTGATAGCGCGCCGGCAGGTCGGCGGCCGCTCGCACGTAGATACCCGGCTCGATCGTCAGCACCATGCCCGGTCGCAGCGTCCGCCAGGGCTTGCCCTGGCCGGTGTCGGCCTGGCCGGGTTCGCGGTAATCGCCGCAGTCGTGCACGTCCATGCCCAGCCAGTGGCTGGTCCGGTGCATGTAGAAGCGACGGTACGAGCCGGTCTCGATGACCTCGTCCAGCGATCCGGACAACAGCCCGCAGTCGAGCATGCCCTGCGCGAGCACGCGCAGCGCCGCGTCGTGCGGATCGTTGAACGAGCGGCCCGGCCGCGTCGCGTCGATCGCCGCCTGCTGTGACGCGAGCACGATGTCGTACAGCTCGCGCTGCGCGGGCGTGAAGCGGCCGTTGACCGGAAACGTGCGCGTGATGTCCGACGCGTAGCCGTCCAGCTCGCAGCCGGCGTCGATCAGCAGCAGCTCGTTGTCGTTGAGCACGCAGTCGTTGCCGCGGTAGTGCAGCACGCAGGCGTTGCGGCCGCCGGCGACGATCGAGCCGTAGGCCGGAAACGGCGAGCCGTTGCGGCGGAACTCGTGCAGCAGCTCGGCCTCGATCTCGTACTCGCGGCGACCGGGCCGCGTCGCCCGCATCGCCCGCACGTGCGCGGCCGCCGCGATCCGGCCGGCGCGGCGCATCACGTGCTGCTCGTATTCGTCCTTGAACAGCCGCATCTCGTCGAGCGGCGCGCACACGTCCATCGCCTGCGTCGGCGCGCTGACGCCGGTGCGCGCCATCGCGCGGACCTCGCCGAGCCAGCGCTGCATCCGCGCGTCCAGCTCGGCGCTGCTGCCGAGCGCGTAATAGACGGCCGGCTGGTCGGCCAGCAGCCGCGGCATCTGCGCGTCGAGCTCGTCGAAGCGCAGCCCGCGGTCGAAGCCGAAGGTCTCGGCGGCGGCCGCCGGTCCGTACCGGAAGCCGTCCCAGATCTCGCGCTCCTCGTCCTTGTCGCGGCAGAACAGGATCGATTCGGTCGTCTCGCCGCTCGCGCGCAGCACCAGCGCCGCCTGCGGTTCCGGAAAGCCGGTCAGGTAATGGAAGTAGCTGTCCGAGCGGTACGGATAGTCGCTGTCGCGGTTGCGCATCACTTCGGCGCCGGTCAGCACGATGGCGACGCCGCCGCCGCGCGCGCGCATGGAATCGGCCAGTTGCCGCCGCCGGCGGGCGGTGATTGCGGTCAGTTTCATCGGGCGAGCCTCTTGTCGATCAGTCGAGCGGCCTGGGGGCCGGCGATCAGCTTACACAGAACCGGCGGCGCGTGGCGGCGCGCCGGCGTGGGCCGCGCGCGACAGTTCGGCGTCCAGCTCGGCCAGGCGCTGCGGCGTGCCGACGTCGATCCAGCGGCCGATCAGCTTCTCGGCGCCGGCGCGCGAGCGGTCGGC
>JASGFT010000199.1:0-8237 GCA_047605425.1 Burkholderiaceae bacterium | reverse complement strand
ACGAGATCGCCGCCAAGGCGATGGGCATCAACACGCGCAACATGAAGCTGCTGGCGTTCGCGATGGGCGCCTCGTTCGGCGGCGTGTCGGGCGCGATGTTCTCGGCGTTCCAGGGCTTCGTCTCGCCCGAGAGCTTCGTGTTCATGGAGTCGATCGTCATCGTCGCGATGGTGGTGCTCGGGGGCATGGGCCACGTGCCGGGCGTGATCCTCGGCGCGATCCTGCTGTACTCGGTGCCCGAGGCGCTGCGCCACCTGGCCAGGCCGCTGCAGGAATCGATCTTCGGCGAGGAGATCGTTTCGCCCGAAGCGTTGCGGATGCTGCTGTTCGGCCTGGCGATGGTGCTGGTCATGCTGTACCGGCCCGCCGGCCTGTGGCCGTCGCCCGAGCACGGCAAGGCGCTGCCGCGCGCGACGCCGCCGGCGAAGGAGTAAGGCCGCCATGTCCGAACCCCTGCTGCGCGTACAGGGCGTCAACAAGCGCTTCGGCGGCCTGCAGGCGCTGGCCGACGTGCGGCTCAGCGTGATGCCCGGCCAGATCTACGGGCTGATCGGCCCCAACGGCGCCGGCAAGACGACGTTCTTCAACGTGATCACCGGGCTGTACGCGCCCGACTCCGGGCAGTTCACGCTGGCCGGCCGGCGCTACGAGCCGACCGCCGTGCACAAGGTCGCCGAGGCCGGCATCGCCCGCACGTTCCAGAACATCCGCCTGTTCGGCGACATGACCGCGCTGGAGAACGTCATGGTCGGGCGCCACATCCGCACGCGCGCGGGCGTGCTCGGCGCGGTGCTGCGGCCGCGCTCGGTGCGCGAGGAGGAAGCGGCGATCCGCGCCCGCGCGACCGAACTGCTCGACTACGTCGGCGTGTCGCGCTACGCGCAGTACCGCGCGCGCACGCTGTCGTACGGCGACCAGCGGCGGCTGGAGATCGCGCGCGCGCTGGCCACCGATCCGAAGCTGCTGGCGCTGGACGAGCCGGCGGCCGGCATGAACGCGACCGAGAAGCTCGCGCTGCGCGACCTGCTGGCGCGGATCCGCGACGACGGTAGGACCATCCTGCTGATCGAGCACGACGTCAAGCTGGTGATGGGCCTGTGCAACCAGGTGTCGGTGCTCGACTACGGCAAGATCATCGCCGAGGGACCGCCGTCGCAGGTGCAAAAGGATCCCGCGGTCATCGAAGCCTATCTGGGCACGGGGTCGAGCCATGGCTGAGCCGCTGCTCAAGGTGCGTGGCCTGCGGGTCGCTTATGGCGGCATCAACGCGGTCAAAGGCATCGACCTGGACGTCTACCCGGGCGAGCTGGTCGCGCTGATCGGCGCCAACGGCGCCGGCAAGACCTCGACGCTCAAGGCGATCACCGCCACGCTGCGGCCGGCCGCCGGCGAGCTCGTCTACGACGGCCGCTCGATCAACGGCGTGCCCGCGTACCAGCTCGTCGGCCGCGGGCTGGCGATGGTACCCGAAGGCCGCGGCGTGTTCGCGCGGATGACGATCGTCGAGAACCTGCAGATGGGCGCGTACACGCGCGGCGACGGCGCGCAGATCGACGCCGACATCGACCGGATGTTCGGGCTGTTTCCGCGGCTCAAGGAGCGGGCCACGCAACTGGCGGGGACGATGTCCGGCGGCGAGCAGCAGATGCTGGCGATGGCGCGCGCGCTGATGTGCCACCCGAAGCTGCTGCTGCTCGACGAGCCGTCGATGGGGCTGTCGCCGATCATGGTCGACAAGATCTTCGAGGTCGTGCGCAACGTGTCTGCCGGCGGCACGACGATCCTGCTGGTCGAGCAGAACGCCCGGCTCGCGCTGCAATCGGCGACGCGCGGCTACGTGATGGATTCGGGCGAGATCACGATGACCGACCAGGCGGCGACGATGCTGAACGATCCGCGCGTGCGCGCCGCCTACCTGGGCGAGGAAACGCCGCCCGCGGAGCCGGTCTGACGATGCGCGACCCGGCCTCGGCGCCGCTCTGCATCGCGCTGGCGCTGTCGGTCGCCGCCTCCGACCCACCGGAGAACCTGCCCGACAACCCGCCGCCAATTGGCGGGGGACCTTCGGCCCCGTCCTGCCGCGCCTGATCGGCCGCCCGCCCGGGTTCATTCGACCGAACGCCCGCGCCGATCCGGGTACGCCGGTTATCCTGCGGATCGCGCGCGACCGCCGCCGCGCGCATCGTTCCGGAGGAGGCTCATGACGCCCGAACTCGCCGACCGCCACACGCAGACGTTTGCCGGCCAGGACATCCGTACGCTGATCGGCGCGCAGGCCTCGCTGCGCGCCGCGCATCCGTTCATCGTCTGGCGCCCGTTCACCGGGCCGGGCCTGCGCTGGACCTATGCCGAGTTCCATCACCGTATCCAGCGCTTCGCCGCCGGCCTGCACGCGCGCGGCGTGCGCGCGGGCGAGCGCGTGCTCGTGCATCTGGACAACTGCCCGGAGGCGATCGTCGCGTGGTTCGGCTGCGCGTGGATGGGCGCCGTCGCGGTGACGACCAACGCGCGCGCCAGCGAGGACGAGATCGCTTATTTCGCCGACGACGCGCAGGTCGTCGCCGGCATCACCCAGCCGCGCTTCGCGGCCGGCGTCGCGCGCGCCTGCCCGCGCCTGAAGTGGCTGGCCGTGACGACGACCGACAACGGCGACGACGCCGGCGCCGGCCGTCCCGACGCGGCGTCGTCGTTCGACGCGATCGACGCCGATCCGTCGCGCCTGCCCGACCGGCCGTTCGATCCGATGGCGCCGTTCAGCGTGCAGTACACGTCGGGCACGACGTCGCGGCCCAAGGGCGTGCTGTGGACGCACGCCAACGCGCTGTGGGGCGCGCGCGTCAACGCGACGCACGAGACGCTGACGGCGCAGGACATCCACCTGGTCACGCTGCCGCTGTTCCACACCAACGCGCAGGCGTATTCGGTGCTGGCCACGCTATGGGCCGGCGCCACGGCGGTCGTGCAACCGCGCTTCTCGGCCAGCCGGTTCTGGCCGGTGTCGGTCGAGGAGCGCTGCACCTGGGCGTCGGTCATTCCGTTCTGCGTGCGCGCGCTGCTCGCGCAGCCGCTGCCCGAACGGCACTTCTACCGCCAATGGGGCAGCGGCGTCAGCGCGCCGCCCACCGATGCGCACTTCGGCATCCCCACCGTCGGCTGGTGGGGGATGACCGAGACGATCACGCACGGCACGATCGGCCTGATCGGCCTGCCCAACGAATCCCTGTCGATGGGGCGTCCGGCGCCCGAATACGGCATCCACATCGAGATCGACGGACGGCCGTGCGAGCCCGGCCAGACCGGCGACCTGCTGGTGCGCGGCGTGCGCGGCCTGTCGCTGTTCGCCGAGTACCTGAACAACCCCAAGGCCACTGACGAGGCGTTCGACGAGCGCGGGCTGTTCATCACCGGCGACCGCGTCCTGGTCGGCGAGAGCGGCGCGCTGTTCTTCGCCGACCGCAACAAGGACATGCTGAAGGTCGGCGGCGAGAACGTCGCCGCGTCCGAGATCGAGCGCGTGCTGCTGACGGTGCCGGGGCTCGCCGAGGTGGCGGTCGTCGCGCAGCGGCATCCGATGCTCGACGAGATCCCGGTCGCCTTCGTCCGCCTGGACCCGCTCGCACCGCAGCGGCCCGATCCGGCGCAGGTCGAGCGAGCGTTGCGCGCGCAGTGCGCGAGCCAGCTCGCCGAGTTCAAGCGGCCGCGCGCCTACCATTTCGTCGACGACTTCCCGCGCTCGACGCTCGAGAAGATCGCTAAGGCCGAACTGCGGCGCCAGCTCCCGGTCGCCGATGCCTGACGAGCGGAACGCCGCCGTGACGCCGCCGGCGGTACCGCCGGCCTCGCCACCGGCTTCGGGCGCTTCGGGCGCTTCGGGCGCTCCGGGTGCTCCGGGTGCTTCGAGCGCTTCGGGTGCTCCGGGTGCGCCGCCCGACCGCGCCCGGCCGCGCCAGCGCCGCCGCCTGCTGACCGGGCTGGCGATCGTCGTCGCCGCCGCGGCGCTGGGCATCGGCCTGTATCACTGGCTGGTCGCCCGCTGGTACGAAACGACCGACAACGCCTACGTCGGCGGGCACCTGATCCCGGTCACGCCGCAGGTGGCTGGAACCGTCACCGCGGTGCTGGTCGACGAGACGCAACGCGTCGAGGCGGGACAGTTGCTGGTGCGGCTCGACGCGGCCGACGCCGACGTGGCGCTGGAGCGGGCGCGCGCGACGCTGGCCGAAACCCTGCGAACGGTACGCGGCCTGTACGCACAGCGCGCGCTCGCGCAGGCGGCGATCGCCGAGCGCCAGGCGGAGCTGGCGCGCGCGCGGGCGGACCTGGCCCGCAACGGCGCGGAGCTGCGGCGCGCCCGCGACGACCACGAGCGCCGCGCGCCGCTGCGCGACGGCCAGGCGATCCCGGTCGAGGAGATCGACCATGCGCGTCACGCGGTCGAGACCGCCACGGCCAACCTGGCCGCGGCACGCGCGCAGCGCGACAGCCTGCAGGCGGCGCTCGGCGTCGCGCGGCACCAGGTCACGGCGGCGACGATCCCGGTCGACCGCCTGACCGTCGCCGGGCACCCGCGCGTCGCGCAGGCCGCCGCCGACCTGAAGTCCGCTTACCTCGGCTGGGCGCGCACGCGGATCGCCGCCCCGGTCAGCGGCTACGTCGTCAAGCGCAGCGTGCAGATCGGCCAGCGGCTGTCGGTCGGCACGCCGCTGCTGGCGATCGTGCCGCTCGACCAGGTCTGGGTCGACGCGAACTTCAAGGAAAACCAGATCGCCGCGCTGCGCATCGGCCAGCCGGCCAGCGTGCGGGCCGACGCTTATGACGGCATCGCGTACGACGGCCGCATCGTCGGGATCGGCGTGGGCACCGGCAGCGTGCTGTCGCTGCTGCCCGCGCAGAACGCGACCGGCAACTGGATCAAGATCGTGCAGCGCGTGCCGGTGCGGATCGCGCTGCCGGCCGATCAATTGCGCGAGCATCCGCTGCGGCTGGGCCTGTCGATGCAGGTCAGCGTGGATCTGCGCCACGGCGACGGCGAATCGCTGGCCTCGACGCCGACCGAAGACGCCGCGCAGACGACGGCGATCGACGATCACGCGATGCGCGAAGCCGAGGCGATCATCGAGCGCATCATCGCCGAGCACGCCGGATAGGAAGGCGACGGGCGGTACGCGATCGAGCGCCCCATCCGCGCCGATCGATGCGGGATCGCGCGGGCGGATCCCCGCCGGCGCGAGGCGGCGCGGCGGCTCAGGATCGGTTCACGCTAATCGATCTTGATGTTCGCCTCGCGCACGACCTTGCCCCACTTGTCGACCTCGGCCTTCAGGAACGCCAGCGCCTGTTCGGGCGTGTCGCCGCCGGGAACGACCCCCAACTGGTCGAAGCGTTCGTGCAGCTCGGGCGAGTGCAGCAGCCGGGCCGACTCGCTGGACAGGCGCTGGACGATGTCCTTGGGCGTGTGCGCCGGCGCCAGCAGCATCGCCCAGGTCGACGAGAAGAAGCCGGGCAGGCCGTTCTCGTCGACGGTCGGGACGTCGGGCGCGACGCCGACGCGCTTCTCGCTGGCGATCGCGATCACCTTGACCTTGCCGGCCTTGATGTGCGGCATCATCGTCGACGTCACGTCCCACAGCGCCAGGATCTGGCCGCTGATCAGGTCGGTCAGCGCGGGCGCCGTGCCCTTGTACGGAATGTGGACCATCTTCGTGCCGGTCAGCGCGCAGAAGTACTCCATCGTCAGGTGCGCGGCGGCGCCGACCCCGGACGAGCCGTAGCTGAGCTTGCCGGGATTGGCCTTCGCATAGGCGATCAGCTCGGCGATCGTGTTGAACGGCGCGTCGTTGTTCGCGCACAGGATCACCGGCGCCTTGCCGATCACCGTCACCGGCGAGAAGTCGTTGACCGGGTCGAACGGCATCTTCGCGTACAGGCCCGGATTGACCGAATGCGCGGCGATCACGGTCGCCAGCGTGTAGCCGTCCGGCGCGGCCTTCGCGACCATGTCGGCGCCGATCAGGCTGTTGGCGCCGGGCTTGTTGTCGAACACCATCGTCTGCCCGAGCGCCCGGCCCAGCGGCTCGCCGAGCAGGCGCGCCATCGTATCGGTGAAGCCGCCGGGCGTATACGGCACGACCATCCGGATCGGCTTGTTCGGATAGGCCTGCGCCCAGGCCTCGCGAGGCAGCCAGGCCGCCAGCGCCGCGCCCAGCCCCAGGCCGCCCAGCGCCGCCAGATGGCCGCGCCGTCCGGCGGCGCCGCGGAACCCCTGAGCGGCCGGCTCGCCGATCGTCGGGCCGGTCCCCGCTCGGACCGGATGATCGTCCGTCGAACCGGGCGGACGCGTCGAGTCGTTCATCGTTTTGTCTCCTGACAGGTTCCGTGCGGCGGATCTTGCCATACCCGAGTGTCGCATTCACGCATCGACGATGGAGTCGATTCCAGTAATCACGTAATAATCAACGCACTAGATCCCTTTCCTCATCTCATACGTATGGAATCCAGAGAATCCAGGTTCAGGACACCGCGTGTCGCCTTATCCGAAATCGCGATGAAGGGACTGGAGGCGGTCGACTTCGACACGATCAAGGGCATCGCCCAGGAGGTCTGGTACGGCAGCAAGTCGTTGAGCCTGGCCGAGCTGATCGGCCCCAGGCGCAACGACGCGCTGCGCCTGATCGGCCGGCTGGCCGACTTCCAGATCACGCCGGCGCTGCGCAAGCGGGTGCTGCACAACCAGATCCGCACGGCGTCCGGGTTCACGCTGGGCACGCCCGAAGCGAGCGCCGCCCCGGACTTCGACGATGCGTTCGGCAAGCTGGCGACGCGGCTCGAACCGCTGCAGCACGTGCCGTACAACCCGCTGCGGCGCAACTGAGCGTGGGCGGCCCGCCGCCGCTGTCGCCCGACGGGCCGGGCACCCGGGCCCCCGGGCGGTCAGGCGAGCTTGACCGTATCGGCGGCGCTGGTGAACGAATCGGCGTAGAACTCGTCGTCGGGCAACCCGCAGCGCGCGACGAAATCGCGGCGGGCCGAGTCGACGACGATCGGCGCGCCGCACGCGTAGACCTGGTGGCCGCTCAGGTCCGGATGCTCGTCGACGACGGCCTGGTGGACGAAGCCCGTGCGGCCGGTCCACGCATCCTCGGGCCGCGCGTCCGAGATCACCGGCCGGTAATCGAAATGCGGCAGCTCGGCCGCCCATTGCTCGGCCAGCGCGTCCAGGTACAGGTCCTGCGGCCGGCGGCCGCCCCAGTACAGCGTCATCGGCCGCGTGATCGACTTGTCGATCGCGTGCTCGACGATCGCCTTGATCGGCGCGAAACCGGTGCCGCTGGCCAGCAGGATGATCGGCTTGTCGCTGTCCTCGCGCAGGAAGAACGTCCCCATCGGCCCTTCGAAGCGCAGCACGTCGCGCTCCTTGACCGGCGGCGCGGCGACGCCGAACAGCGCGTCGGTGAAGCGACCACCGGGCAGGTGCCGGATGTGCAACTCGATCTGCTGCGCCTGCTGCGGCGCGCCGGCCATCGAATAGCTGCGCCGCGTGCCGTCGCGCAGCACGAATTCCAGATACTGCCCGGCCAGATAGCGCAGCGTCTCGTTGGCGGGCAACTGCAGCTTCACGATGATCACGTCGGGCGCGACCCGCTGCAGCGACGCGATCCGGCAAGGCATCTTGCGGATCTGGATGTCGCCGGCCATCACGACGCGCGCCTCGATCGCCAGATCGGATCTCGGGTAAGCGCAGCACAGCAGCACGTAGCCGCTGGCCGCTTCCTCGGGCCGCAGCGCGCTGGCCGCGTGCGGCCCCTGCTCGACCTCGCCCGACACGACGCGGCACTTGCACGAGCCGCAGGCGCCGGTCTTGCAGCCGTACGGCAGCAAGACCGATTGTTGCAGCGCCGATTCGAGGACGGTCTGCTCGTCGTCGGCGTCGAACTGCCTGCCGCTGGGCTGGATGGTAACGGTGAAACGCATGGGTCGGCGAATCTGGTGCAATAGAGGGATGCGCGCGCATTATCCCCCGACCCATCGCCCCTTTCCTAACCGGGCGCTGCCCGCCCGCTTCCGCCGTCCGCGGTTGCTGATCGTCGGCTGCGGCGACACCGGCCTGCGGATCGTCCGGTCGCTGCGACGGCGCCTCGGCGACCGGATCGGCATCGTTGGCGCCACCCGCGACGAGCCGCGCCGGCAGGCGCTGCGCGCGCTCGGCGCCGTGCCGCTGGCCGTGGACCTCGACGCGC
>JASGFT010000198.1:0-8248 GCA_047605425.1 Burkholderiaceae bacterium | reverse complement strand
TCCAGTGTCATCCTGTCGGGTGGTTGGGCGGGGGCGCGGGCTGGAACCGTACTGAAAATCGCCCTTTCGCGATTTTTCAAACAGGCTCTAAGCGCTTGCAAGACAAAGCCTATCATCCTCACGCCGCGCTTGCCACTCCGGGTAGACCCTGGCCCGGCAGGGGGGCGATGGCCGACACCGGCACCTGTCGGTCGGTCAGCGTGAGTGGCGCGGGGCGGTGCGAAATCAGGATCAGGCCGGTGCCGGTCCGGTCGAGCCAGATGCGCAGCCGACTGATCAACAGCGCCTCGGTCGCGGCATCCAGCCCCTCGGTCGGCTCATCCAGCAACAGCCAGGGACGACCGGTCAGCAGCGCGCGTGCCAGCGACAGCCGCTTGCGTTCGCCGCCTGACAAGGTGCCGCCGGCTTCACCCAGCCGATAGTCGATCCCGCCGGGCAGGCTGGCGATGCGCTGGTCGAGACAGGCGACATGCAGCGCATCGACCATATCGGCCGCATCGATGCCGGGTCGGGCGAGGCGCAGATTGTCGGCGATGCTGCCGGCCAGCATCGGCGCGTCCTGGGGCGAGAGGGCGAACTGGTCGCGCAGCGCCGCCCCGGAGCAGGCTGCCAGCGGATGGCCGCCAAGCGCGACATCGGCCGTAACCGGACGCAGCCCGGCCAGACCCTCCGCAAGCAGGCTCTTGCCCGAACCGGAGCGGCCAGTGACGGCGAAGCGCGCACCGGGGCGCAATTCGATGTCGCCCAATCGAATGGCTTGGGGCGTCGCGGCGGATGGCGCAGGCGCATCGTCCAGCGGCAGTGCATCGAGCGCGGCCAGCCGGGCGAGGCCGGCATCGACGCTGGCCTGGCGGAAGGCGGTGCGCGACAGCCCGGCCATCGCCTCCACCGCGCCGGCGCTGGCCAGCAAGGCGAGCGCGACCAGCGGCGCGGGGGCATCGGCGCCGAGCAGCACCAGCATGACCGCGAGCGCGCTATAGGCCGCGAGCAGGGCGGCCTGCACGCCTTCGCCGATGAACAGGCGGGCGCGGGCCCGGTCGAGCCGGCGCGTGAGCGGTGCCAGTTCGGCCATCACCCGGTCACCCAGCCCATAGGCCGCGATTTCCGCGCGGGCGCTCGCCAGTTCGACATAGCGGGTGCGGAGCGCGCCGAGCGCATCGGCGGCCTGCTGTGCGGGGCCTTCGGTCAGGCGGCGGGCGAGGCTGCGCAGCAAGAGCGGCAAGGCGGCGAGCATGGCCGCCAGCAGCAGGGCCGACAGCCAGCCGCCGCTCGCCGCCAGGATCACGCCCGCCAGCGCTGCCATCAATCCGGCGATCCGGCTCGGCCGGCGCACCACCAGATCCTCCAGCGCGTCGATGTCGCCGGTCAGCCGCGCGGCGGCGTCGCCGCTGGACAAGCGCAGGGCGGTGCGGCTGTCCTGCGCGGCGAGGCGCGCGAACAGGCTGGCGCGCAGGCCGCCCATGGCTTCGAGCGCGGCGCGGTGCGACCAGAGCCGCTCGCCATAGCGCGAGACGGTGCGCAATATGGCGAGCAGCCGGATCGCGGCGCTGGGCACCAGATAGTTGAACGCCTGCACGGCGACCGTGCCGGCCGCTCCGGCCATGGCGGCGGCGGTCAGGAACCAGCCGGCCAGCGCCAGCAACGCGATGCCGGCCAGCGCCGCGATGACGGCGCACAGCGTCGCCCGGCGCAGCAGCGTGGCGGAGCCTGTCGCCTTGTCGAGCGCGATCCGGATCGGGTTCACAGCATCACCTCCATCCGCGCGGCGGCGGTCAGGCGATGATCGTGGGTGGCGACCAGGATCGCCCGCTCGGCCGACAAGGCGACCAGCAGGGCGATGATGTCGGCGGCGCTCTCCGCATCCAGATCGGCGGTGGGTTCATCGCAGAGCAGAACGGGCCGTTCGGACAGGATGGCGCGGGCGAGGCCGATGCGCCGCCGTTCGCCGCCCGACAGGCCCGCCCCCTGATGATCGATGGCAAGGTCCAGCCCTTCGGGCCGCGCGGCCAGCATCGGCGTCAGACCGACACGCGCGGCGACCTGCGCGATCTCCGCTTGGTTGGCATCGGGGCGGGCGAGGGCGATATTGTCGGCCAGGCTGCCGGGCAGCAGCAGCGGCCGCTGGGCCGCCCAGGCGATGCGCGCGGGATCGACCGGAGTCAGTTCGCCCGAGGCCGGGTCAATCTGTCCGGCGATCGCGGCGAGCATGCTGGTCTTGCCGCTGCCGGTCGGGCCGGTGAGGGCGATCAGGTCATGCGGCTTGAGTGTCAGGCTGACCGGACCGATCCCCGAGCCAATACCGATCCGCAAATCCTTGAGATGGAGGCCATCGAACGGGGGGCTGGCCGGATGGAGCGGGGCCTCCACGTCCGGCAGGGCGGCGGCGATCGCCTTTTCCGCCGCTTCGCCCATCTGCTTGTCATGATAGGCCGCGGCCAGGCGGCGCATCGGCAGATAGAATTCCGGCGCCAGCGCCAGGGCGAACAGCGCGGCGCGCAGGTCCAGCGCTTCGGGCGCGGGGAAGGGCAGCAGGCCAAGCAGGGCAAAGCCGCAATAGACCGCGACCAGCGCCACCGAGAGCGCCGCGAAAAATTCCAGTACCGCGCCCGACAGGAAGGCGATGCGGAGCACCGCGCCGGTGCGGGTCGCCACTTCCCGCGCGGCGCCCGCCACCTGCCGGCTGATCCGTGCCTGCGCGCCATGGTGACGGATCAGCGGCAGCGCGCGCAGCCGGTCGACGAACAGGCCCGACAATTCGGCCAAGGCCGCCAGTTGCCGCTCCGCCGCCGCCCGCGCCGCCGTGCCCGCCAGCACCATGCCAAAGGCGAAGGGGATCAAGGTCGCCAGCATGATCGCGGCGCAAACCCAGCTTGCGGTCGCGACGATCGCGGCGACCAGCAGCGGCCCCAGCACCGCCGCCTTGCGGATCGGCAGGAAGCGGGCGCCATGCGCCTCGATCGCGGCGAGATGGTCGATCGCCAGCGTGGCATTCTCGCCCGCCAGCAGCGGCCGGGCCAGCCGTCCGCCCAGCAGCCGGGGCAGCAGTGTCGATCGCCGCGCGGCGACGATGCGCTGGGCGGACCGGATCGCCTGGACATGGGCCAGCATCAGCCCGGTCGCACGCACCAGCCCGCCGGCCAATAGCAGCAGCGGCGACAGCCAGCCGATCGCGACGCCATCGGCCAGCGCACTGACACCCTGCGCCAGTCCCGCCGCGAAAAGAGCGGCGCCGATGATGTCGATGACCCAACCCATGCCTGCGGTTTTCCCTAGCTAGACCTTGCGTCCCATTCATTTAGGTTTGGCGGCAGAATATAATTTGATCTGTCTCAATGATGTAGCGCCGTCACGTCCATATTTCGCCAGCCAACTTGGTTCAGGGAAGAAAGGGGGTCGCGATGATAAGCATGGCCGTCGTTGAATTATCCAGGCTGCAATTCGCTCTCACAGCTTTATACCATTTCCTGTTCGTGCCCCTGACGCTGGGCCTTTCCTTCATGCTCGTCATCATGGAAAGCGTCTATGTCATGACGGACCGCCCGATCTGGCGGGATATCACCCGCTTCTGGGGCAAGCTGTTCGGGATCAACTTCGTCCTTGGCGTGGCCACCGGCCTCACCATGGAGTTCGAGTTCGGCACCAACTGGGCCTATTATTCTCACTATGTCGGCGACATCTTCGGCGCGCCGCTGGCGATCGAGGGCCTGATGGCCTTCTTCCTGGAGGCGACCTTCGTCGGGCTGTTCTTCTTCGGCTGGGACAGGCTCTCGCCGCGCGCCCATATGATCGTCACCTGGCTGATGGCGCTGGGCACGAATTTCTCGGCGCTGTGGATCCTGATCGCCAATGGCTGGATGCAGAATCCGGTCGGCTCGGCCTTCAATCCCGAGACGATGCGCATGGAAGTGACCGACTTCATGGCGGTGCTGTTCAACCCCGTCGCGCAGGCGAAGTTCGTGCACACGGTCTCGGCCGGCTATGTCTGCGCCGCCACCTTCGTGCTCGGGGTGTCCGGCTGGTATCTGCTGCGCGGCCGGCATGTCGAGCTCGCCAGGCGCTCCTTCGTCATCGCCTCGGCCTTCGGCCTCGCCTCGGCGCTCTCGGTCGTCGTGCTCGGCGACGAGAGCGGCTATGCGCTGACCGACAACCAGAAGATGAAGCTCGCCGCGATCGAGGCGATGTGGGAGACGGAAGCCCCGCCCGCCTCCTTCACCGCCATCGGCATCCCGAGCCTGAAGGACCGCAAGACCTATTTCGCCATCCATATCCCCTGGGTGATGGGCCTCATCGGCACGCGCTCGGTCGACAAGCAGATCCCCGGCATCGACCAGCTCGTCGCCCGGGCCGAGGAGCGCATCCGCAACGGCGTGCTGGCCTATGACGCGCTGGAGAAGATGAAGGCCAATCGCGACGACGGCGTCGCCCGCGCCGCCTTCAACGCCCATTCGGCCGATCTCGGCTATGCGCTGCTGCTGAAGCAGTTCCTGGCCGACCCGCGACAGGCGAGCGACCAGCAGGTCAGGGATGCGGCCTGGTCGACCGTGCCGCAGGTGCCGTGGCTGTTCTTCTCCTTCCGCCTGATGGTGCTGTGCGGCTTCGTGCTGATCGCCGTCTTCGGCATCTCGCTCTGGCATACGATCCGCGAGCAGGAGGCGCCGCGCTGGCTGTTCCGCATGGCGCTGCTGGCCTTGCCGCTGCCCTGGATCGCGATCGAGGTCGGCTGGTTCGTCGCCGAGTTCGGCCGCCAGCCCTGGATCATCGAGGGCGTGCTGCCGACCTTCCTGGCGACCTCCGAGCTCGGGGCCTGGAACCTGATGCTCACCATCGCCGGCTTCACGCTGCTCTACGGCGTGCTCGCCGTCATCGAGGTCAGGCTGATGCTTGCCGCCATCCGCCAGGGACCCGAGGTCGCCCATCTGATCGACGCCGCCGCGCCCGGCCGTCAGCGCCCTGCCCTGCGGCCGGCCGAGTGACCCGCGAGAGACGAGGACCGAAACGATGATCGACTTTCTCTTCTCCTACGAGACGCTGCGGCTGGTCTGGTGGGTGCTGCTCGGCGTGCTGCTGATCGGCTTCGCCGTCATGGACGGTTTCGACATGGGCGTCGGCGCGCTGCTGCCCTTCGTCGCGAAGACGGATATCGAGCGCCGGGTCGCGATCAACACGGTCGGCCCGGTCTGGGAAGGCAATCAGGTCTGGTTCATCCTCGGCGGCGGCGCGATCTTCGCCGCCTGGCCGGCGCTCTATGCGCTGAGCTTCTCCGGCTTCTATCTCGCGATGTTCCTGGTGCTGGCGGCGCTGATCCTGAGGCCGGTCGGCTTCAAATATCGCTCGAAGCGCCCCGATCCGGCCTGGCGCGAGCGCTGGGACTGGGCGCTGTTCATCGGCGGAGCCGTGCCGGCGCTGATCTTCGGCGTCGCGGTCGGCAACACGCTGCAAGGCGTGCCCTTCCACTTCACGCCGGACCTGCGGCCGATCTACGAGGGCAATCTGTTCGGGCTGCTCAACCCGCTCGCCTTGTTCTGTGGGCTGGTCTCGCTGGCGATGCTGGTGATGCACGGCGCGGCCTGGCTCGCCTTCAAGGCCGACGGCATCGTCTCGCAGCGGGCCAAGAGCTTCGGGACGATGGCGGCGCTGCTGACGGCCATGCTCTTCGCGCTCGGCGGCGTGCTGGTCTGGTCCGGCCTGCTCGGCGGTTACACGGTGACGTCGCCGATCGTCTGGGACGGCCCTTCCAACCCGCTCGGCAAGACGGTCGTGGCCGATGCCGGCGCCTGGCTCGCCAATTTCAGGGCCTGGCCGCTGCTCTGGATCGTGCCGGGGCTCGGCGTCGTCGCGCCGCTGCTCGCCGCGATCGGCTTCCGCTCCGGGCATGAGGGCCTGACCTTCCTCGCCTCGAAGCTCGCGGTCGCGATGATCGTCGCCACGGTCGGCGTCGCCATGTTCCCGATCCTGCTGCCGTCGAGCAGCAACCCGGCGCAGTCGCTCACGGTATTCGACGCCTCGTCGAGCCGTGCGACGCTGCGCAACATGCTGCTGGCGACGGTGATCTTCATGCCGCTCATCCTCGCCTACACGGCCTGGGTCTATCGCGTGCTGTGGGGCAAGGTCAGCGAGAAGAGCGTCGAGGAAGCCGGCCATTCGGCCTATTGAACCGGACGAGGAGAACGAACGATGTGGTATTTCGCCTGGGTTCTCGGCCTCGGCCTCGCTGCCGCCGTCGGCATCCTGAACGCGCTCTGGTACGAGCTGCGCACCGTCCGCGAGGAAGCGGAGCGCCCGGCCGTGCCGCTGCCCACGCCCTGACGGCGGCCCCGGCAGATCATGGCCTTGCGTCGGTTCCGAGGCTGCGTGCCCGGGCCGGGACCCGGCCGTGTCAGGCCGCCATCTGCCGCAGCTTCGCGGCATCCCGTCGGGGCGGCGCGCCGAACATCCGCGCAGATTCGCGGCTGAACTGCGACGGGCTTACATAGCCGGACCCGGAACCCCGCTGCCTCGACATCGGTTTCGCCGGACGCTGGCAGCCTGCGCCCGCTCAATCGGCGGCGAGCGGAAGCCGCGTCGCATCGCGCCGCCAGGCGGCCGGCGTTTCGCCCACCATGCGCCGGAAGACACGGGTGAAATGCGCCTGGTCGGAGAAGCCGGCCTCGGCCGCGATCTCGGTCAGCGGCCGGTCTCCGGCCGCGAGCAGCCGCTTGCTGCGCTCGATCCGGGCGTTGAGCTGCCATTGATGCGGCGGCAGCTCCGTCGAGGCCTTGAAGGCGTGGCTGAAATGCGATTGCGACATGCCGACGAGACCGGCCAGATCCTGTAGCCGGATCGTGCCCGCCGCGTGTTCGGTGATGTAGTCGGTCACGACCTTGAGCTGCCACGCCGTCAGCGGCGTGCGGCGGCGCGGCGCGCTGCCGCGGACGCCGAACAGGTCGATCAGCACGGCCAGGACCAGCCCGTCGCCGTAGAGATCGTGCCGCGCATCGGGTTCGGCACATTCCTCGGCGATGAGCCGTGCCAGCGTCTGGACGCGCTCGTTCGAGAACATGAGGCGCGGCTGCGTCAGCAGATCGGGGGAAAGCGCCTCGCCGAGGCGCTCGCCGATCTGGGCCGCATCGAAATGCAGGTCGAGATGGCGGATCCGCATGTGCTGCCGCGTGCGCCCCCAGATCCGCATTCCTGCCGGCATGAAGCTGATCGAATGGGCATGCCCCCGGCTCGACAGGCCCGCTTCCGACGGATCGAGCCGCGTCTCGAAGGGGCCGCCGACCTTGTCGAGCACCACGAAGAGCCGCGGATGCTCCGAAACATATTCGCCGCTCGCGCCCGCCTGGCACTCGGCCTGCCAGAGATCGGCGACGACGCCGTTCCAGACGCGATATTTGAGCGACCCGATCACGCGGATGCCCTCCCGGACGGAATGCATGCGCGGCTGGAAACCCATCTTTGCCTCCTGCGGGCCGGGGCCGTGACGTCATGGGGCGTGTTCGAAATGCAACGCGAAGACGGCAATTGTAGTCGCACGCCCAAGAACGTTCAATACGCGACAGAAACGATCAATCCAAAAGACACCAACGCTGATACCGCATGCAGGCAAGAAGTAGCGCGATTTTGAACGATTCTAAGACAGAACAATTCTGAAGTGGCGCGCAACGCTGGGGTGTTGTCTGGTCATGTGCTATATCATCGGCATGAAGAATAGATTTATTCTTGGAACGACTGTATCCGTTGCCGCGATGCTCTGCGGGGCGGCAGCCTTCGCGCAGACGGCGCCCGCGCCGACCGTCCAGCTCGATACCATCACCGTCGAGGGACAGGCCGAGAAGGCCGCCGGGCCGGTCAACGGCTATGTCGCGACGCGCTCCGCCACCGGCTCGAAGAGCGACACGCCGATCACGGCGATCCCGCAGGCCGTCTCCGTGATCGGCCGGGACGAGATCGACGATCGCAAGGCGCTGAAGGTCGACGAGGCGCTGCGCTACACGGCCGGCGTCACCGCCCAGCCCTTCGGCCCCGATCCCGATACCGACTGGTTCTTCATCCGCGGCTTCCAGGCGACGCAGACCGGCGTCTATCTGGACGGGCTGCAGCTCTACGGCTACGGCTTCGGCGGCTTCCAGATCGATCCGTTCCTGCTCGAACGTGTCGAGGTGCTCAAGGGCCCGGCCTCGGTGCTCTATGGTGGCTCCAATCCCGGCGGCATCGTTAGCCTCGACATAGCCGAAATTCCGGCCGTTCGGCCGCTTGCTGACGAGGC
>JASGFT010000197.1:0-8290 GCA_047605425.1 Burkholderiaceae bacterium | reverse complement strand
GGTCATCGTGCTCGACGAGCCGACCGCCGGCGTCGACGTCGAGCTGCGCCAGACGTTGTGGCGGTTCATCCGCCGGCTCAACGCCGAAGGCCACACGATCGTGCTGACGACGCACTACCTCGAGGAAGCGCAGGAGCTGTGCACGCGGATCGCGATGCTCAAGCTCGGCTCGGTCGTCGCGCTGGACGAGACCCGCAACCTGGTGCGCGGCATGGCCGGCGGCACGCTCGTGCTGCGGCTGGCCGACGCCGGGCTGCCGGCCGCGCTCGCGCCGCTGCAGGTCGAGGCGCCGTCAGACGGCCGCGTCGCGCTGCGGATCCGCCGTTACGAGGAGGTCGAGCCGATCCTGGCCCGGCTGCGCGAGGCCGGCTGCCGGATCGAGGAGATGGAGTTGCTGCCGACCGATCTGGAGGACGTGTTCGTGCGGATCATGAGGGACGCGTCGTGAGCGATGGTCGTGGATTCCGGACGCTGTTGTACAAGGAGACGCTGCGGTTCATGAAGGTCGGCGTGCAGACGATCGCCGCCCCGGTGCTGACCGCGCTGCTGTACCTGATGATCTTCTCGCAGGCGATGTCCGGGCGCGTGACGGTGTTCGGGCAGGTGCCGTACGTCTCGTTCCTCGTTCCCGGCCTGGTGATGATGTCGTTGCTGCAGAACGCGTTCGCCAACGCCTCGTCGTCGATCATCCAGAGCAAGGTCACCGGCAACATCGTGTTCGTGCTGCTGCCGCCGCTGTCGCACTGGGAGATGTTCGGCGCCTACGTGCTGGCGGCGATCCTGCGCGGGATGATGGTCGGGCTCGGCGTGTTCGTCGCCACCGTCTGGTTCACGCACCTGCGTTTCGACTCGCCGGCGTGGATCCTCGGCTTCGCGCTGCTGGGCAGCGCGATCATGGGCGTGCTGGGCCTGATCGCCGGCATCTGGGCCGAGAAATTCGACCAGATCGCGGCTTTCCAGAACTTCGTGGTCATGCCCGCCACATTCCTGGCCGGCGTGTTCTATTCGGTCCACTCGCTGCCGCCGATCTGGCAGAATGTCTCCCACCTGAACCCGTTCTTCTACATGGTCGATGGCTTTCGCTACGGCTTTTTCGGGATTTCCGACGTGCCGCCATGGACCAGCCTGGGCATCGTCGTCGTGACCCTGGCCGTCGTGTCCTTCATCGCGATCTCCTTGCTCAAGACCGGCTACAAGCTCCGACATTGACGGCGTCCGGTGACCCGGTCCGGTCCGGCGCCCGCCGATCCGCGCAACGGGCCCCCGCGCGGCGGCGGCCGCTCCCATGACCTCGGTGTCACCGGATTGCCCGAGCCGCGCCCGGCCCTGGCCCGTTCCCGTCGCCCGGCCATACGGATCGGGGTCGCACACTGCGCGCGGTTCCGTCATCGCTCATCGATACTCGACACGACAAAGAACACCATGGTTACACCGGACAACGTTCGCAGCTACATTGCTGCCGGCCTGCCTTGCGAGCATCTGGAGGTTTCGGGCGACGGCCACCACTTCGAAGCGCTGATCGTCGCTGCCGCCTTCGACGGCAAACGGCTGATCCAGCGGCACCAGCTCGTCTACCAGGCGCTCGGCGACCGGATGCGCGAGGAGATCCACGCGCTGTCGATGCGCACGCTGACGCCGGCGGAGTTCGCCGCGCAGCAGCCGGCGGGGGCGCAAGCGGCGGCAGGCGCGAGGGGGGCGGCTGGTGCCGAGCCGGCTCCGGCGGCCGATCCCGCCGCCGGCGTCCGTTCGATCCCGATCCGGGGCGCCTGACATGGACAAGCTGATCATCGAAGGCGGCCGTCCGCTGCGCGGCGACGTGCGCGTGTCCGGCGCCAAGAACGCCGCGCTGCCGATCCTGTGCGCGGCGCTGCTGACCAGCGAGCCGCTGGTGCTCGACAACGTGCCGGGGCTGCGCGACATCGACACCGCGCTCACGCTGCTGCGCCGGATGGGCGTGACGGTCGAGCGCGACGGGCAGCGCGTCACGCTGCGGGCGGCCGAGGTCTCGTCGCTCGAAGCGCCGTACGACCTGGTCAAGACGATGCGCGCGTCGATCCTGGTGCTCGGTCCGATGGTCGCCCGCTTCGGCCGGGCGCGGGTGTCGCTGCCCGGCGGCTGCGCGATCGGCCAGCGCCCGGTCGACCAGCACATCAAGGGCCTGCAGGCGATGGGCGCCGAGATCCACATCGACCACGGTTACGTGGTGGCCAGCGCCGGTCGCCTGCGCGGCGCGCGGATCGCCACCGACATGGTCACGGTCACCGGGACCGAGAACCTGATGATGGCCGCCGTGCTCGCCGACGGGCGAACGGTCATCGAGAACGCCGCGCGCGAACCCGAGGTCGTCGACCTGGCGCGCCTGCTGCAGGCGATGGGCGCGCGGATCGACGGCGTCGGCACCGAGACGCTGGTCATCGACGGCGTTTCGTCGCTGCGCGGCGCCCGGCATCGCGTGATGCCCGACCGGATCGAGGCCGGCACCTTCCTGTGCGCGGCGGCCGCCACGCGCGGACAGGTGCGCCTGACCGACGCCGATCCGGCATCGATGGGCGTCACGCTCGACAAGCTGCGCGAGGCCGGCGCCTCGATCGACGTCGACGGCGAAACGATCACGCTGGCGATGACCCAGCGCCCGCGCGCGATCAGCCTGCGCACCGCGCCGTTTCCGGGCTTCGCCACCGACATGCAGGCGCAGTTCATGGCCTTGAACTGCGTGGCCGACGGCACCGGCGTGATCACCGAGACGATCTTCGAGAACCGCTTCATGCACGTGCTCGAGCTGCAGCGGCTGGGCGCCGACATCACCGTCGAAGGACACACGGCGGTCGTCAAGGGCATCGAGCGGCTGTCGGGCGCCACCGTGATGGCGACCGACCTGCGCGCGTCGGCCGGCCTGGTGATCGCCGGCCTGGTGGCCGACGGCACGACGATCGTCGACCGCATCTACCACCTCGACCGCGGCTACGACGGCATGGAAACCAAGCTGGCCGCCGTGGGCGCCAACATTCGACGGAGCCGCTGATGCTGACGCTCGCGCTGTCCAAGGGCCGGATCTTCGACGAGACGCTGCCGCTGCTGCAGGCGGCGGGCATCGCCGTCGACGATGACGCCGCCACGACCCGCAAGCTGATCCTGCCGACCGGCGATCCGGGGCTGCGGCTGCTGATCGTGCGCGCCAGCGACGTGCCGACTTATGTCCAGTACGGCGCGGCCGACTTCGGCGTCGTCGGCAAGGACGTGCTGATCGAGCACGGCGGCGACGGTCTGTACCAGCCGCTGGACCTGGGGATCGGCCGCTGCCGGATGTGCGTGGCCGCGCCGCAGGGCTTCGACTACGCGCGCGCCGTGCGCGCCGGCTCGCGGCTGCGCATCGCCAGCAAGTACATCGAGACCGCGCGCCGGCACTTCGCGGCCAAGGGCGTGCACATCGACCTGATCAAGCTGTACGGCTCGATGGAGCTGGCGCCGCTGGTCGGGCTGTCGGACGTCATCGTCGACCTGGTCAGCACCGGCTCGACGCTCAAGGCCAACCACCTGGTCGAGGTCGAGCAGATCATGACGATCTCGTCGCGCCTGGTCATCAACCAGGCCTCGCTGAAGACGCGCGCGTCCGAGTTGCGGCCGATCGTCGACCAGCTCGCCGCCGCGGTGACCGCGCGCGACAAGCGGGCGGCCTAGTCACTAGGAGCCTGCGCGGCGCAAGGCGTGCCCCGCGCGGACTCCTGGGGCGAACGGCGATGGGGACCGGAGAACGAATCGGTTCCAGGCGGTATCCTTGAGGGTTCGCCGACCCCGCTCCGAGGCTTTCCGATGATCCACCGACTCGATTCGCGCGACGACGACTTTTTGCCGCGCCTGCATGCGCTGCTCGCTTATGAAGCCGAGCAGGATGCGGCGATCGAGAAGGTCGTCGCCGACATCATTGCCGACGTGCGCCGTCGCGGCGACGCGGCGGTGCTCGACTACACGAACCGCTTCGATCGCGTGTCGTTCGCGTGCGCGGCGGACTTCGAGCTCGACCGCGGCGTGCTGCAGGCGGCGCTCGACGAGTTGCCCGTCGCGCAGCGCGACGCGCTGGCGCAGGCGGCCGATCGCGTGCGCGCCTATCATGAGCACCAGCGTGCCGAATCCTGGGATTTCACCGACGCGCAGGGCAACCGGCTCGGCCAGAAGGTCAGCCCGCTGGATCGCGTCGGCCTGTACGTGCCCGGCGGCAAGGCCGCTTATCCGTCGTCGGTGCTGATGAACGCGATGCCGGCCAAGGTCGCCGGCGTCGGCGAGCTGATCATGGTCGTGCCGACGCCCGACGGCGTTCGCAACGCGATGGTGCTGGCCGCCGCGGCGCTCAGCGGCGTCGACCGCGTGTTCACGATCGGCGGCGCGCAGGCGGTGGCCGCGCTCGCTCATGGCACCGAAACGGTGCCGCGCGTCGACAAGATCGTCGGGCCGGGCAACGCCTACGTGGCCGAGGCCAAGCGGCGGGTGTTCGGCCAGGTCGGCATCGACATGATCGCCGGCCCCAGCGAGATCCTGATCATCTGCGACGGATCGACCGATCCGGACTGGATCGCGATGGACCTGTTCTCGCAGGCCGAGCACGACGCGCTCGCGCAGGCGATCCTGATGTGCCCGGACGCCGCGTTCATCGACCGCGTCGCCGCGTCGATCGAGCGCCTGCTGCCGCAGTTGCCGCGTCGCGAGATCATCGCCAAGTCGCTGGACGATCGCGGCGCGCTGATCCGCGTGCGCGACCTCGACGAGGCCTGCGATCTGGCCAACCGCATCGCGCCCGAGCACCTGGAGATCTCCACCGCCGACCCGCGCCCGCTGGTCGACCGGATCCGCCACGCCGGCGCGATGTTCGTGGGCAGCTACGCGTCCGAATCGCTGGGCGACTACTGCGCCGGCCCCAACCACGTGCTGCCGACGATGCGAACGGCCCGGTTCTCGTCGCCGCTGGGCGTCTACGACTTCCAGAAACGCAGCAGCGTCATCGAGATCTCGGCGGCCGGCGCGCAGACGCTCGGGCGCATCGCGTCGACGCTCGCGCACGGCGAAGGCCTGCAGGCGCACGCGCGCAGCGCCGAGATGCGGCTGACCGACAGTTGACCGGCATTCGACCGGCGGTTGGCCGCGTCCGTACCCGTACCGGCACCCGCGCTCGCACCTGCGCTCGCACCCGCGCCGGCGACTCCCGGTAGAATCCGGCATCGTTCACCCGCTCCGACGTCGCCGCGCCCCTGCGCGCGGCCGAGCGTTCCGCCACAAAGCCTCATGCGTTCCGCCGAAGTCAGCCGCAACACCGCCGAAACCCGGATCCGGGTCCGCCTCGATCTGGACGGCACCGGGCAGCAAGCGCTCGCCTCCGGCGTGCCGTTCCTCGACCACATGCTCGACCAGATCGCCCGCCACGGCCTGATCGACCTCGAGGTCGAGGCTCACGGCGACCTGCACATCGACGCCCACCACACGGTCGAGGACACCGGCATCACGCTCGGCCAGGCCTTCGCCAAGGCGCTCGGCGACAAGAAGGGCATCCGCCGCTACGGCCACGCTTATGTGCCGCTCGACGAGGCGCTGTCGCGCGTGGTCATCGACCTGTCCGGGCGCCCGGGCCTGTTCTGGCACGTCGATTTCACGCGGGCGATGATCGGGCAGTTCGACGTCGACCTGGCACGCGAGTTCTTCCAGGGCTTCGTCAATCACGCCCAGGTCACGCTGCATGTCGACAACCTGCGCGGCGACAACGCGCATCACCAGTGCGAGACGATCTTCAAGGCTTTCGCGCGCGCGCTGCGGATGGCCGTCGAGCCCGATCCGCGCGCGGCCGGCCGCATCCCGTCCACCAAGGAAGCGCTCTGAGAGGCTGAGAGTCTTTCGTCCATGCCCGCCTTGCACGTCCAAACACCCCGGCTCGTCGTTGCAAATGCTCGCCATAGCCCGAGCTATGGCTGCGCTTTGCGCCTAGATCCGGGGCGTTTGGACGCGCCTTTCGGGCACGGCCGAAAAACTCTCAGCCTCTGAGCGCATCGGCAGTCCGATCATGTCCACCGTTGCTGTTGTCGACTATGGGATGGGTAACCTGCGCTCGGTCGCCAAGGCGCTCGAGCACGTGTCGCCCAGGACGCGCGTGATCGTCACCGGCGATGCGCAAGCGATCCGCGATGCCGATCGCGTCGTGTTTCCCGGCCAGGGCGCGATGCCCGACTGCATGCGCCATCTGGACGAGTGCGGTCTGCGCGAAGCCGTGCTCGCCGCGGCCGCGTCCAAGCCGCTGTTCGGCGTGTGCATCGGCGAGCAGATGCTGTTCGAGCGCAGCGCCGAGGGCGACACGCCGGGCCTGGCCGTGCTGCCGGGCCGCATCGTGCGCTTCGACAATCCGGCGGTGCCGGGCCAGCCGCGGCTCAAGGTGCCGCACATGGGCTGGAACCGCGTCCGGCAGACGCGGCCGCATCCGCTTTGGCGGGGCGTGCCGGACGACGGCTACTTCTATTTCGTGCACAGCTATTACGCGGCCACTCGCGATCCGGACCTGGTCGTCGGCACCTCCGAATACCCGTCCGCCTTTACGTGCGCGGTGGCCCGCGATAATATTTTTGCGACCCAGTTCCATCCGGAAAAGAGTGCCGCTTCCGGATTGAAGCTCTACGCCAACTTCCTCGACTGGCGCCCCTAGCCTCCGCGTCTCCCAGACTCATGCTGCTGATTCCCGCGATCGACCTGAAGGACGGCCGATGTGTCCGCCTACGCCAAGGCGACATGACCGACGCGACCGTCTTCTCCGATGACCCGGCCGCGATGGCGCGCAGATGGCTCGACGCCGGTGCCGAGCGCCTGCACCTGGTCGACCTGAATGGCGCCGTCGCCGGCAAGCCGCGCAACGAATCGGCGATCCGCGCGATCCTCGACGAGGTCGACGGCGCGATCCCGGTGCAGCTCGGCGGCGGGATCCGCGACCTGGACATCATCGAACGGTATCTCGACGACGGCTTGTCGTACGTGATCATCGGCACGGCGGCGGTCAAGAACCCCGGCCTGCTGCACGATGCCTGCGGCGCGTTTCCGGGCCACGTCATCGTCGGCCTCGACGCCAAGGACGGCAAGGTCGCCACCGACGGCTGGAGCAAGCTGACCGGGCACGACGTGCTCGACCTGGCCGTCAAGTTCGAGGACTACGGCGTCGAGGCCGTCATCTATACCGACATCGGCCGCGACGGCATGCTGTCGGGCGTGAACCTCGAGGCGACGGTCCGGCTGGCCAATGCGCTGCGCATCCCGGTCATCGCGTCGGGCGGCGTCGGCAGCCTCGACGACATCGGCCGGCTGTGCGATATCGAGGACGAAGGGGTCGAGGGCGTCATCCTCGGTCGCGCGCTGTACGAGGGGGCGCTCGATTTCCGCCAGGCGCTCGAACTGACGGCCGCCCGCCGCAAGTCGGCTTAGGGCGAGCGCCGGTGCTGACCAAACGCATCATCCCCTGCCTGGACGTGACGGCCGGCCGCGTCGTCAAGGGCGTCAAGTTCGTCGAGTTGCGCGATGCCGGCGATCCGGTCGAGATCGCCCGCCGCTATGACGAGCAGGGCGCCGACGAGTTGACGTTCCTCGACATCACCGCGTCCAGCGACGAGCGCGACCTGATCCTGTCGGTCATCGAATCGGTCGCCGAACAGGTCTTCATCCCGCTGACGGTCGGCGGCGGCGTGCGCGGCGTCGACGACATCCGGCGCCTGCTCAATGCCGGTGCCGACAAGGTGTCGATCAACACCGCCGGCCTGCAGGATCCCGGCCTGATCGCGCGAGCGGCCGATCGCTACGGCGCGCAGTGCATCGTCTGCGCGATCGACGCCAAGCAGACCGAGCCGGGGCGGTGGGAGGTGTTCACGCACGGCGGGCGCAAGCCGGCCGGGCGCGAAGCCATCGCCTGGGCCCGCGAGGTCGAGCGCCTGGGCGCCGGCGAGATCCTGCTGACCAGCATGGATCGCGACGGCACGCGCCAGGGCTTCGACCTGGCGCTGACGCGCGCGGTCAGCGACGCCGTCGGCATCCCGGTCATCGCCTCCGGCGGCGTCGGCAACCTGGACCACCTGGCCGACGGCGTGTCGGTCGGCGGCGCCGACGCGGTGCTGGCGGCCAGCATCTTCCATTTCGGCGAGTACACTGTCGAACAGGCCAAGCAGGTGATGGCCGCGCGCGGCATGCCGGTTCGCCTCGAACGCAGCCCGCCGTCGACCGCATCCGCCTGAGAGGCTGAGAGTCTTTCGTCCATGCCCGCCTTGCACGCCCAAACGCC
>JASGFT010000196.1:0-8304 GCA_047605425.1 Burkholderiaceae bacterium | reverse complement strand
CGAGATCGATGTCGTCATCCTCGATCCACACCGGCTCGGCCAGTTCGAACGGCATCGGCGCCAGCTTGCGCGTCAGGATGTTGGCCAGGTGCAGCCGCTTGCTGATCATCTCCTTGAAATCTTCGTAATAGTCGCCCTTGTAGCCCGCCGGCAGCTCCATCAGCAGCAGCGAACCCACGTGCATCGGGGTTTCGGGGGTTTCGAGGTGAAGGAACGAAGCGTCCAAGCCGCTCAGATGATCCATGGGTGTCTCCTTTCGGTATGTAATGGGACCACAAGCATAAAGGAGTCGGGCGGTGGGGTCGCGGGAAATCGGGTATCCGGTACCCGAACGATCGGACGAAAACCCCCGTACCCTCTCCCGGGCCGTGCCGGCCGGTCTCAGCGCTCGCGCGTGAAGCCCTCTTCGACCAGCTCGGCCGCGCGCAGCAGCGCCCGCGCCTTGACCTCGGTCTCGCGCCATTCGTTCTCGGCGATCGAGTCGTAGACGACGCCGGCGGCCGCCTGCACGTGCAGCGTGCCGTCCTTGACGATGCCGGTGCGGATCGTGATCGCCAGGTCCATCTCGCCCGACCAGCTCAGGTAGCCGCAGGCGCCTCCGTACAGGCCGCGCTTGGTCGGTTCGAGCTCGTCGATCAGCTCCATCGCCCGGACCTTCGGCGCGCCGGTCAGCGTGCCGGCCGGGAACGTCGCGCGCAGCACGTCGATGCCGTCGATGCCGGGACGCAGCTCGCCTTCGACGTTGGACACGATGTGCTGCACGTGCGAGTACTTTTCGATGACCATCTGGTCGGTGACGCGGACGCTGCCGATCGTCGCCAGCCGGCCGATGTCGTTGCGCGCCAGGTCGATCAGCATCAGGTGCTCGGCGCGCTCCTTCGGATCGGCGAGCAGCTCTTCGGCCAGCGCCTCGTCCTCGCTGGGCGTCATGCCGCGCGGGCGGGTGCCGGCCAGCGGACGGATCGTGACCCGGGTGCCCGGCCGCCCTTCGGTCGGCTCGAGCGAATCCTGACGAACGAGGATCTCGGGCGACGCGCCGACGACCTGGAATTCGCCGAAGTCGTAGTAGTACATGTACGGCGACGGGTTGATCGAGCGCAGCGCGCGGTACAGCGACAGCGCCGGATACGCGAAGGGCTTGCGCAGGCATTGCCCGACCTGCACCTGCATCAGGTCGCCGGCGATGATGTACTCGCGCGCGCGGTCGACCGCCGCCAGGTAGTCGGGCTTGGCGAAATCGCGCCGCACCTGGCCTTCGGTCCGCGGCGGGTCCTCGGGCTCGAACGCCGGCCGCTGCAGGCGGGCCTGCAGCTCGCGCAGCCGCTTGCGCGCCGCCGGGAACGCCTCGGGCCGCATCGGATCGGCATAGACGATCAGGTAGAGCTTGCCCTGCAGGTTGTCGACGATCGCCAGCTCGTCGACGAGCAGCAGCAGCACGTCGGGCGTGCCGATCGGATCGGGCTTGCGCGACGGGCCGAGCCGGGGCTCGATGAAGCGCACGACGTCATAGCCGAAATAACCGGCGAGGCCGCCGCAAAAGCGCGGCAGCCCCGGCGTCAGCGCGACGCGGAAGCGTTGCTGGAACTCGCGCACGAACTCGAGCGGATCGCCTTGCCGCGTCTCGACGACCTCGCCGTCGCGCACGACCTCGATCCGGTCGTCGGTCGCGCGCACGAGGACCGATGCGGGCAGGCCGATGAACGAATAACGGCCGAAGCGCTCGCCGCCGACGACCGACTCGAGCAGGAAGCTGTTTCGTCGCCGCTCGCGATCGACGAGCTTCAAATACAGCGACAACGGGGTGTCCAGGTCCGCCAGGCATTCGAGCATCAGCGGGATCCGGTTGTAGCCCTGGGCGGCCAGCGCCTTGAATTCGATTTCGGTCATGGTAACGGGTGTCGATCTGCGCAGAGGGTTTCGCGCCGGCATGGCGGCACGCGGTCATCGAGGGGACCCGCGGCTGGGGCCCGATCGGTGTCGGCGGGGTAAGGTCGGATCAGCGGCGCCAGCGACGCCAGCACCTGGCGGTGGGCATCGGCATCGAGCGGAAGGCGTCGATCGGACTCATGCGGAGCACGCTCTCTCGTGACATCAGGACGGACACCTGGGGCCGGCGCGATCGATCAGGCGGGATCGACGAGCTCGGCCGCGGCCAGGAGCGAAGGGACTATACCATCGACATCGAGCGTCCGGACGTCGCGTCCCTCGTTGTAGCCATAAGGCACGGCCAGCACCGGCATCCCGGCCGCGCGCGCCGCCAGCGCGTCGTTGATCGAGTCGCCGATCGCGAGCACCCGCTCGGGCGGCGCGCCGAGCCGCCGGCCGGCTTCGAGCATCGGCGCCGGATCGGGCTTGCGCGTCGGCAGCGAGTCGCCGGACAGCACGACGTCGAAATACCTCGCCATGTCCATCGCGTCGAGCAGCGGCACGGTGAACGCGCCGGGCTTGTTGGTGACGCAGGCCAGCCTGACGCCGAGCACGCGCAGGCGATCCAGGCCCTCGAAAACGCCGTCATAAGGACGCGCTTCGTGGCCGTTGCGTTCGGCATAGCGGCGCGTGAAAGCGTCGTGGCCGCGATCGAAGGCCGCGGCGTCGACCTGCCCGTCGAGCCGGCCGCTGAGCGTGCGGTGCACGAGCTTGTGCGCGCCCTTGCCGACGAAGCTGACGATCGTCGCGGCCGGCAGCGGTGCCATGCCCAGGTCGACGCGCATCGCGTTGGCCGCCCAGACCAGGTCGGGCGCGGTATCGAGCAGCGTGCCGTCGAGATCGATGATCGCCGCGCTGACGCGGAAACGCGGCGGGCGCGGCCAGGTCTCGTCCGTCGGGGTCGCGCGGACCGGGGCGGCGCCGGCCATCAGCGCGCCAGCGCGCCGCGCAGCGCGCCGATCGAGCCGCGATAACCGCCGTCGGCATCGGGTGCGCCGAACACGGCCGAACCGGCGACGAAGGTATCGGCGCCGGCCGCGGCGACCGCGGCGATGTTGTCGGCCTTGATGCCGCCGTCGACCTCGAGCAGGATCGGCTGGCCGCCGTCGGCGACGTGGCGGTCGATGCGCTCGCGCACCCGGCGGATCTTGGGCAGTGCCGAGCCGATGAAGCTCTGGCCGCCGAAACCGGGGTTGACCGACATCAGCAGCACGATGTCGAGCCGGTCCATCACGTGGTCGAGCCAGTCGAGCGGTGTGGCGGGGTTCAGCACCAGGCCGGCCTTGCAGCCGTGGTCACGGATCAGCGTCAACGTGCGATCGACGTGCACCGAGGCCTCGGGATGGAAGGTGATCAGCGAGGCGCCGGCCTTGGCGAAGGCCGTGGCCAGCGCGTCGACCGGTTCGACCATCAGGTGCACGTCGATCGGGATCGACACGTGCGGACGAATCGCCTCGCAGACCATCGGGCCGATGGTCAGGTTGGGCACGAAATGGTTGTCCATCACGTCGAAGTGGATGAAGTCGGCGCCGGCCGCCTGCACCGCGCGGACCTCGTCGCCGAGGCGCGAGAAATCGGCGGACAGGATGCTCGGCGCGATCCGGTAGCGGCCGTCGGGCGTCGTCGGCGCGGACGCATCGCCGATCGAAGGAGAAACAGGGGCGGACATGGGTGCCTCGACGCTTTCGCATTGACTACAATGACGGCGTCATTGTAGCCAAGCTACTTCCATGTCCGATCGCACTTACGCGTTCAAGGTCGAAGTCGAGTCTCGCTACCTGCCGGAGCAGTCGAATCCGGAGGACAGCCAGTACGCGTTCGCTTACACGGTGACGATCCGCAACGTCGGCAATGTCGCCGCCCAGTTGATCAGCCGGCACTGGCTGATCACCGATACGCACAACCGCGTCGTCGAGGTCAAGGGCCTGGGCGTCGTCGGCCACCAGCCGCTGCTCAAGCCCGGCGATCGTTTCGAGTACACGAGCGGCAGCCACCTGAGCACGCCGTCGGGCTCGATGCGCGGCACTTATTTCTGCGTGGCCGAGGACGCGACCCGGTTCGAGGCCGAGATTCCGGAGTTCGCGCTGGCGATGCCGCGCACGCTGCATTGACGACCTCGTGATTCGACGATCGCCCCGCCCCGGCTCACTTCTTGCCGCGCAAGGTCCACCAGACCAGGCCGAGCACCAGTATCAGCACGCCGCCGGCTTCGTCGAACAGGATCCAGCTTCCATCCATCGGGGGGCGACTCCTTGGTGATCAGGGTGGGGGCAGCGGCCGGCGGGTCCGGACCGGCCCGACGCGCGTCCGTGCGCCGGAGCGCGGTCGCCGCGGCACTGGCCGTGGCGCTCGCGATCGGCGGCTGCGGCGCGCCGGCACCGGAGCCATCGGCCGCCTCCCGGACGCCGCCCGCCAGCGCGCCGCGCCCCGCCACCGACGAGCGAACCGAAAGCCGGCCTTCGGCCGACCCGCGGCTGGCCGAAGCGCCGATCGCGCCCGACAGTTTACCGGGCTGGCAGGCGGACACGCAGTGGCGCTCGCTGAGCGAGGCGATCGATCGCCAATGCGCGCTCAAGTCGCCGCCGGTTCCGTGGCCGTCGCTGTGCGAGGACTGGCGGGCGCGACGGGGCGATCCGCGCGACTGGATCCGCGAACGCTTCGTCGCCTGGCCGCTGCGCGGCGCCGACGATCGACCCCTGGGGCTGTTGACCGGCTACTACGAACCGCTGCTGCGCGGCTCGTCGACGCGGGAATCGGCGGCGCAGGTGCCGCTGTACCGGCGACCGGCCGACCTGCTGCGCATCGACGTCACCGACCAGGGCCAGCGCTTCGCGGCGGGGCCGACGCCGCTGCGCGGCCGGCTCGACGGCGACCGGGTCGTGCCGTACCCGACACGCGCCGAGATCGAGTCATCGCAGGCGCTGCAGGGCCAGGAACTGCTGTGGCTCGACGATCCGGTCGACGCGTTCTTCCTGCAGATCCAGGGATCGGGACGGGTAAGGCTGCGCGACGGCCGCACCGTGCGCGTCGGCTACGCCGAGCACAACGGGCAGCCCTACCGCGCGATCGGCCGCGTGCTGGTCGAGCGCGGCGCGATGCGCGCCGGCCAGGTCGACGCCGAATCGATCAAGGCCTGGCTGCGCCGGCATCCGGATGCCGCCGGCGAGGTCATGCGCAGCAACCCGCGCTACATCTTCTTTCGCGAGCTGCCGCCGGCGCCGGACGGCGCCGGACCGCCCGGATCGCTGGGCGTGCCGCTGACGCCGATGCGGTCGATCGCGACCGATCCTCGCCGCGTCCCGGCCGGCGCGCTGATGTACGTGGACAGCGTCGTGCCCGGCAGCGGCGAGCCGCTGCAGCGGCTGGTGCTGAGCCAGGACACCGGCGCGGCGATCGTCGGACCGGTGCGCGCCGATCTGTTCTGGGGATTCGGCGACGAGGCCGAGCGGCGCGCGTCGGCGACGCGCGAGCCGCTGCGGCTGTGGCTGCTGTGGCCGCGCGAGCTGGGCCGGCCGGCGCCGGCCGGCGATTGACCAGCCGCCGCGGCGACAGGCCGGGATGGATCAGCCCTTGTTCTGCTCGAGCAGCTTCTCGAACTCGCGCGGCGGCACGTAGCCGCGGATGCGCCGTCCGTTCGGGAAGAACACCGTCGGCGTGACGGTGACGTTCAGCTTGTTGCCGAGCGCGATCAGCTTGTCCATCGGCGTGTTGCAGGTTCCCGGATTGTCCGGCACCTTGCCGCTGAGCATCAGCTCGTTCCACGCCGCCGCCTTGTCGGGCGCGCACAGGGCCTTGCGGGCCTTCAGTTCGGAATCGGCCGCCAGGATCGGAATCGCGAACGTGTAGATCGTCGTGTCCTTGAGCCGGTTCAGGTCGCCGCGCAGGTTGCGGCAATAGCCGCAGTTCGGGTCCTCGAACACCGCGATCACGCGCTTGCCGTTGCCCGACACCTGCTTGATCGCCAGGTCGAACGGCAGGTCCTTGTTGAAGTCGATCGCCAGCAGGTCATCGGTGCGCTCGCGCGTCAGATTGCGCTTGCCCTTGATGTCGATCAGGTCGCCCTCGATCAGCGCGTACTGGCCGGTGGCATCGACGTAGACGAACTCGAGCCCGACGCGCACCTCGTACAGGCCCGGTACCGGCGTCGCGCGAACCTCGTCGACCCGGGTCTTGTTGTCGAGCCAGGCCTCGACCGCCGCGCGCACCGTGGCGACCGCCGGATCGGCGGCGCCGGCCGGAGCGGCCGTGCCGGGCTTGGCCGGCGCCGCGGCCTTGAACTGCACGAGCAGCGGCGCCGGCGGCTCGCCGCCGAACGAGGCCCGCGGCGCGCAGACGACCGCCAACGCGGTCAACGACAGGCTGGCGCACGCCAGCACACGCGCCCAAAGACGCCCCGAAACCCTGCCCATCAGCCTCTCCTGAATCGCGCGCCCGCTGGCCGGGCGCGACGTCGAACCGAGCCGTCGACTATCGCACAGATCGATCGGCGGCGGCGGCGCGAGCAGCCCGCGAGCCACGGCGCTTTTGCTCGCGCGGGCGCGCTCGTATCCCGCGCGCGACGCCGGCGCGACGCCGAAGCGCCGGGGGACAGGCGCGCCGGCCCGACGCCTACTGGATCGTCGCGGCTCGGATCAGCCGGCGCCGCAACCAGTCCGAGCCGGCGACGATCCGCCATCCCGCCCCGCGCAGATGGCGCAGCGGCGACGCCAGCGGCCCGAGCCGCGCGAGTTCGTCGGGATCGAACAGCCGCTGCAGGCCGTCGGTGGCGGCCTTCATCGAGAGGATCGCCTCGAGCCGCGAGCGCTGGTAGCGGCGCAGCAGCAACGCGTCGCCGGCGTCGCGGAATGGCTCGCGATCGCGCAGCAGCGACAGCCATTGCGCGACGTCGCCGAAGCCGAGGTTCATGCCCTGGCCGGCCAGCGGGTGGACGACGTGCGCGGCGTCGCCGACCAGCGCGAGCCGCCCGGCGATCAGCGACGAGACGTCGACCCGCCGCAGCGCGAACGCCCGCGCCGGCGTGATCGCCTCGAGCGCGCCGAAGCAGGCGTCGCTGGCCTCGGTCACGCGCAGCGCCAGCGCGCGCGGCGACAGCGTCATCAGCTCTTCGGCCAAGGCCGCGGGCGCCGACCAGACGAGGCTGCAGCGATCGCCGGGCAGCGGCAGCAGCGCGAGCACGCCCGGCGCCTCGAACCACTGGTAGGCGCAGTCCTGGTGCGGCAGCTCGCAGGTGAAGTTGGCGACGACCGCCGTATGGCGATAGTCGTGGACGTGCTCGTCGATGCCCGCCAACCGGCGTACGATCGACGCCGCGCCATCGGCGCCGATGACCAGGCGCGCCTTGACGCTGGCGCCGTTGTCGAGCGTCAGCGAGCGCGCGTCGCCGTCGCCGGCGGCGCCGGATGCCGGCATCGCGACGACGCTGCCGGCGATCCGCTGCACCGGCGAGAAGTCGAGCGCGCGCGCCAGCGTCCGATCGAGATTGCGCCCCTCGACGATCCACGCGAGCGCGTCGACCTGCCCCTGGTAGGCGCTGAAGTGGACCGGCGGCGCCTGGACGGCGGCCATTGGCGATTCGGCCTGGATGCGCATGTCGTAGACGGGGGCGACCCGCGCATGGTCGAGCGCGGACCAGACGCGCAGCGATTCGAGCAGGTCGCGGCTGCCCGGGGACAGCGCGAAAACCCTGGCGTCCCAGTCGTCGGCGGCGTCGCCGGCCCTGGCGGACGGATCGGCGGCGCCGCGCCCACGCCGGTCGCCGGCGCGGCCGCCGACGGCGCGATGATCGCGGTGCGGCAGCCGGCCTGGGCCGAAGCCAGCGCCATCGCCGCGCCGACCGCGCCCATGCCGACGACCGCGACGTCGAACACGCCGTCGGCGCGCGCGGCACCCGGTCCGTGAGCGCCCGGCGCGGCCGGCGAATAGGAGGAACGGGAGGCGGGACGGTTCATCCGGCCATTATAGGCAGCGCTTGCGAGGCCGCCGCGCGCAAGGCCGTCGCCGCGGCGTCGACCGCCTCGCGGCGATCGTCGTCGTCGCCGCGGCCGAACCAGCCGCCCCGCTCGGCCCACTCCGGATGGCCGCGCGCGGCCTGCACCGCCTCGATCGCGTCGGCCAGGGACTCGGTGGCCGCCTGCGGCAGCGCCGCGCCGGGCTGCGCCACGCCGGCCACCGCGCCATGCCCGCGCTGTTCGAGCGCCAGCATCAGGCGCAACTGCCAATCGGCGATCACGAACAGCACGCTGTCCTCCACCGTCAATTCCTGCACGCCCATCAGCCGATTGACCAGGCGCCGGCCGAACGGGCCCCAGCCCTGCGCCAGCGCCCCGCCGATCGCTCCACCGAGCGCCGCGCCGGCGCCCAGCGACAGTCCGCCGACGG
>JASGFT010000195.1:0-8321 GCA_047605425.1 Burkholderiaceae bacterium | reverse complement strand
CGCTGCATGGCCAGCCAGACGGCCTGGACGTGGCCGTGGGGGCGCGAATCGATGATCTGGAAGGTGCTCGAGACGGCTCGCAGCTCTTCGCCGCGCAGCACGGCACGGATGGCGTCGATCTGCGAGGCGGGCAGCGACGAGAGATTGGCCAGCGTGCGCTTGCGCACCTTCGATCCCTGGCGATAGGACTCGCGCAGCAGCACGGTGGGGGCGGAGCCGCGGTTGGGAACGATATCGATGTGCATGACTACGAATTTACGCCATTGATAATGGAAAAACAAGTCATTTACATGGCTACATTATCGACTACAAACCGCACCTATCCCTATTGATACGCAGGGAAATCAGGGCGTTTTGAGGGCTTCGAAGTCTGGAACTTCAGGCTAAAACCGCCCGCTCGATTTCCTGATTGATCCGAAAATTGAAATCGGGATTCAAGAAATAACCCTTTTAGGCCATTTTCGGCGCGGTTCGAAACTTCCAGAATAAGCTCATCGAAAAGAACCAGAACTCGCCGACGTTTCCACCCGGAGACTCCCATGCTAGCCGTCGATCGACTCGCCTCGTACCTTCTCACCGTCGGGGCGCTCACGCTGCCTGCCACCGCTGCGGCGATGACCATCAACTTCGACGACTTCCCGTTTGCCGGCGGCCAGCCGACAGCTGCTTCGTTTGTCCCGACGACCTACCAGGGCTTGGCGTGGGGCGGCGGCGAAGGCATCTACAGTTGGGTCGTGTCTCCGAACGATGCCACCGGCTGGTACGGCGGTACGCGCCAGCCGTATTCGCACTCCGGCAACAACTTCGCGTGGAACCAGGCTGGCACCGATCTCGCCATTACCGTGCCGGGCGGAGGCACGTTCGACGTCGCCAGCTTCTGGATCCGCAGTTGGCCAAGCAGAGGCGCGGATGCCACCGCGCAGGGCTATCGCAGCGGTGTCCTCGTCGGGTCGCAGAGCTTCTCCAACAACGACCTCTACCAGCAGATCGTCACCAACTTCACCGCCATCGACCTCTTCCAGCTCACGCTCGCGTCGCCGTCGTCGCTGCTGCTTGACGACTTCGTCATCAACAACATCATGCCGATACCCGACGTCTCGTCGGTGCCCGAGCCGGCCGCGGCAGGGTTGCTCACAGCCGGCCTCGGTGCTGTCGCGCTGGCTGCGGTCGGAAGGCGCCGCGCAGGCGGTCGACGAGGCTGAGCGGATCGGCCGAGCAGTCATCGCAGTGCCGCTGACGTGCCCCATGCTTCGGTAGCTTCTTCTCGACCTTATCGCCAAGGCTTGGACCCGGGTCGATATACAACTCGGGGCAGAAGACGAGTGCCAGGGCGCTCTAGCCTAGAAACCACCAGTAGGCAAAGTCGATGATGACAAGATCGTTCTCGTTCGCTTTGGCCGTATCGGCCAGATGAAGCAACTCGCTCATGCTTGCATTGTTGCACGCAAGTCTTGGCGGCCGGTCGACATCCGGTGAATTAGCGCACGGCGCCATCCTCTTCCACCTCGGACGTCTTCTTCTGCTAAGGGTGTTTTAAGTTTCCATGCACCGTTGCCAGTGCCGAGGATCCGTGACACGGTTTCGCCGTGCGTGGCTAACGCCACGTTGGCATGCGTGACCACCGAGTCGCAGCGCAGTGCTTGGGCTCGATGGGTTGGCCGGGCCTGCGAAGCAGGCCGACTAAGCTAGCCACGCGGCGCGTCTTTGGCCGCAGGACCAGCGTCCCGTCGCTCAACAGCGCAAAAGCCATTTTATCTCCGGGTTTTAGGCCCATTCGCTTGCGGATCGCCTGCGGGACGGTCACCTGGCCCTTCGACGTCAAGGTGGTAGCGTCGGTCATGCGATCTCTCCTCAACGTGAATGCTTACGGTATTTTGAACTGTGTTACCGGGGGCCTCGGAACAATTTGGTGCGGTGCAGGGGGGCATCCCGCCCGCGCCGCCTTCGTCCTTGATGGGCCGGAGTGCAGTAAGTAACCTGTCCGCAGGTGGCCATCGGATCGTGCCGGCCAAGGGAGATCACCATGATGCCCGAACCCGCGACGACCGGTCCGCTCGAACCGGTGCTGTTCGACGAGGCGTCGAAAGCGCTGCTCGGGTACTTCATGCACCGGTGGTTCCGCGACCACCTCCGATCGATCACCGGGCGGCTGGCCTGCGGCGGCAGCCACGTGTTCGACGACCTCTCGGGACCGGCGAACGAGACCTGGGATGCGATCGCCGGCAACGCCTGCGCAAGCGTCCGCGCGTTCCTGGCGGGCGACGCCGGGCCGTCGTAGGCCTGCGGCGCCGGCGCGCTCGCGGGCGATATCCGAGCCCGCGGTTCGCGCCTTGGCTCTTACTCATCCGAATGAGGGTCGCGGCCAAGCGCACGAGGAGTACAGTAAGCAAACTGTCGACCGGGCGTGATCGATGAGCTTCGACCAGCATGCCTTCATCAGCTACGCGCACCTGGACAACGAGCCGCTGACGCCGGACCAGAAGGGCTGGGTCACGCAATTCCACGCCACGTTGCGTACGATGCTGAGTCAGCGGATCGGCAGTCCTGCCCGGATCTGGCGCGACGACAAGCTCGCCGGCAACGATATCTTCTCGGACGAGATCCTGGGTCAGTTCGAGCGGACCGCGCTGCTCGTTTTCGTGCTGACGCCGCGCTACCTGAAATCCGAATGGTGCACGCGCGAGATTCGCGCGTTCTGCGAGTCGGCGCTGCGCAACGGCGGCCTGCAGATCCGCAACAAGAGCCGAGTGTTCAAGGTCGTCAAGATCCCGGTGGACGGTATCGACGCTCTGCCCGAGGCCGCACGGCAGGTGCTCGGCTACGATTTCTACGATCTCGATAACGGCAACGCCCGCGAACTCGATCCTGCGTACGGTGACCAGTCGCGCCAGGCCTTCCTGCGCAAGATCCACGAGCTGGCCTGGGACATCGCCCGGCTCTGTGAACAGTTCGAAGCGCAGGGCGCTGCCGCCCCCTTAGCGACCGTGAGCCCGGCGGCCGGCTCCGCGCCGCCGCGACCCGCCAAGGCCACGGTTTTCCTGGCTGAAGTCGGACGCGACCGGCAAACGGCCCGAGAACTCATCGAAGCCGACCTGAAGGCGCATGGCTACGAGATCCTGCCGGCCGCCCCGCTGCCGCTGGTCGAGGAAGACCTGGTGGCCGAACTGAAACATCAGTTCGCGAGCTGCGCGTTCTCGATCCACCTGATCGGCGACAACTACGGCGTCGTGCCCGACGGCCCGAGCGAGCGTTCGCTGGCCATGCTGCAGAACGAGGTCGCCGCGCAGACGAGCCGCGACGGGACGCTGCGTCGGGTGATCTGGCTGCCCGAAGGCTGCACGGGCACCGGCTCCCGGCAACAGGCTTTCATCTCCGCGCTGCACGGCGATGCCCGGCTGCAGGACGGCGCCGACCTGCTCACCGGCGACCTGGAGCAGTTGAAGGCGGCGATCCATGCGGCGCTGACGCAACTCGATGCGCGGCGCGACACCGGATCCGACGCAATGTCGAGCACGGGCGGCAAGACCGTGCATGTGCTGATCGATGAACAGGACCGCAAGGAGGTCGTGCCGCTGCTGAAATCGCTAAAGGCCAGGGGTCTGCAGGTGAGCATCCCGGTCTTCACCGGCGAAGCCTCGGCGCTGCGCCAGGCCAACACGCAGTTGTTGAACCAATGCGATGCGCTGATCCTGTTCTACGGCGCCGGCGACGAAGCCTGGAAGTTCCACCAGCAAAATGAAATCCGAAAGCAGATGGGCCTGCGCGGCGAGCGCGCGCCTGCCTTGCAGTATCTGTACCTGGCTGGCCCGCGGACCGCCGACAAGGATTTACTGCTGTCGCTGGGCGAGCCCGGGCTGGTCGACGCGATCGATGGCTTCAGCGAAGCGGCGCTGGCTCCGCTGCTCGATGCGCTTGCCCTGGGGGCGACCGACCCATGAACGATCTCGGCGATCTTCCGGACGGCAACCCGTTTCCGGGCCTGCGGCCGTTCCGCGAATCCGAGGAGTTCCTGTTCTTCGGTCGCGAAGCGCAGGTCGACGCGATGGTCGACAAACTCGCGGCGACGCATTTTCTCGCGGTGGTCGGCAGCTCCGGATCCGGCAAGTCCTCGCTGGTCAACTGCGGCCTGTGTCCGGCCCTGCACCGGGGCTTGATGTGCTGCGCCGGCAGCGCCTGGCGAGTCGCCTACCTGCGCCCCGGCAACCTGCCGGTGCGGGCGCTGGCGCAGGCGCTGGCCGCGCCCGGCGTGCTGTACGAGCAAATGGATACCGGCGACTTCACGCCGACCGAATTCATGGAAGCCACGCTGCGCATGAGCAAGCTCGGGCTGCTCGATGCGTTCGCGCAGGCGCGGCTCGGCCCGCGGACGAACCTGCTGGTCGTGGTCGACCAGTTCGAGGAGCTGTTTCGCTACCGCAAGCTGGCCGCTTCAGCTACTTCAGCCACTTCAGCCGGTGCGTCGCCGAGCGCCGCGGCCGAGGACGCGACCGCATTCGTGAACCTGCTGCTCGAGGCGCGGGCGCACGACGCCGCGGTCCACGTGGTCATCACGATGCGTTCCGATTTCCTCGGCGAGTGCGCCCAGTTTTTCGGCCTGCCCGAAGCGATCAACCAGGGCCAGTACCTGGTGCCGAGGATGACCCGCGACGAGCGTCGCGCCGCGATCATCGGGCCGATCGGCGTGGCCGGCGCGCGGATCGATCCGGTGCTGCTCACGCGGCTGGTCAACGACGTCGGCGACAACCCCGACCAGTTGTCGATCCTGCAACACGCGCTGAACCGGACCTGGGATCACTGGCGCCGGCAAGGCCAGCGGGGACCGATCGCGCTCGAGCACTACGAAGCCGTCGGCACGATGGCCCGCGCGCTGAACCAGCACGCCGACGAAGCCTGGCGGGAAGTCGGCGACGAGCGTCGGCAAGTCGTCTGCGAAAATCTGTTCAAGGCACTGACCGACAAGGGCACCGACGCGCGCGGCATCCGTCGCCCGACCCGCTTCGATACCCTGTGCGAGCTGACCGAATCGCCGGCCGAAGCGCTCGCCGAGGTCATCGAGGTGTTCCGCAAGCCGGCGCGCTCGTTCCTGATGCCGCCGGCCGGCACGCCGCTGGCCGCCGACACGGTCATCGACATCTCGCACGAGAGCCTGATGCGGGTCTGGCAGCGGCTGGATCGATGGGGCGACGAAGAGGCGAGGTCGGCGCAGATGTTGCGTCGCTTGGCCGAGAGCGCCGCGCTGAATCAGGCTGGCAGGGCGAGCCTGCTGCGCGGCCCGGACCTGCAACTCGCGCTCGAATGGCTGCGGCAAGGCGCACCGAATGAGGCCTGGGCACGGCAGTATGGGCAGCCACTGCAACCGGTGCGGGATTTCGTGCAGCGCAGCGAGGCCGAGGCCAGGGCCGAGCGCGAGGCCGAAGCCGCTCGACGCGCGCAGCAGGCGAGCCTCGAACGCGAGCAGGCGCGTGCGAAGCAACAGCGAAAACTCTATCTGGCCGGCTTCGGAGTAGCGTTGTTTCTGCTGACCTTGTTCGGCTCTCTGGTCGTGGTGGCTTTCCGTGAGCGAGATACCGCCGAGGCTGCGCGTGCCCAGGCGGAGCAGGCGAGAGCCCAGGCCGAGCACGCGAGAGCCGAGGCCGAGCGGGCCCGAGCCGACGCCGAGGAGGCGCTGCAAAAGGCCGCCTACGCCGAGCAGCAAAGCACGCGCGAGAGGAATAATGCCCAGGCCGCCCAGAACCTGCTGGACAAGGCCGCCAATTACGACCCGGCCGTGCGCGCATCGCTGCGGGCCGCCGAAGCCAGTAAACCTATCGTCTACTTGCAGTACCGCGACGACGGCCAGCGCGCGCTGGCGCAGCGCCTGGGCCGGCAACTGGGCGGCAAGGGCTACTCCGCACCCGACGTGGAGAAGGTTCGCGCCGGTCCGCGCCGGCTCGAGTTGCGCTATTTCAGGAAAGAGGACGCCGCGGACGCCACCGAACTGGCCAAGCTGCTGCAAGGCTGGAACTGGGGCCCGGTCAAACCCACGCTGATCGGAGGCTTCGAGAACCGGTCGCTGCTGCGGCAGTTCGAGATCTGGTTCGGTCCGGTCGACCACGCCGAGATCGAGCGGCTCGTCGCACAGATCGACGCGCCCACCGCAGAAGTCCGCAAGTCGGCAGCGCAAACGCTGCAGAGCGACTACCCGGCCTCCCCGGAAGCGATTGCCACGGTGCTGCGGCTGTTCGAGCCCGACCGCATCGACGGCCTGTCGCCAAGCGGACGCCTGAATGCGCTGTACTACCTGACCCGCACCTCGGCGCTGGCTTGGGATGACGAGCTTCGCCGCAGCGCGCGTGAACTGCTGGCCCGAGTCGGCGGGCGTGCCGATGTCGGCGAGCAGACCCGCGCCGAGCTCGAGCGGCTACGGCAGATGCTCGACAGCCAGGCGGCGGAAGCCCGCGCCGAAGCCGCGGCCGGTGAGCCCGGACCGTCGCCGGCTCGCCGCTCGGCGGCTGCCGAGATCGCGCGCTAAGCCCGACACGGGCTGCGTCCGCCTGCAGCGTGATGACGAGCTTGCCGGCCCTTTCGGCCTCGTTTTGCTTCGGCCTGACCATTGCGCAGCGCGCGAGTTCAACCGCCTGGTGCGACAATCATCGACTTCGATCCGCTCGGGAGTTGAACGCCATGGCCGACCTATCGACGTTTCCGATCACCCGCAAATGGCCCGCAAAGCATCCGGACCGTCTTCAGCTCTATTCGTTGCCGACGCCCAACGGGGTGAAGGTGTCCATCATGCTCGAGGAAACCGGCCTGCCCTATGAGGCGCACACGGTGAACTTCGGCAGCAATGACCAGATGAGCCCCGAGTTCCTGTCGCTGAATCCGAACAACAAGATTCCGGCGATCATCGATCCCGATGGACCGGGCGGGAAACCCTTGCCTTTGTTCGAGTCGGGCGCGATCCTGCTCTACCTGGCCGACAAGACCGGCCAGTTCATTCCATCCGATGCGGCGAGGCGTTGGGAGACCATCCAGTGGCTGATGTTCCAGATGGGCGGCATCGGCCCGATGTTCGGACAGCTCGGCTTCTTCCACAAGTTTGCCGGCAAGGACTACGAGGACAAGCGACCGCGCGATCGCTATGTCGGTGAATCGATACGCTTGCTCAAGGTGCTCGATGCGCGACTGGCCGATCGTCAATGGGTAATGGGCGATGACTACACGATCGCCGACATGTCGATCCTGCCCTGGGTGCGCAATCTCGATGGTTTCTATGAGGCGGGCGAACTGGTCGGCATGGAGAACTACAGCAACGTGAATCGCGTGCTGAAGCGCTTCACCGAGCGACCGGCGGTGCAGCGGGGCTTGAACATTCCGCCGCGCTGACACCGCTAGGGAGACGGATCAGGGGACGGCGACCGTGTACTTGCCATCCCTGATGCAGGCCTGCGCTTCCTCGGGTTTGTTGAATTTGTCGACCGTGAACGCGCCCAGCCCGCCGCCAGTGCGCCCGACCCAGACGTAGACGATCTCACCGGCCTGCGCGTTGAAGGGCATCTTGCCGCTGATGCCGTTGCCTTTCGGATTGCCGAGGATGGCGTAGACCTCATGCGAACCCGGGGCGATTGCCGCATGGGTGAACTGGCCGACATTGATCGTGCCGAGGCGCGTTCCGTCGACGCCTCCGGTCATCTGCATCGCGCTGCTGAACGGGGTTCCGTCAGGGCGGCACATGTAGAGACTGACCTTGCCGGGGATCGGCTCCATTCGCTTGAGCCTGGTCTCCGTGTCCTGGTCGCCGAAGCTGACCGGGGCCGAAGTGGCACAAGCACCGAGCAGCAGTGCGGCCATGGTCGAAAGCGCAGTTCGTTGCAGCGTTCCCATCGAGGTCTCCTGTCGATTCGGAAGGTCGGCCATCCCACTGGTCGATCGTGGGCGATCGTAACACTGCGACATGGACGGCCTCAGCCTGCAGGCGGCGGCGCGCTGCGCGGCCCACCTCGGCGCGCCGGCCCGTCTGTCGCGGCAGACCTCCGTCGAGCGGTGTTTTCATTGGATGCTTGATGCGATAGCATCAAGCATCCAATGAAAACCAAGGGCTCAGCAATGCGCACCACCCTCGATATTGCCGACGACGTGTTATTCGCCGCCAAGGAATTGGCTCGTCGTGAGAAGAAGTCGCTGGGCCAGGTCATCAGTGAGCTGGCTCGCCGCGCTTTCACGCTTCCGGCCCAGGATGCCTGCTCGCCACCTCCCGGTGCGAAGGGCGTGGAAGAACCGCTGGCGGCAGAGGCGGCGCCGGAAATCTGAACAAGGCGATAAGTGACTGAGCTGCTCCGATG
>JASGFT010000194.1:0-8324 GCA_047605425.1 Burkholderiaceae bacterium | reverse complement strand
CTGCCCATTGCTGCGGATGCGCGCGCCACTGCGCCAGCGTCAGCAATGGGCGGCGCACGAGGGGCCGCTCGGCGTGCTGCTCGGCCCGGCCGACGATCCGGACCAGATCGCCGACGCGCTGCCGCGCCTGAAGCTGGTCGCGATCGAGTTTCCCAATTTCACCGACGGGCGCGGCTATTCGATCGCCCGCCTGCTGCGCCAGCGCCTGCGCTACGAAGGCGAGCTGCGCGCGGTCGGCGACGTGCTGCGCGACCAGTTGTTCTTCTACGCGCGCTGCGGCTTCGACACCTTCGCGTTGCGCGACGACCAGGACGTCGACGACGCGCTGCGCGGGTTCGAGGATTTCAGCGAGGTCTACCAGGCGGCCGTCGATCGCGGCCCGCTGTTCGAGCGGCGCGCGGTCGCCGCGGCGGAGGGGCGATGACGACGCATTCGCAGACGATGGGATCGCTCGATTCTCTCGACGCGGTCGCCACCGGCCGCCTGCGCTCGGCGGTCGGCGCGCACGGCCCGGCCGTGTTCACGACCAGCTTCGGTGCCGAGGACATGGTCGTGCTCGACCTGATCGCGCGCGCCGGGCTCGACGTGCAGATCGTCACGCTCGACACCGGCCGGCTGCACGACGAGACCTACCAGTTGATGGAGCGCGCGCGCGAGCGCTACCAGCGGCCGATCATCGCGATGGCGCCCGACACGCGGGCGCTCGAGGCCTTCGTCGCCGAGCAGGGCATCAATCCGTTCTACCGCTCGATCGAGCTGCGCAAGCGCTGCTGCCAGATCCGCAAGATGGAGCCGCTGGGCCGCGCGCTGCGCGGCAAGGGCCTGTGGATCACCGGCCTGCGCCGCGACCAGTCGGTCACCCGCGCCGAACTGGACGTGCTGGCGCGCGACGACGGGCACGGCCTGATGAAGCTGAACCCGATCGTCGAATGGACGAACGACGACGTCTGGGCCTACGTCGAGCGCTTCGACGTGCCGACCAACGCGCTGCACGCGCGCGGCTTCCCGAGCATCGGCTGCGCGCCGTGCACGCGCGCCGTCGAGCCCGGCGAGGACCTGCGCGCCGGCCGCTGGTGGTGGGAGCAGGCCGAGACCCGCGAATGCGGGCTGCACATGACGCCGGACGGTCGTCTGGTGCGCGCGCCCAAGCCCGCGGCCTCGGACCCGATGGCCGAACTGAATGCAAATGCCGTCGCCGGCTGATGGCGCCGCATCGCCAAACGAGAGAATCGCTCCGATGAAACTGGACATCAGTGAAAACCGCGCGCTGGCCGATACCGCCGGCGGCGTGCCGGCGCCGCGCCACGCCGAGCGCTCGCACCTCGATGCGCTCGAAGCCGAATCGATCTTCATCCTGCGCGAGATCGCGGCCGAGTGCGAGAACGTCGCGCTGCTGTTCTCGGGCGGCAAGGATTCGGCGGTGGTGCTGCGGCTGGCCGAAAAGGCCTTCCATCCGGCGCGCCTGCCGTTCACGCTGCTGCACGTCGATACCGAGCACAACTATCCGGAGGTCATCGCCTTTCGCGACCGGATCGCCGAATCGCGCGGGCTGAAGCTGGTCGTGCGCTCGGTCGGCGATTCGATCCGCAGCGGCCGCGTGCGGCTGCGCCACGAGGACGAATCGCGCAACGCGCACCAGTCGGTGACGCTGCTCGACGCGATCCGCGAGTTCGGCTTCGACGCCTGCATCGGCGGCGCCCGGCGCGACGAGGAGAAGGCGCGCGCCAAGGAGCGGGTGTTCTCGTTCCGCGACGAGTTCGGCCAGTGGGATCCGAAGAACCAGCGCCCCGAGCTCTGGTCGCTGTACAACGGCCGCGTGTTCCGCGGCGAGAACATCCGCGTGTTCCCGATCTCGAACTGGACCGAGCTCGACGTTTGGCAATACATCCGCCGCGAGGCGATCGAGTTGCCGTCGATCTACTTCGCGCACGAGCGCGAGGTCGTGCGCCGCGGCTCGGCGCTGGTGCCGGTCACGCCGCTGACGCCGGCGCGCGACGGCGACGTCGTCGAGACGCGCATCGTGCGCTTTCGCACCGTCGGCGACATCAGTTGCACGGCGCCGGTCGAGTCGAGCGCGGCGACGCTCGACGACATCGTCCGCGAGACCGAGCAGACGCAGGTCTCGGAGCGCGGCGCGACGCGGCTGGACGACCAGACCAACGAGGCCGCGATGGAGCTTCGCAAACGCCAGGGGTATTTCTGATGGCTCACGACATCCAGGATCGCGGCCTGCTGCGCTTCGCGACCGCGGGCAGCGTCGACGACGGCAAGAGCACGCTGATCGGACGGCTGCTGATCGACAGCAAGAGCCTGCTCGGCGACCACCTGTCGGCGATCGAGGCGGCGTCGCGCAAGCGCGGCCTGAGCCAGGTCGACCTGTCGCTGCTGACCGACGGGCTGATCGCCGAGCGCGAGCAAGGCATCACGATCGACGTCGCCTATCGCTACTTCGCGACCGCGGCGCGCAAGTTCATCATCGCCGACTCGCCGGGCCACGCGCAGTACACGCGCAACATGGTCACCGCGGCCAGCACCGCCGACGTCGCCGTGCTGCTGGTCGACGCGCGCAAGGGCCTGCAGTCGCAAACCCGCCGGCACGCGTACCTGTCGAGCTGGGTCGGCATCCGGCGGATCGTGCTGGCCGTCAACAAGATCGACCTCGTCGGCTATTCGCCGCAGCGCTTCGACGAGATCGATGCCGAGTTCCGCGACTTCGTCGCCGGCCTGGATTTCGCGCAGGTGCAGTCGATCCCGATGTCGGCGCTGAACGGCGACATGGTCGTCGAGCGCGGCGACGCGCTGGGCTGGTACCGCGGGCCGACGCTGCTCGAGTACCTCGAGACCGTGCCCGCGCACCAGGACGACGACGAGCAACGGCCGTTCCGCTTCGCCGTGCAGCGCGTCGTGCGCGTGCCGCTCGGCCAGGCGCAGCCCGGCTCGGCCTATCGCGACCGCGAGTTCCGCGGCTACCAGGGCACGATCGCGTCGGGCCGGATCGCGGTCGGCGACACGGTGGCGGCGCTGCCGTCGGGGCTGAGCGCGCGCGTCGCCGAACTGCTGGTCGCCGATCGGCCGGTCGACGCCGCGTTCGCCGACGAGGCGGTGACGATCGCGCTCGACCAGGACATCGACGTGTCGCGCGGCGACTGGTTCGTCGCGCCCGACCGGCGGCCGCGTCCGCAGCGCGCGGTCGACGCCGAGATCTGCTGGTTCGACGCCGAGCCGCTCGAACCGGACCGGCCTTACCGGATCAAGCACGCGACGCAGAGCGTGCTGGCCAGCTTCGCGCCGCCCGCGCATCGCGTCGACGTCGAGTCGCTGGCCCGGGTCGCCGATCCGGGCACGCTGGCGATGAACGACATCGGCCGCGTGCGCCTGAACGCGCAGAAGCCGCTGCCGTTCGAGCCTTATCGCGACAACCGCCTGACCGGTTCGTTCATCGTCATCGACGAGGCGAGCAACCGGACCGTGGCCGCCGGCACGGTGGTCTGACGTGGCGGCGCAGGCGTCGTTGCCGGGCAAGGTCTGGCTGGTGGGCGCGGGGCCCGGCGCCGCGGACCTGCTGACGCTGCGCGCGGCGCGGCTGCTCGCGCAGGCCGACATCGTGCTGCACGACGCGCTCGTGCATCCGGACGTGCTGGCGCTGGCGCCGCGGGCGATCCAGGTGCCGGTCGGCAAGCGCTGCGGCAGGCTGTCGACGACGCAGCGCTTCATCAACAAGCGGCTCGTCGACGCCGCGCGACGGCATCGGCGGGTCGTGCGCCTGAAGGGCGGCGATCCGATGCTGTTCGGCCGCGCGCAGGAAGAGATCGACGCGCTGCGCGACGCCGGCATCGAGGTCGAGGTCGTGCCGGGCATCAGCGCGGTGTTCGGCGCCAGCGCCGACGCGCTGCAGTCGCTGACGCAGCGCGGCGTCAGCCGCAGCGTGATCCTGCTGACGCCGCGCTTCGGCGAAGGCGAGCGCCAGCACGACTGGGCGCGGCCGGCCGCCGCCGCCGACACGATCGTGCTGTACATGGCCGGCCGCTCGGCCGAGCCGATCCGCGAGGGGCTGCTGGCCGCCGGCCTGCCGCCGGGCCTGCCGGCGATCGTCGTCGAGAACGCGTCGCTGCCCGGCGAGCGGATCCAGGCCGGACGGCTCGGCGACCTGCCGGCGATGACGCGCGCGCTCGGCGACGGGCCGGCGCTGCTGATGCTGGGCGCCGTCTACGAAGCGCTGGCCGACCGTCGCGATGGTCGCGCGCGCGGCGAGGCGGCCGCCGCCTGAACGACGCCTGCCGGCGGTCAACCGCCGGCGATCGCCGGCCCGGTGGTATCGTTCGCCGGTCCTAACGTTCGCAATCGCGCGCCGAGGCTCCCATGTGCCAGTTGCTGGGCATGAACTGCAACACGCCGACCGACATCTGCTTTTCGTTCGAGGGGTTCCACAAGCGCGGCGGCCAGACCGATCATCATAAGGACGGCTGGGGGATCGCGTTCTTCGAACGCGGCGGCTGCCGGATGTTCATCGACGAGAAGGCGACGATCGAATCGCCGATCGCCGACCTGGTCCGCAACTATCCGATCCGCTCGATGAACGTCATCGCGCACATCCGCAAGGCGACGCAGGGCACGGTGTCGCTGGTCAACACGCACCCGTTCATGCGCGAGCTGTGGGGACGGTACTGGATCTTCGCGCACAACGGCAACCTGAAGGACTTCGACCCGCCGCTGGACGGCACGTTCCGGCCGGTCGGGCAGACCGACTCGGAGCGGGCGTTCTGCTGGATGCTGCAGCATCTTCGCGGCCGCTCGCCCGACGCGCAGCCGCCGCTCGAGCGCCTGCGCGACTGGCTGGCCGAGATCGCCGCGCAGATCGCCACGCACGGCGAGTTCAACTTCCTGCTGTCCAACGGCGACGGCCTGTTCGTGCACTGCTCGACGCGCCTGTCCTACGTGGTGCGCCAGGCGCCGTTCACCGTCGCGCACCTGAAGGACCAGGACCTCAGCGTCGACTTCAGCCAGGTGACGACGCCTCGCGATCGCGTCGCCGTGATCGCCACGCTGCCGTTGACCGACAACGAGACGTGGACGATGATCGAGCCCGGGGTCTTGCTGCTCTTCGTCGATGGCGCGCCGGTTCCCGATCAGCCGGCCGCGCGGGAGAATCCGATGACCGACCTGTCCACGTTGACGATATGCGTGCATGCGTCGCCCGAGTTCGTCGAGCACGTGCTGCCCGACCTGCAGGACGGCCGCTGGCGCGACGCGCCGCCGCTGCGCGGCCAGCCGGTGATGATCGGCGAGACCGAATCCGAGGCGGCCTTCGAGTCGTGGACCGCCGCGCTCGACAGCGCCGGCATCGGCTACGAGATTCCGCCGCCCGCGCACAACGTGATGGCCGATGCCGCCGACGATACGTCGTCGGTCGAGATCTCGGTCGGTCGCGGTCCGGGCGCCGGCCAGGCGTTCTGAACTCCATCCTGCCGTCGCCGGCCTCGGGCCTTCCCGGGCGCCCGCGCTATCAGAACACCAGCACGTAGACGAAATACGCGGCGATGCCGATCCACACCAGCACCGCCGTGCGTTCCTTCGCGCCGATGCGCTCGGGCATGCCGGGAGCGACCGGCAACGGCGGGGGCAGTTCGGGGTCGGTGTTGCGCGGCTTCACGGCTCACTCCTGTCGGGACCGTCATTGTCGCGCGCGGCGCCGGCGCCGGCGCGCCGAAAAGCGGCCGTCGATCGGGGCGGCCGGGCCGATCACGGGGCTGGCCGCGGCGGCCGGCCCGGAACGCGACCTCAGCGCCCCACCGGCCAGTAGTCGGGCAGCGCGGTCGCCAGCCAGCGCGCCAGGTGCGCGTTGACCTCGACCGGTTTTTCCTGCTGCATCCAGTGCCCGCTGGCGATGACGCCCTCGGTCAGCCGGTCGCAGGCGGCGCGCATCGGGTCGGCCAGCCGCGTGTGCTCGGTCGCGCAGACCCAGTCGTACGAGGCGTGCAGGAACAGCACCGGCATCGACAGCCGGCCGCCGTCGACCGCCTGGCGCGCGAACGCGATGTTGGCGTCGGGATTGACGTACCACGAGTCCGGTCCGAAGAAGCCGTTGCGCGCCAGCGCGCTCGCGTAGCGGTGCAGGTCCTCCTCGCTGATCACCGCGTCGTCGCGCGGGAAGTCCGGCGCGACCGCGGCGCCGCCGAACCAGCCGCCGGCCTTGCGCAGGTAGGCGGTGACGGCCTGCGTGCCGCGGCCGGCGGGGTCGCCGCGCCGGAACAGGCACTTGATCGTTCGTACCGTGTCGGCCTGTAGCGTGCGCGTCGCTTTTTCCAGGTTCTCTATGTAGTAGAGCTGGTAGTCCCATTGCCCGGCCGGATACTCGTCGGCCGGATACAGCTCGCGATCGATCAGCGGGAGCAGCGTGGACGGCGCGAAGCCTTCCGGGTGATAGGGCACGCACAGGCTGGCCACGCCCGCGCACCGCGCCGGATGGTGGCTGGCGATCGACCAGACCACCGGGCCGCCCCAGTCGTGGCCGATCCAAACCGCGCGCTCGCGGCCCAGGTGCGCGAGCAGCTCGATCATGTCCTGCGTGATCTCGGCCATCGTGTAGGCGTCGGAGCGCTCCGGCACGCTCGATCGGCCGTAGCCGCGCATGTCCGGCGCGACCACGCGAAAGCCGAGCGCGGCGAAGGCGGCGAGCTGCGCCCGCCAGCTCATCGCCAGCTCGGGCCAGCCGTGCACGAAGACCAGCAGCGGCCCATCCGGCGGCCCGCCTTGCAGATAATGGGTCGTATGGCGGTCGGTCCTGCAGACGTGTTCGGTCAGGGTGGGGGGCATCATCGCATCGTCTCCTCGGTATCGCGGCGCGTCGTCGCCGTCCTGCCCGCGATTATGGGGCGAAGTCCGATTCGAGCGCGGCGAGACCGGCCGTTGCGACCGTCGTCTACTGCCGCGGCCCCTCCGGCACGAAGATCCGCGCGTGCCGCGGCCGCACGCTCAGCGCTTCGCCCGGCCGCAGGTCGAGCGCGCGCAGCCGTTCGAGCGGGATGTGCGCCTCGATGATCTGGTCGGTGCCGTCGCGCTCGAGCTCGAGCCGCGCGATCGATCCGGTCTGCACGATGCGGCCGAGCTTGACGACGATGCCGGCCGTCGACTGCGGCGTCAGCCGCTCGACGTCCATGTCGTGCGGCCGCACGTAGGCGAGCGCCTCGGCGTCGTTGACGGCCAGGTGCTCGGGCGCGTCCAGCGTGATGCCTTCGACGTGGACCTGGCCATCCTGCGCGCGGCCGTGGAACAGGTTGACGTCGCCGAGGAAGCCGTAGACGAACGGGCTGGCCGGATGGTTCCACACGTCGTTCGGGCTGCCGATCTGCTCGATGTTGCCGGCGTTCATCAGCACGACGCGGTCGGCCACCTCCAGCGCCTCTTCCTGGTCGTGCGTGACGAAGATGCTGGCCACGTGCAACTCGTCGTGCAGCCGCCGCAGCCAGCGCCGCAGCTCCTTGCGCACCTTGGCGTCGAGCGCGCCGAACGGCTCGTCGAGCAGCAGCACGCGCGGCTCGACGGCCAGCGCCCGCGCCAGCGCGATCCGCTGGCGCTGTCCGCCGGAAAGCTGCGACGGATAGCGGTCGGCCAGCCAGTCGAGCTGGACCAGCGACAGCAGCTCCTTGACCTTGTCGCGGATGAACTTCTCGTTCGGCCTTTCGCCGCGCGGCTTGACGCGCAGGCCGAAGGCGACGTTCTCGAACACCGTCATGTGGCGGAACAGCGCGTAGTGCTGGAACACGAAGCCGACCTGGCGCCGGCGCACGTCGACGTGCGTCGCGTCCTCGCCCGAGAACAGGATGCTGCCGCTGTCGGGCGTTTCCAGGCCGGCGATGATCCGCAGCAGCGTCGTCTTGCCGCAGCCGGACGGCCCGAGCAGCGCGACCAGCTCGCCCGAGTCGATCGTGGCCGAGACGTTGTTCAGGGCGATGAAATCGCCGAAGCGCTTGGAGACGTTGCGGACTTCGATGCTCATGACTAAGGGCTTTCGTGCGAGGCGAACGGGGGACGGGGTTTCAGCGCGCGGCGACGGCGGCCGGCTCGCCGGGCGGTGCCGGGGCCCGCGGCGCGCCGGTGCGGCTCGGCGGCAGCGACAGCGGGCGTTCGACCGGGCCCGACGACTGGCGGGCCGCCTGCGCGACGCGCCATTCGATGAAGGTTTTGACGACCAGCGTGGCGATCGCCAGCAGCGCCAGCAGCGAAGCGACGGCGAAGGCGGCCTGGAACTGGTATTCGTTGTAGAGGATCTCGACCTGCAGCGGGATCGTGTTGGTGACGCCGCGGATGTGGCCGGACACGACCGA
>JASGFT010000193.1:0-8454 GCA_047605425.1 Burkholderiaceae bacterium | reverse complement strand
GCGCTGGAGCGCGGCCGAAGAGCTGCTCAAGAGCAATCCGCAGATCAAGTCCTCAAAGTGGCTGAACGTTCGCGGCACCTTCCTGGCGATGCGGATGGACACCAAGCCGTTCGACGACGTCCGCGTGCGTCGCGCGCTGAACATGGCGGTCAACAAGCAGGAGATCGTCAAGTCGTACTTCAACGGCAACGCCGAGTTGCTCGGCTACCCGCAGCATCCGGATTACATCGGCTACTTCGAGCCGCTCGATCAGATGCCCGACTCGGTCAAGGAGCTGTTCACGTACAACCCGGACAAGGCCAAGAAGCTGCTGGCCGAAGCCGGCTACCCCAAGGGGTTCTCGTTCAAGGTCCAGTACTGCTCGTGCAGCCCGAACCACACCGACCTGCTGCCGCTGGTCGCCGCTTATCTCGAGCAGGTCGGCGTCACCCTCGAGCTGCAGCCGATGGAGTACGCGTCGTTCCTGTCGGCGATGACGACCAAGAAGCACGCGGCCGGCTACTTCATGGACAACGGCCACACGAACCCGACGACCACGCTGCGCAAGAGCTTCGCGACGGGCCAGGTGTGGAACCCGTCGATGTACGCGAACCCCGAGATCGACAAGAAGATCACCGCCGCGCTCGCCGAGCGCGACGAGCCCGAGCGGCAGCGCCAGATCCGCGCGATCACGCGCGAGATCCTCGATAGCGCGCCGTACATCTGGATGCCGACTCACTACATCTACACGCTGTGGTGGCCGTGGGTGAAGAACTACGGCGGCGAGCTGCGCGCCGGCGGCGACCGGCCCGGGCCGATCTACGCGCGGATCTGGATCGACCAGGCGCTGAAGAAGAAGATGGGATATTGATCACCGCGTGCCGGCGGGCGTGGCGACAGCGATGACGACAACGACGATGGAGACATGATGACGATCCGAACGAGGCGGCCGCTGACCGCGCTGGCGCTCGTCTGCGCCGCCGGTTGGGCGCTGATGGCCGCGCCGGCGGCGGCGCAGGCTCAGGCATCCGACACGCCGCAGTACGGCGGCACGCTGACGACCAGCACCGTCAACCCGACGATCAGCGCGCTGACCTGGGACCAGGCCGACTGGAACTGGAAGTTCAACCAGGACACCGGCCAGGTCTACGAGATGCTGTTCGCGGCCGACCTGACGCAGGCGCGGCACCTGGGCGGCAAATACGGATTCACCGCCGACGCGTGGATCCCGCCCGACGCGGTGCGCGGCGAGCTGGCCGAGAGCTGGGTGCTGAAGGAAAACCCGCTGCGCGCCGAGATCAAGCTGCGCAAGGGCGTGATGTTTCCCGAAAGGCCCGGCGTGATGAAGGCCCGCGAGCTGACGGCTCAGGACGTCGTCGACTCGTTCAACCGCTACCAGGCGAGCCCCAAGCGCATCGTCCGCTCGCACGAGCACATCGAGAAGGCCGAGGCGCCGGACAAGTACACGGTCGTCTTCAAGTTCAAGTACTACCTGGGCGAATGGCAGTACCGGTTCGGCTACGGCTACTACTCGGCGATCGTGCCCAACGAAGTGGCCGCCGCCGGCGCCGCCAACTGGAAGAACGCCAACGGCACCGGCCCGTTCATGCTGACCGACGTCGTCCAGAGCACGTCCAACACCTACGACAAGAACCCCAACTACTGGGACAAGATCACGGTCGGCGGCAAGGACTACAAGCTGCCGTTCGTCGACAAGCTCGTCTACCGGCTGATCAAGGACGAGTCGACGCTGCTCGCCTCGTTCCGCACCGGCAAGATCGACCTGCTCGAAGCCGTGCGCTGGAGCGCGGCCGACGACCTGAAGAAGAGCGCGTCGCAGGCCAAGTGGTCGCGCTGGCTGTCCACGCGCGGCACGTTCCTGGCGATGCGGGTCGACCGCAAGCCCTTCGACGACGTGCGCGTGCGCCGCGCGCTGAACATGGCGGTCAACAAGCAGGAGATCGTCAAGTCGTTCTACAGCGGCAACGCCGAGCTGCTCGGCTATCCGCAGCACCCGGATTACGTCGGCTACTACGAACCGCTGGACAAGATGCCCGCGTCGGTCAAGGAGCTGTACACCTACGACCCGGACAAGGCCAAGAAGCTGCTGGCCGAGGCCGGCTACCCGAAGGGCTTCAGCTTCAAGGTCCAGTACTGCTCGTGCGCGCCCGATCACGTCGACTTGCTGCCGTTGATCGCCGCTTACCTCGAGCAGGTCGGCGTCAAGGTCGAGCTGCAACCGATGGAGTACGCGGCCTTCCTGTCGGCGATGACCACGCACAACAACGAGGCCGGCTACTTCATGGACAGCGGCCACACGAACCCGACGGTCGCGCTGCGCAAGAACTTCGAGAGCGGCAGCCTGTGGAACCCGGCGCAATACGCGGACGCGGCGTTCGACAAACGGCTCGAGGCGGCGAGCAACGATCGCGACGAGGCCGGCCGCCAGCTCGCGGTTCGCGAGCTGACGCGCGAGATCCTCGACAAGGCGCCGTTCATCTGGCTGCCCACGCAGTACGCGTACACGTTCTGGTGGCCGTGGGTGAAGAACTACGGCGGCGAGCTGCGGGCCGGCGCCGAGCGCCCCGGACCGATCTACGCGCGGATCTGGCTCGACCAGGCGCTCAAGAAGAAGATGGGGTATTGACCGTGACGACCAACAGCTCCGCCACGCTCGAGCGGCCCAAGGCCGGCCCGACGCCATCGAAAGCGCCGCTGCTGCGCGTGCGCGACCTGACCACGCGCTTTCGCACCGACCGCGGCACGATCACCTCGGTCGACCACGTGTCGTTCGACGTCGACGCCGGCGAGACGCTGGCCATCGTCGGCGAATCGGGTTCGGGCAAGAGCGTCACCTCGCTGTCGATCATGCGGCTGATCGCCGCGCCGGCCGGCCGGATCGACGAGGGACAGATCCTGTTCGACGGACAGGACCTGCTGAAGCTGTCCGACGCGCAGATGCGCCAGATCCGCGGCAACCGCATCGCGATGATCTTCCAGGAGCCGATGTCCTCGCTCAATCCGGGCCTGACGATCGGCAAGCAGGTGGCCGAGCCGATCCAGCTCCACCAGGGCAAGTCGTGGAAGGACGCTTACCAGGACGCGGCCGAGCTGCTGGCCCGCGTGCGCATCCCCGACGCCGCCAACCGGCTCAAGACCTACCCGCACCAGTTCTCGGGCGGCATGCGCCAGCGCGTGATGATCGCGATGGCGCTGGCCTGCCGGCCGCGGCTGATCATCGCCGACGAGCCGACCACCGCGCTGGACGTGACCGTGCAGCAGCAGGTGCTGGACGTGCTCAAGGAGCTGACGCGCGAGACCAACTCGGCGCTGATCCTGATCACGCACGACCTGGGCGTGGTCGCGCGCTACGCCGACCGCGTCGCCGTCATGTACGGCGGCCGGATCGTCGAGACCGCGCCCGCGCTACCGCTGTACGGCGAACCCAAGCACCCGTACACGCTGGGCCTGATGGCGTCGATCCCCCGCCTGGACGGCGACCCGCACCAGCGGCTGGTGCCGATCGAAGGGCAGCCGCCCGACCTGTCGCGGATGCCGCCCGGCTGCGCGTTCGCGCCGCGCTGCAAGCACGCGATCGAGCGCTGCCGCGCCGAACGTCCGCCGCTGACCGACGTCGGCGCCGGCCACCTGAAAGCCTGCTTCGTCGAAGTGTGACGAGGGACATAGAAGGAATCGAGAGCATGGCCTCCACCACGCCACCCTCCGCCTCCCGCCCGTCGACGGGCAAGTCCGACGACGACCTCATCCTGCAGGTCGAGAACCTGCAAGTGCATTTCCCGATCTACGCGGGCGTCATCCGCCGCCGGCAGGTCAGCGCGGTCAAGGCCGTCGACGGCGTGTCGTTCACCCTGCGGCGCGGCGAAACGCTCGGCCTGGTCGGCGAGAGCGGCTGCGGCAAGTCCACGACCGGCCTGGCCGTGCTGCGCATGCTGGCCGCCACCGGCGGCCGGATCGTCTACGAGAACCAGGACGTCACCCACTGGGCGCCGCAGCAGTTGCGCGAGTTCCGTCGCCACGTGCAGATGGTCTACCAGGATCCTTATGGCTCGCTGAACCCCCGGATGAAGGTCAGCGACATCGTCCGCGAGCCGCTCGAGGTGCACGGCCTGGACAAGGACCGCGAGGCCACCCGCGACAAGATCGCCAAGATGCTCGCCACGGTCGGCCTGCTGCCCGACATGGCCGACCGCTACCCGCACGAGTTCTCCGGCGGCCAGCGCCAGCGCATCGGCATCGCCCGCTCGCTGATGCTCGAGCCCAACCTGATCATCTGCGACGAGCCGGTCTCGGCGCTGGACGTGTCGATCCAGGCGCAGGTCGTCAACCTGCTGATGGACCTGCAAAAGCGGATGGGGCTCACGTACATCTTCATCGCCCATGATCTGGCGGTGGTGCGCCACATCAGCGATCGCATCGCCGTCATGTACCTGGGCCGCATCGTCGAGATCGCCACGCGCGACGACCTGTACCGCGAACCGCTGCATCCGTACACGCAGGCGCTGCTGGCGGCGATCCCGATCGCCGACCCGCGCGCCGAGGCGCAGCGCGCGCGCATCGTCGTCAAGGGCGAAGTGCCCAGCGTGATGAAGCCGCCGTCCGGCTGCCGCTTCCACACGCGCTGTCCGCTGGCGATGCCGCGCTGCAAGACCGAGGATCCGGCGCTGACGTCGACCGGCGACGGCCGCGCGGTCGCCTGCCATCTGCATTCGGCCGAGGTGGCGCAGCCGGTGGCGGCATAAGATCTGGATTTTGCCGACGGCGTCGTCACGATCCCGGCGCCCCGGCACACCCGACGGAGAAGACTCGCCATGACCCGCGCAGCCGATCAACCCGCGCCGGGGGGCTTCGGCCGCCTGCCCACCGCCGTCACGATCACCGACGACACGATGCGCGAGGGCCTGCAGATCGAAAGCGCCGACATCCCGGTCGAGGCCAAGCTGCGGCTGCTGGACGCGCTCGGCGAGACCGGCGCCAAAGTGATCTCGATCGGCTCGTTCGCGCATCCGAAGTGGACGCCGCAGATGGCGTGCATCGACGAGATCGCGCAGCGCTTCGTGCCCAAGCCCGGCGTCGTCTACACGGCGGCCGTGTTCAACAAGCGGGGCTTCGATCGCGCCGACGCCTACTGGCCGAAGCTCGACGTGCGCCGCCGCCAGCGCCGCCCCGGCCTGCACGTCGAGATGAGCGACGCGTTCGCGCGCCGCAACTACAACCGCAGCCAGGCGCAGCAGATCGCCGCGATGGACGCCACCGTCGCGGCGGCGCGCGAGCGCGGCGTCACCGAGGGCTCGGTCGCGCTCGGCAATCCGTTCGGCTGCAATTTCGAGGGGCCGTACACGCTGGCGCAGCGGCTGGACCTGCTGGCGCTGATGATCGGCAAATGGGAATCGGCGGGCATCCCGGTCACGCGCTTGTCGTTCCTCGAAGCGATGGGCTGGAACCTGCCGCACCTGGTGCGCGAGACGATGATCGCGATCCACGACCGTTGGCCCGGCATCACGACCTGGCACATGCACCTGCACAACCAGCGCGGCGCGACGCTGGCCAGCTACTACGAAGCGCTGCAACTGGGCGCCACCGAGTTCGACACCTCGATCGGCGGCATGGGCGGCTGCCCGTATTGCGGCAACGGCCGCGCGGCCGGTCATGTGCCCACCGAAGACTTCGTCGACCTGTGCCATGAGATGGGGGTGGAGACCGGTTACGACCTGGACAAGTTGATCGCCGCCGCGGCGATCGCCGAGGAGGTCGTTGGCCATCCGCTGTGGGGGCATGTGTCGAAGGCCGGGCCACGGCCGCGGGGGGATCGGCGGTATCCGATTGATATGCCGTTTGTGGAGACGCTGGAAGAGGCGGCGCATTTTCGGAAGGGGCCGGGGGTTTATGAGGGGCAGTTGTCGCCTTGGCGGGAGAATGATGCGTTGCTGCGGGGGTGAGTTTCGGGTGTTGGCGGAGACGGAATGAGTTGATGCGGGTTAGCGATATCATGCGAACGAATGGTTCCGGAGGCCCGTATCGAATCGTTCAAGCCCGGGCTAGGGACGCGCTGATCAATGCGGCTTGAGCGCGCAGCTACGCGTCGACCATCGAGCGCAGCGTCCTGATGACCACGATCTGGTGCTTTTTTGAGCAACCCTGCCTAATGATTGGGCAATTTCGCCCTCGTCCTGGCCCTTTTCGGCCCTCCTTAGCCCATCGCAGGCGCAACTCGGGTGTCGCTCCCCATCAATCGCCTCTTGGCGATCAACAAATTTCCCAACGCAAACAAGCCGAACAACTGCACCGTGTTCTTCGCAAGCCCCTTGTATCGCGCCTTCTTGTGACCCAGCCGGTTCTTGAGCACATGAAACGGACGCTCGACCTTCGAGCGAATCTGCGCCTTGATCTTCTCGGCCGCCCGCATCTTTGCGCCCCAGCCCGGTTCCGGCAACGCTCACTTCTTGCCCTGCTTCATCGCTATGTGCCAGGTCACATCGCGCTCGTTGGCCTGCTCGTTCTCTTCTCGCTTTTCCACACCCTGGTAGCCGGCGTCGCCATACACTTCGGTCTCTTGCCCGTGCAGCAACGCATGCGCCTGCGTCACGTCGTTCACGTTGGCCGCCGTCGTCACCAGCGTGTGCACCAACCCCGAATCGGCGTCCACTCCGATATGGCACTTCATCCCGAAGTGCCAGGTGTTCCCCTTCTTCGTTTGGTGCATTTCTGGGTCGCGCTCGCCTTGCTTGTTCTTGGTCGACGAGGGCGCCTGCACGATCGTGGCATCAACGATCGTTCCCTCTCGCAGCATCAACCCCTGCTTCCACAGGTGCTCGTTGATCCGATCGAAGATCGACTTGGTCAGTTCATGCTTTTCCAGCAGCCGCCTGAACTTCAGCAACGTCGTGACGTCCGGCGCCGCCTCTCGCGTCAAGTCGATCCCCACGAACCGCCGGATCGCTTCGCTGTCGTAGATCGCGTCCTCGGCTGCCTCGTCGGACAGCCCGAAACACTGCTGCACCACGTACATCCGCAGCATCCGCTGCACTCCGATCGGCGGTCGGCCCGCTCCTTGCGGTTTCGGATAGTGCGGCTCGATCGTCTCCTCAAGCATCGACCACGGCGTGATCGCCTCGATCTCTTCCAGGAATCGCTGGCGCCGCGTCTTGCGCAGGTGCTCGGTTTGCTCGGCGTCCGCGAAGGTCATCTGTTTGCGCATCGATCGTCTCTGTCCGGGCTGCCCTTGGTCTGGCCGCTATTGTCGCCCATCCTCGCTCGCTGCCGGGCTCGCGCCGGCGGGCGCCGAATAAATCAGCGCGTCCTTAAATCGTCAGATCAAGGCACTCCGGTGTAGCTGCAACAGTTTGCCGATCGTGCTTATGGACAAGGGCGAACCCATTCATGCTACTGAGGCTATGAAAGGGATGCCAGAAGACCATGGTTCTGGAGGTGGTGTAGCCTAATTTTTGGCTCGAACGAACGCGCCGGAAGCAGCATAGTTCTTTGCCTGCGCGGTGTCGACGCGCCGCTCAGCCAACGCGTTAGGAAGCAAACGTCTACTCATGCCATCTATGAGGTATGCACATGCCAACCATCTATGAGAAGCGCACCTACTCTGTCATTGTCGGAAAAATGCCCGAGGTCATTCGTCTCTATCAGACTCTCGGTTGGCCTGCCTTGGACGCTGGCGGGTTCTCGAAGAACCTAGTCGGCTATTTCACGTCTGACAGTGGCGAGCTTCATCAGCTAGTCCATTTGTGGCGATTTGAAAGTGACGAGGCTCGTCGAGTCTTTTGGAAGCAACTGTCTGATGACAAAGATTTCATGGCATTCGCAACCCAGCTGCGTCCGCTACTTCGAACTCAAGCCAATCAGTTGCTCGTTGCTGCTCCCTGGGGGCCGCATCCATAGGACGGCAGCCCAACCTACCTCTCACCCCGCGCACGAGTTGCTGCCTGCCCCTTCGTTCCACACCCACGCGCTACGGCTGGCTGCGCCAGCCGTAGCGCGTGGGTGGGCTCAAACGTTGGTCGCATGGCACACGCCGCTGCGTATGTTCGAGTAGAACTTCATGCTGCTCAGCTCGGACGTCATACATCCAGACAACCGACCTTGACATCTTAAATATAGGATATGCACAATAGGGCATGTGGAGTGTCCTTGAGCACCGCAGGGTAGACCGCCAGCTTGGTGGAGCACCTCGCGAGGTCCTTGTCCGGTATGAGAAGTGGAAGGACATCGTGTCTCTGTCCGGCCCGATGGGGCTACGACGGATCAAGGGGTTCCACGATGAATCGCTGGCCGGGAAATGGGAGGGGCATCGATCGTCCCGGCTCGGGGTTCAATGGCGAGTCATCTATCGAGTCGAAGCAGCCGAGATACCGGTTCTCATGGTCTCCATCACAGCACATGACTATCGGAGAACGTAGTGAAAGAGTTCCGTTCAGCCAAACGCCGCATTGAGGTCTCGGTGGGTGA
>JASGFT010000192.1:0-8486 GCA_047605425.1 Burkholderiaceae bacterium | reverse complement strand
CCAGCGTCTCGGCCGTTTCGATCATGCCGCTGATCTTGCCGAAGCGGCTCTCGGGCTGCGAGCGCTCGCGGCCGCGATCCAGGCGGTCGTGCATCTTCACGGTGCCCGCGCGCTTGCCCCAGCGCATGTCGGTGGTGTAGTACTCGACGTTGCTCATGCTCTCCACGCCGCCGGCCAGCACCACGTCGGCCGCGCCGGTCTGCACCATCATCGCCGCCGTGGCCAGCGCCTGCACGCCGCCGCCGCAGCGCCGGTCGAGCTGCATCCCCGCCACCTCGATCGGGAAACCCGCCTGCAGCGCCACCCAGCGCCCGGTGCACGGCGTCTCGCCGTTGGTGTAGCTCTGCGCGAAGACCACGTCGTCGATGCGCGCCGGATCGAGCCGCGTGCGCTCCACGATGGCGCGCGCGACGATGGCGCCCAATTCCTCGACCGGTACCGCTTTCAGTGCTCCGCCGAATGCCCCCACAGGGGTGCGCAACGGGGAGACGATGGCTGCTCGTTTCATGTCAATGCATCTCGAATATCGTGAAGGGTCCGCTGCCATCGCCCATCCATCGGACGCTGGCGGCCGTCGTTTTCGATACCGGCCATTGGCGACGCGGGTGACGCCAAGCCATCAGCCGTAGCGCCCGCCCGTCACATGCAGCACCTCGCCGCTGATGAAACCGGCGCGCTCGCTGGCCAGGAAGGTCACGGCATCGGCGATGTCGTCGGGCTGGCCCACGCGCTTGATCGGTTGCGCCTGGACCGCCCGCTCCTTGATGACCTCATAGGTCGCCAGCGCCTTGACCATTTCCGTTTCCATGAAGCCGGGCGCCACGCAGTTGACCGTGACGCCATAGCGGCCTTCCTCCTGCGCCAGCGCCTTGGCCATGCCGATCAGGCCGGCCTTCGCGGCCGAGTAATTCGCCTGCGTCGGATTGCCCAGATGGGCCCGCGAGCTGATGTTGATGACGCGCCCCCAGCCCTGTTCGATGAAGTGCGGCATGACGGCCTTGGCGGCCAGGAAGGCGCCCTTGAGCATCACGGTGATGACCAGATCCCAGTCTTCCTCGGTCATCTTGACCAGATATTTGTCGCGCGGCGCTCCGGCGTTGTTCACCAGGATGTGGACGCCGCCGAAATGGGCCACCGTTTCGTCGACCAGGCGCTGCACGTCGGCAGCCTTGGTGATGTCGCCGACGATGCAGTGCGCCGCCAGCCCCTCGTTGCGCAGCCGTTCGGCCGTGGCCCGCGCCAATTCGGCATTGATGTCGGTGATGACGACCTTGGCGCCCTCCTGCGCCAGCCGGCGCGCCGTCGCGGCGCCCAGACCGCGCGCCGAGCCTGTCACGATGGCGACTTTGCCGCCCAATCCCAGATCCATCTCGTTCCTCCGAGAAAAAATTGTCGTTCAGCGCAGATCGACCCGCGCATTGTTCAGAACCACTACGCCGCGCTCCACCGCGGTGACGCGCAGCGATACCGTGTTGCCGCGCACCCAGATCTCGGCGCGCAGCGATGCGCCGTCCTGCCCTTCATAGGCGAAGCTCAGCGGCCCCGGATCCAGTGGATCGATGCCCAGGCCCAGCGCGTAGATCTGGGTATCGCGAAACGCGTACGTCTGCTCGATCGGGGGAAAAGGGCGGGCAAGCAGGCGGCGTGGATCGATGGGCATGGGGTCGGCTGAAGCAAGACGGCCGGCAAGCGCACAGCCCGTCGAGGAAAGGAAGGAAGAACGGGTAAGAACGATTAGCGAAGGAACGCATCCGCAACACCGTATACCATGAAGCGCCGGCCCGGCCCGGTCAACGGGCGGGCCGATAATGTTCCGTACATTGGCAGCTTTCGACGACCTGGCGACTGCTTCCATTCGTCGGAACGATTTCGAGGAATGGCTTGCATCGCCTGCCGGCGCGGCCGACGATCCGACCAACTCCCACTTTCCCAGCCATACCGACATGATCCGCGATCAAGAATCGCTCAACGACCTGCTCGACACTGTTTCCCGCTTCGTGCGCGAACGCCTGATCCCCTGCGAAGAGCGGGTGGCCGAGACCGACGAAAATCCCGAAGACATCGTGGCCGACATGAAGGCCCTGGGCCTGTTCGGCCTGACCATCCCCGAGCGCTTCGGCGGCCTGGAACTGACGATGGAGGAAGAAGTCCTGGTCATGTTCGAGCTGTGCCGCGGCTGGCCACCGGCGAACTGATCGCCTCGTTCGCGTTGACCGAGCCCGAGGCCGGCTCCGATGCCGCCTCGCTGCGCACCACAGCGGTCCGGGACGGCGAGCACTATGTCGTCAACGGCACCAAGCGCTTCATCACCAACGCGCCCCACGCGGGCATGTTCACGCTGATGGCTCGTGCAGGCCATGCTGGCCGACAGCAAGGCCGAGATCCATGCGGCGCGCTCGATGGTGGCGGATGCTGCCCGCAGGCGCGACGACAAGCTGCCGGTCAGCACCGAAGCCTCGTGCGCCAAGATGTTCGCGTCCGAGATGTGCGGCCGGGTGGCCGATCGCGCCGTGCAGATCTTCGGCGGCGCCGGCTACATGGCCGACTACGCCATCGAACGCTTCTACCGCGACGTCCGCCGGTTCCGGATCTACGAAGGCACGACGCAGATCCAGCAGACGGTGATCGCGCGCAACATGCTGCGCGAGCTGCGAGAGGCCGAGCCTCCGGCGGTTTGCCGGACTTTGGCAATCAGGCGCGCCAGAGCCCGGCCCCCGGATGGTAGAGCCAGGGTGGACCACTACCCGTCCCAAATCAACCCACCCATTCAGGGGACGAGAAAACCCTAATCGACCTTGGTCGACATTCGTAATCTAATGTACGTTAGTTAGATAAAGGGATTTCATGGACAAGGACAGACATCGCCCGGACCGGCAGCTTCCGACCCGACCCGATCTCGTTGCGTCGGGTCCACCCGCTGCGGTCACCCGAGACCGCCACATCGTCACCCCTTTCGCCCGCGCGCTATCCATCCTGTCGGCATTCACCCCTGAGGATCGATGGCTGTGCAACGGCGAGCTTGCCGGACGAACGGGGCTTCCCGCTTCGACGGTCACGCGCATGACCCGGACGCTGGTGACGCTGGGCTATCTACGCTGTGCTGCGGACGCGCGGCGGTTCTACCTGGGCTCCTCGACCCTGGCGCTGGGTTACCGGGCGGCCGCCGATTCCGAGATCCACCGTGCCGCCCACCCGCCAATGCGCCAGTTCGCCGAGCGCCATCAAGTTCACGTCCAACTATGCGCCCGCGACCGGCTGGACCTGGTGGTCATCGACAGCTGCAGGACTCCCTCCCTTCCCGCCGCCTTGCAACCCGGGGTCGGCACCCGCCTGGGGCTGACGTCGACCGCCCCCGGCTGGGCACTGCTGGCCAGCCTGCCCGACGCCGAGCGGCACTACCTGCTGCGCAGCGCCGAGCACCCGCCCGCGTGCGGCTGGAGTGAACAGAGCAGGCAGATGCACCAAGCCATCGAACGGGTGCGCGAGCACGGATTCTGCGTGGCGCCGGGAGAATCGGGCAGCCCGATGACCATGGTGGCCACCCCCGTCCAGTTCCCCGGCGAGGCGCCGCTCGCCGCAAGCTGCATGGGACCGTCCAGGCTCATCGGCCGCGCCAGGAGCGTCGGTGAGCTGGGCCCCGCGCTGGCCCGCATGGCCCGGGAAATCCAGCGCTCGAGCGCGCGGCCATGACCTCTCGCAAGACCGGCGGACCCGAAAGCGCCGCTCTCCTGACCGTCGAGCGCGGACTGAAGGTCCTGCGCGCGTTTCGATCGGACCGGACGCCACTGACCAATGCGGAGCTGGTCAGGCGCACGGGCCTGCCCAAGGCCACGATCTCGCGGCTGACCTCGACGCTGCTGCAGGTCGGCTTTCTGCGCCATGTTCCGGGCGGGCGCGCATTCGAGCTCTCCGCCGGCGCCCTCGGCATCGGCCATGCCTACCTGGCTTCGAGCGAACTGCTGCAAGCTGCCCAGCCGCCGATGCAGGAGCTGGCGGACCTGCTCGACGTTTCGGTAGCGCTCGCCATCCGCGACGGCCTCGACATGCTTTACATCGGATATCGCGTGAGCCGCGAGGTCGCCACGCTGCGCCTGGGTGTAGGGTCGGTGCTGCCGATGGGCAGCACATCCATCGGCAGGGCCTACCTGTGGGGACTGCCCCCCGAGGAGCGGCGATCGCTGATCGAGGAACTCGAGCGCCACGCAGGCCCCCAGAGCGAGTCGCCGGCACATTCGATGCGCGCTTCCTTCGCCGAGCTCGCATCCGAAGGCGTCTGTGCCGTGGTCGGCGGCTACCAGCGCAATACCTTCGGCGTGGCGCTGCCGGTGCGCCTGGGCCGTGAAGCGACGCTGATGAGCCTGAGCTGCGGCAAGGCCGCCGTAGGACCGGGACTTTGCCTGCAAGCGGAGCGCGAGCGGATCGCACCCGCACTCAAGGAAACGGCCGGGAGGCTGCAGGCGCAACTGGCCGACTTGCACAGCCAACTCTAGACGCTTTCGAAATCTCCTAAGCAGTTGCCCCAGCACCCGCTGCAGCACAGCGCCAAAACCGATGTACGGAACAGCCTCCCATTGTCTCTGGACCGCTCAATCGGCTTGCTCCTAGAATTCGCCGAGCCTCGGCCGAGGCCCTTCTCCTCTTCTCATAGAGGCTCGCTGTCGCCGAACCGGCATACGAGCCATTGCTAGCCTAATATTAGGAGAACCGATGAGAAACAAGAAAGCATGGGCGCTGGCGCTGACAGGACTAAGTTCTATGCTGGATGCGGCACCTGCAATCGGTGAGCCTAACATCAGCCTCTATGGAGCAGCAGACGTCGGCTTCAACCGGACCAGCAACAGGGAGGGTAGCTACTACAACGAGATCCGCAGCGGAAACCTCTATACGTCACGGTTCGGCATGCGCGGCCAGGAAGACCTCGGAGGCGGCCTGACAGCCATCTTCAATCTCGAATCGGGCATCAATATGGCTAACGGGACGCCGTCGTCGCCGGCGATCTACTGGAACCGCCAGTCGTGGGCCGGGCTTTCGTACAGACCTTGGGGCCAGATCACGCTGGGAAACCAATTGCCGGTGATCAGCGATGTCTTCGTGCAGTGGACCAACTCGCTCTACGTCGGCAATGCGGCAGCGGCGATCGACGGCGCCGCCCAGGCCGCCGGTTCGTCGGCAGCGCGCTTCAACAACATGATCGGCGGCACGCGGGTGGCCAACATGATCAAGCTGACCTCGGCGAACTTCGCGGGCTTCAAGCTGATTGCGATGGCGGCCCTGCGGGAAAGCTCGCAGACGCTCGGCCATATGCACTCGGTCGGGATGAGCTACGGTGCCGGCCCGGTCGATCTCGGCCTCGCCTGGCATCAGATGGGCTGCCCCGGCGACAACGGCTGCGAAACGGACAAGGCGAAGGAAACGCTGCACGCCATCGGCGCCAACCTGCGCTTCGGCCAGGGTGGGCGGGTCGGCACCTACTGGACCCGCGAGCGCAACGCGCGTAACGTTTCCGGCAGGAACGGCGACGTCCTGTCGTTCCTCGTCGTCTACCCGCTGAGCTACTGGACGCTGATGGCCGGCTACCAGCAGCTCAATGACCGGACCGCCGCTGATCAGAACATCAAGCAGATCAACCTGGGCTTCAGGTACGCGCTCAGCAAACGGACCGATCTGTATGCGCTCTACAACCAGCAGAAAGTCGACAACGGCGGCAAGGCCGGCATGTATTCCGAGCTGTCCAGCAGCAGCAAGCAATCGCAGGTCAGCCTCGGCGTGCGCCACATGTTTTGAGACGTTCCTTCTGGCCCTGCCCCTAAGCGCCTTGCCCATTTCGATTCATCCAGGAGGTCAACCATGAAACCGAACCTGATCGATGCCCTGGCCGAGTTCACGGACCGCTGCAGCCATGACTAGTTGCCCGCGGAGGTCACCCACGAATGCAAGCGGATCCTGCTCGATTCGTTCGGCGTCGCAATGGCCGCCGTCGATGTCGACAAGGGCCGGATCGGCGTCGAGCATGCCCGGCTGATCGGTGCGGGATGGCGCCGTTTCGATGGCGGCGAGGTCCAGGCCGGGCGCAACGGCGAACACGCCGATGTCGACGCCGCCCTGCGCGTCCGCTTCCACGATCTCCGCGTTCTCCAGCTCGCGCAGCACCAGCTTCACCTGGGGAAAGTCGCGAGCGAAATTGCCGAGCTCCCGTGCCAGGAACGGCACGATGATGGAGCGCGCAGACGCGATGAAGACTTCTGCGCGCAGGCCGACGGCATCGACCTGGCCCGCGTGACCGCCTTCGCCGGCCAGGCGCTGGCGGCCAAGCTGCTGGTGGTGCAGGCGGCCGTCCCCGCCATGCAGGCGCGCGGCGGCGGCAGTGTCGTCTTCGTCACCTCGGAGGGCGACCGCAGCCCCACCCCGGGCCAGACCGCGATCGCCGCGTTGTCCGGCGGCCTGATGGCCGCCAGCAAGGTGATGTCCAAGGATCTGGCCCGCGACCGGATCCGGGTCGATTGCGTCTGCGTGACCGTGGTCCGCGACACGCCCTCATGGACCGCAGTCTTCGGCGCGGACAGCACCGTTTCGGACATGCACCGCAGGCAGTAAGAGAAGATCGTCGCCCGCAGCCCGCTGGGCGTGGCAAGCCCGGCGGACATCGGCAAGGTGGTGGCCTTTCTTGCCTCGGACGAGGCGGCCTATCTCACCGGAACGGTCGTGAACCCGACCGGTGGCTTGACCATCCATCGACGGATACGGGGACGGCGCCTTGAATACCCGCCTCCACGGCTGCGGCAACGGCCTCGGCGTAAACCGGGCGCGAACGCCGCCGGCTTTCCTGCCCTCAACGCGACTTGGCCGCGCCCGCGAGTTCGACCAGCCGCCTGGCGGTCTCGAACTCCTTGGGTGTCGAGACCTTCAGTTCGGCAGGGCCCTGGATGGCGACGTCCAGGCCCTGGGCCTTGCACACCTCGCGGAACTCGGGTCCGTCGGCCGCCGCGATCAACGCAGCACCGATCGTATCGACGATGGCTTGCGGCGTGCCCGAGCGCACCAGCGCAAGAATGGGCGTGACGAATTCATAGCCTTTGAGGCCGGACTCATCCAAGGTGGGCACATCGGGCAGCGTGGCCGAACGCTTGAGTCCGCTGACGGCCAGGATACGGATCTTCCCCGAGTGCACCAAGGGCATCGTCACACCGGTCCCGTTGAAACCGACCTGGGTCTGGCCCGAGGCAACTTCCAGCGCCGCCTGTGAAGCCGATCGATAAGAGACGTGCATCATCTTGATGCCCGCCTGATTGCACATCATCACCGCAGCCAGGTGCGACGAAGTGCCGGCGCCTGGAGAGGAATAGCTGACGCCATCGGGCGCCTTCTTGGCAGCAGCGATGACGTCCTGCACGGTCTTGAACGGCGAATCGGCCGCCACGAACAAGACGATGGGCGCCTGCGCGAAAGCGGCCACGGGCGTGAAATCGGCCTGCGCGTCGAAGCTGAGCTTCTCGTACAGCGACGGAAAGCTGAAGTGCGCGCCGGTCGTGAACAGGATGTTGTAGCCATCGGGCGGCGCCTTGGCGACGAACTCGGTACCCACCACACCGCCGGCGCCCGCCTTGTTCTCGACCACGACCGGCACGCTCCACTTCTTGCTCATGCCCACGGTGACGAAACGGGCCGTGATGTCGGTGCCCGTGCCCGGCGCATTGACGACGACGGCGCGCACCGGCTGGCTGGGGTAAGTGCTGGCATGGGCCGTGCGCCGCCAGGTCAGACCGGCGACGGCCGCGCCGACGAGGGCCGCGTTGAACGAACGACGATGGGTCATTGTGGAGAGTCTCCCTGATGGCCAGGAGGCTGCAGGACCATCGCAAGGGCGCGCGATGGTCCTGCAGCCTCCTGGAGTGCGATTCTCCGGCGATGATTCCCCAGCTTGTCGGCGGTAGCAATCAGTCGTACAACAGGGTTCCGTACTTCGCAAACACACTCGCGCTCGTCGACGCTATGGCTGCCGATGAGGCGGTGTGCGGAGTCCTTGGGCCCAGCGGCCGTACGCCGTCGCCACGAGCTTGCGCAGCCAGACATCGCTGGCATCGCGTTGCAGGCGCTCATGCTGTCGCACACCAGCGCGCTGTCCGGGTCGTAGACCACCAGCGTGTGCCCGGGCAGCGCCGCCCCCCGAAACCCGCGCAACGGCCCGAGCCGTTTGTCGCTGGCCGGCAGATGATTGCCGTCGAACACCCGTCACTGCCAGCCCGGCAAGCTTGACGACTGCGGCAACTGCCCGGCCAGCGGCGCCAGCCGCTGGGCGCTGCCTTGGATCAGCGCGCGCAGCACCGCCGGCTCCGTGCGCTGCACCTTCGCGTACAGCGCCGCCAGCGACACCGGCTACCGTTTGGCCATCCTGCGGGCCGCCGCATGCAGCGAGGGACGCAGCCCCAGCGCGACCAGCAGCATCAGCTCCACCACGCTGGAGAACAGCAACTCGCGTGGGTACTGAC
>JASGFT010000191.1:0-8593 GCA_047605425.1 Burkholderiaceae bacterium | reverse complement strand
TCGATTCAAGAATTCTGGCATCGCTCGACATGCCAACTATCTTGACAGAGGGGGCGCGGGTCCTTCGTCATCGCGCGGCGTACGTCCATGCACATCATGTTGGCCGTGCCATCCCATACGCTGTTCAGCGGCGCTTCCCGGTAGATGCGCGCCATGGGGTTCTCTTCGATGAAGCCGTTGCCGCCATGGTACTGCAGCGCTTCGTTGGCGATGGCCGGGGCGCGCGAGCAGTTGAAATACTTGGCCGCCGGCGTGGTGACGCGGGCGAGCAGCTTCTCGTGCTCGTCCGTCTTCATCCGGTCGGTGGCCTTGGCCACGCGCAGGGCCATCAGCGTGGCGGCCTCCACCTCGACGGCCATGTCCGCCAGTACGTTGGCCATCATCGGCCGCTCGGCGATCGAGGTGCCGAAGGCCTTGCGGGTCGTGGTGTGGCGCAGCGCCAGGGTCAGCGCCTGACGCATCAGACCCGCCGACCCGACGGCGAAATCCAGCCGCGTCAGGTGCGAACGTGCAAGGATCTCGCGAATGCCACGGCCTTTCTCGCCGACGCGGATCGCCAGGGTGCCTGCATATTCGACTTCGCTCGACGCATTGGACCTATTGCCGACCTTGTCCTTCAGGCGCTGCACGAAGAAGCGGTTGAAGCTGCCGTCCGGCAGGGTTCGCGGCAGGAAGAAGCAGGTGACGCCGCCGTCGACCCTGGCGAGCGTGAAGAAGCCGTCCGACTGCGGCACCGAGCAGAACCACTTGTGACCCGTCAGTTCGTACCAATGCGCGGTTGCGCCATGGTAGTCGGCCGAATGCGAAAAGCGCGCGGTGGTCCGCGTCTCGCGCAGATCCGAGCCTCCCTGCTTCTCGGTCATCGCGTAGCCGACGATGACCGAAGGTTTGTCGCCGACCTCACGGCGGCTGAACTCGTAGATCGTGCCCTTGCTCTTCTCGGCCCAGATCGCCAGCGCGGGTTCGGCCCCGAAGCCGGCATGAGCAGCGTAGACCATGCCCGTCGGACAGCCCGTCCCGTGCTCGACCTGATTCCACAGGTAGGACAGCACGGCGCGCGCGTAGTGGCCGCCTGTCTCGTTCGTGCGCCAGCACAGGTTCGGCACCTCGTGCTTCCAGGCCAGCGACATCAGTTCGTGCCAGCTCGGGTGGAATTCCACCCAGTCGATCCGGTTTCCGAACCGGTCGTGGGTCTTCAGCTCCGGCGTGTAGCGGTTGGCCAGCCTCGCCAGTTCCTGCACCTGCTCATCGCCGGCCAAAGCGCCCAGCGCCGCACAGCGATCGGCGGCCCAGGGCGCTTCCCGCTCGATGGCGGCACGCAGAACCGCATCCCCTGTGAAGGCGTTGAAGGCACGGGCGGGTCGCGCCTGGTTGAAGACCTCGTGAGTGCTGTAGCGATCGGCAACCCCCTCCCTAAGGTTGGCGGCGATATCGGACGGTAAACGCGTGTTCATCAGGGTCTCCGGTCGAATTGTTTGAGCGTGGCGACAGGCGCGGCCACGCTGGTACAGGCCAGTACGGCGATCTGGTCGGCCAGTTGGGCAACCTCACGCCGGTAGGTATCGGTGTCGGGGTGCCGTTGGCGGCTGAGCGGCGATAGAGGACCGATCAGTCCTTCCATGAAACCGCCCACGATCACCGTCGCGGCAATGTCGGGGCGGACGTCGGGCCTGATTTCCTTGGCCGCCTGGCCCGATTCGACGATCGAGCGGATGACCTCGCTGATGGCCGTGCGGTAGGTCAGCCGTGCCTCGTCGATCTCCTTGTCGCAGGGTTCGGCGATCAATGCATAAGCGAGGCGCGGATTGCGCATGGCTCGCTGCACGAAAGTGGCCACGGCCGAGTGCAGCCTACCCAGCGCAGACCCTCCCGAGCTTGCAATCTCGGTCAGCACATCGACTTCGCGCTGCGAAACGGCTGAAAGCACCTCGGCGAACAGTTCCGCCTTCGAAGAGAAGTAGCGGTACACCGTGCCTGTGGCCATGCCGGCCGCTGCCGCGACACTGGCGACCTGCGCCTCGCTCCAGCCTCCTTCGCTTACCAGGGTACGGGCGGACTGAAGGATGCGGCTGCGATTGTCCTGGAGGCGCGCTTCGACGGCGGGAGTCTGACGGTAGGCCATGAAGAAATGAACAGCGATTCACTTATGTTGTGAATCGTAGTTCATTCTTTTGCCGAGGACAAGCAAGACCACTGGTTCCGGCGTGAGCTGTACCTGCGGCGCCGGCTGACGCGCGTATCGAATCCGGCCCGATCTTCCGGCGAATGCGTGCTAAGTCGCCCCGTCGATCACGACGTTCTCCTCGGTATAGAAGAGCGGCGACGCGTCCAGGTCGATGAAGCGGCGTTCATCGTCCAGAAGGTCCTGGCCGGCCTGGCGTCGTGCTTCCGGCGTGCTGGACGGCGGCGTGTCGGACAGCCAGATCTCCGCGACGCCGTCGTAAGGGGGATGTCCGCCACGCACGCCGGCGGCCCGCGCGAAGCTCGCGTCGTCCATCGTGTGGCATTGCACGTAGCGGTGGATGCCCAGCACCGGCGCATGCCGGGCGACGAGCGGTGCGTGCTGGTGGCGCCAGTAGTCCTGGAACTCGGCGCGGGTCATGCCCGGCAGCCGCCTGAGGCAAAAGACGATCTTGATCATGTACGGGGTCTCCTCCAGGTCTCATCGTCGCGGCCGGGGCGGATCGCGTCAAGCGAGCCGGTAGCGGTGACGGCGGGGCGAGCCCGGCCGCCGCCGAGTAGCCATTCTTTGCTATCCCATGGCATAATAGAGGGCTTGGCGCGGTAGCAAAGCGGTTATGCAGAGGACTGCAAATCCTTCCAGGCCGGTTCGACTCCGGCCCGCGCCTCCATCTTCCATCACCCGTTCCACCACCGATCCGGCGGTCCGTTCATGCGACGGGCATCCGCGACCATCGGCGCGACGAGGCCGGCCACGCAGCCGCCCGCGCAGGAGACAATCATGATCAAGGTCAGCATCCTCTATCCGGCTTCGGAAGGCAGTCGTTTCGATCACGACTACTACCGCGACTCGCACATGCCGATGGTCAAGGCCAAGCTCGGCCCCGCCTGCTTGAAATACACGATCGACCAAGGCGTCAGCAACGTCGCGCCGGGGTCGGCGCCGCCGTTCCACGCGATCGGTGCGCTGTTCTTCGATAGCGTCGATGCGTTCCGCTCGTCGATCACGCCGCACATGCAGGAGATCGGCGCCGACATCCCCAAGTACACGTCGGTCGCGCCGGTCATGCTGGTCAGCGAGGTCATCGTCGGCTGATTCGCGCCGCGGCCGGTCGTCGCGGATCGGCCACCGTCGGTCTGGCGCCTGTCCGGCGGCCCGCGCGCATCGCGGCGGGCCCGCTCAAGAACGCGCGGCGGCCGACGATAACGGACGGTATCCGAACCGAGTCGTTGCCATGCCAGGGCGACGAGGCCAGCCCGATGCCCGAGTCCGATTCGATCGTCCGCGATGCCGGATCCCGCCTGCCGAGCCCTTGGGCCGGCGGCGAACCCTTGCCGCCCGGCATCTCGGCGCTGATCGTCATGCGTCCGAGCGCCAGCGAAGCGACGATGCGCGCGCTGCTGGCGCGCGTCGGCGTGACCTCGGTCGCGGCGGCCGATTCCGTCGAGGACGGATTGCAGTGCCTGCAGGCGCGGCATTTCGACATCCTGGCCTGCGAGCAGGATCTCGGCGATGGCGGGCTCGCGCACCACTTGTGCGACGAGGCGCGGCGCCAGGGCTGGCTGCGGCCATCGACGTTGATCGTCGTCATCAGCCGCGCCCGCACGACGCAATCGGTCATGTCGGTGGCCGAGTTCGAACCCGACTGCTGCCTGCTGCGGCCGCTGACGTCCGATGATTCGGTCGAACGGCTCGTGCGCGCCTGGCTGCACAAGCGCGCGTTCGACCCGCTGTTCAACGCGATGGCGATTGGCGATGCCACGGCCGTCGACCTGCAGGCGCAACTGATCGGTAGCAGCAACTCGGCGCTGCAGCAAACGGCGAACCGGATCGCGTCCGAGTGGCTGCTGCATGCCGGCGAGCTGGCGGCCGCCGAGTCGTTCGCGCGCCGCGCGCTCAATGTCGGCACCCCGGCCTGGGCCTTGTGCCGCCTCGCTCAGATCCGCGTCACGCAGGGGCGTCTCGGCGACGCCAGCGTGCTGCTGCAACGCGCGATCGACGCCAATCCGCGCCATCTCGATTCGCTGGAGCTGCTGTCGGTGATCCGCGAGCGCGAAGGGCGTCCGGCCGAAGCGCTGGCGACGCTCGATCGCCTGACGGCGCAACTCGATCCGTCGACGCAGCGGATGCGGCGCACCGGCAAGCTCGCGCGGCAGACGGGTGACCTGCACCGCGCAGAGGCCGCGCTGCGCTGGATCGACCACCATAGCCGCGAGGGCTCGCCCGAGTCGATCGAGGATCGGGCCGAGCTGATCGAAGTGCTGCAGGCGCAGGGGCGCGACCATGCGGCCAGCTCGCTGCACGCGATGCAGGCCCAGCGGCTGAAGGATCACCCGGATGCGCCGCTGCTGGCCGCGATCTTCGAAGCCGATCGGCTGCCGCGCGACGCCGATCCGGCCGTACGCCAGGCCGCCGGCGAGCGCATGCTGGCGCTTTTCGAGCAGGGCAGCGACGTCGTGTCGATCGCGACCGCGCTGCGCGCCGTGCACGCGTGTCTGCGCGCCGGGCTGCGGCAAGAGGGCTTCCTGCTGGCCGCGGCGATCAGCCGCTGCCGCCGCGCCGACCAGCATCAGCTCGATACGCTGCGCGAGACGCTGACGGGTCTCGGCGCGCTGCCGGCCGACGAGCCCGCGGCCATGTAGAAGGAGAGAGCGGGCGTCGGCCCGTTCCAGGAGGCGAGCCGATGTCGGCTAGACTCCGGCATCCGCTATCCGTGCGCCATGAAGTCGAAACCGCTGGCCTTCATCCTCGGAGCGGGGCTCGTCGTGCTGATCGCGGCGGTCGCGCTCCATTTTCTCTCCGACGCATCGCCTTCGACGCCGACCCTGCGCCCCGACGACGCCAAGCTCGTGGACGCCGGCGCACGCGTCTACGCCGAACACTGCGCGAGCTGCCACGGTGCGCGGGGAGAAGGCCAGCCCGACTGGCGCGAACGCGGGCCCGATGGCTTGCTGCCCGCGCCGCCGCACGATCCGAGCGGCCACACCTGGCACCATCCGGACGAGCAGCTTTTCGCGATGACCAAGCATGGCCTGGCCAAGCTGATCGGCCAGCCCGACTACCGCACCGCGATGCCCGTCTACGACGGCGTGCTGAGCGATCAGGAGATCATCGCCGTGCTGTCGTGGATCAAGGCGCAGTGGCCGGCCGAGATACGGCAGCGCCACGATCAGATCAATGCGCGGTATCGCGAATCGCGGACGCGTTGAGTCGCCGGTCTCGCGGCCTTGCTGACCTTCCTGGGCTCGCGTTCAGGGTCGCCCATGTCGAATCGCGGGTAAGCGTGCGGGCGGCCTCAGCCCGTGTCCCGCGGCCGCGATGCGCCCAGGTGGGTCAGCAGGCTCTGCATCGGTGCCGACAGCGCATCCCAATCCTTGAAGCAGACGCAGAGCTGGCGGCGCGCCCAGGCTTCGGCCAGCGCCAGCGTATGGTAGGCATGGCGGCGCCGCTCGCGGCGCGCCACGGCCTGCGGCACGATGGCCAGGCCGACGCCATGCGAAACCATTTCGCACAGGCCTTCGAAGGTCTTCATGCGGATGCGGAAATTCAGCGCGTGGCCGGCGGCCTGCGCGTGGGCGTCGATGTGATCCTGCAGCGCGCTACCCGGCGCCAGGCCGACGAACGGGGCACTCAGCACTTCGGCGAAACGCACGCTGCTTCTGCTTGCCAGCGCGTGGCCTTGCGCGACGATCAGCACGAGATGGTTCCTGGACACGGGCTGCAGGTGAACGCCCAGCCCGCTCACGTCGGTGGCGTCCGAGACGATGCCCGCTTCGATAAGGCCCGCGTCGATATTGCGTGCGATGTCCGTGCTGGTGCGCTCCTTGAGCTCGATGCGCAGATGCGGTCTTTGCGCCAGCCACGGCGCGAGCTTGTGCGGCAGCCATTCCGTCAGCGCCGCCGTCCCCGCATACAACTGCAAGGTGCCGCGCGCGCCGCTGGCGAAGTCCTTGAGCTCTCCCCATAGCAGCGCCCGCTGCTGCAGTATCAGGCGCGCATGGTGCGCCAGCGCCTCGCCCGCCTCCGTGGGGACCACGCCGCGCGCGCGGCGCACCAGCAGCGCGACGCCGGCATCCTGCTCGATGCTGCGCAGCCGTTCGCTGGCCGAGGCCAGCGCCAGATGCGCGTGCTGCGCGCCCCGGGTGATGCTGCCGGCCTCCACCACGCAAAGAAACAGCCGCAGATCCGCGATATCGAGCCGCATGGGCATCCTCTCCGCCGAGGCGAGCCTTCGGACGATCCGAAGGCTGGCGGGAACAATCCACATTGTGCCGCCGCCGTGGGAAGTCTCCAATCCCGGAACGCTCATCAAGGAGAGGCTCATGCGATTCATCACCCATGCACCGCGCACGAAACATCGCGTCCCGCCGGCTTCCGCGATCGCGCTGGCTCTCGCGCTGGCCGCGTTGCCGGCTCGCGCCGCGGCACCCGAGGATGTCACGCCGGAGCAGGCCTACCAACTCGCGCGAGAAGCCCGCACCGAGCGCGACTACGCCGGCATGCTCGCGATGCTGCGCCGGGCCGGCGAGGCGGGTGACCTGAACGCCCAGGAATTGCTGGCTGGCGTGCTGCTGGCCGGGCCGGCGCTGTACGGCCCCGCGATCGCCGCCGACCCGTGCGAGGCCGAGCGATGGGCGCGGCGCGCGGCCGCGCAGGGGAGCCAGGTGGCCCGGCACCACGCGGAACTGTTCAACGTATTCGCCAGCATGGATGGTCCAGCCTTCGCGGCATATCGTTCAGGGCATGCCCGACACGCCGCCACCGATCGCGTGCCGATCGTGGGCGACGGCACCCACTTCCGACCCGACCTCAACGGAGATCACTATGAGCAAGACCTGGTTCATCACCGGCGCATCGTCCGGTTTCGGCAAGGACCTGGCCGAACTGCTGCTGGCCCGGGGCGATAACGTCGTGCTGACCGCGCGCCGCCTGGAACCGTTGCAGGCCATCGCCGCCGTCCATGGCGAGCGCGCGCTGGCGCTGAAGCTGGACGTGACCGACGCCGCCTCGCGCGCCGCGGCGCTGAAGGCGGCCAACGACAGGTTCGGCCGCATCGACGTGCTGGCCAACATCGCCGGCGCGGGCTCCTACGGCGCGCTGGAAGAATTCACGTCGGCGCAGATCCGCGCGCAGATGGAGCTGAATTTCTTCGCCGCCGCCGAGCTGTCGCGCGAGGTGCTGCCGCAGATGCGCGCGCGAAAGTCCGGTCACATCCTGAACCTGACCAGCATCGCCGGCCTCGTCGCCTTTCCCGGCAGCGGGCTGTACAACGCTTCGAAGTTCGCGCTCGAAGGCTTCACCGAGGCGCTGCACCACGAGGTCAAGCCTTTCGGCGTGCGCGTGACGCTGATCGAGCCGGGCGCGTTCCGTACCGGCTTCGCGGGCGCCGCCGCCATGAAGGCGGAAGGCCGGATCGCCGACTATGCGCCGTTGGACGCGGGCATGGAGCAGTACTACGCGACGCAGAACGGCCGGCAGATGGGCGACCCGGTCAAGGGCATGCAGGTCGTCATCGACATGGTCGACAGCGACAGCGCGCCGGTGCGGCTGATGCTGGGCGAGGACGCGTACCAGCTCTGGGATAGCGCGGTCGCCTCGCGCAACCGGGATCTCGCCAAATGGCGCGCGCGCGGCGAGGACACCGCGATTCCGGGCGCGACGAAGAATCCCGTGCAGGCGCTTTGACGCAGCCGAATCCGTCAGGGCCCCAGCCAGCGCCCCTCCAGCCAGATCCCGGACAGCAAACCCAAGGTGACGAGGCCGCCGACGCCGCTGGTCGCGGCGCTGGCGACCTCCGCCCGCGCCCGGTCCAGCTCCAGCATCGCCCGGCGTGCATAACCCACCAGGGTCTTGCCCGCCTCGGTCATATCGGGTCTCTATGCCCGCCGGGCCAAGCTATGGCGCTTCACCCTCCGTCTCCAGCCACTCCAGCGGCGCATCGGCAAAGGTGTTGGCCAGGCGCTTGTCCAGCGTCAGCAGGCGCAGGCCGTGGTGCCGTGCCAGTGCAACGAGGTAAGCGTCGGTGGTTTGCCGAGGGCCTTGCAGTTCGGCGAAGCTGCAATCCAGCACGCTGGGGTGTTCGCCCAGGAAGTGATGCTGCCGGTCCTGGCACAGGGCCGCGAGGGCGGCCTGCGCCTGCTGCGGCGACAGGCTGCGGCTGAAGATGCCGCTGGTGGACGAAATGCGGATGAAGCCCAACTGCGTGATCGGGCAGGTGGCCCACCGCAGCGCGGTATGGCGGGACAGGCGCTGCACCACGCGCGCGTGCGCCTCATGCTCCGCCCAGCCCAGGGCCAGCAAGGCATTGACGTCCAGCAGCAGGGCGCTGCCGGTCACAGGACGCCTTCTTCGTCGATGGCCTGCTGCACGGCCGCGCTGGCCACCCGGGCGTGCGGCGCGGCCGGCGCCAGC
>JASGFT010000190.1:0-8629 GCA_047605425.1 Burkholderiaceae bacterium | reverse complement strand
CGAGGAGATCTTCGGGCCGGTGCTGGTGGCCCAGCCGGTCGACGACCTCGAGCAGATCGCGAAGGTGGCCAACGACACGCCCTACGGGCTTGCCGCCAGCGTCTGGACCCGCGACCTGAGCAAGGCCCACCGGATGGCGGCCCTGCTGAAGGCCGGCACGGTCTGGATCAACACCCACGGCGTGCTCGATCCGTCGATGCCGTTCGGCGGCTACAAGCAGTCCGGCTGGGGGCGCGAGTACGGCAAGGAGTCGATCGATCTCTACACGCAGATGAAGGCGGTGTACGCGCAGCTCTGACGCAGTGCCGGAAACGGTGGAACCAGTGCGAAGTCGAATAGGCCTTCTCGGCCGGCATCGCACCGGTTCCACCGGGCCTGATCGGATCGCCGACCGGCCGGCGCACCGAGGCCCGGCGCGTCACAGCGAGCGCAGGAAGCGCAGCAGCGCGTCGCGCTCGCCGCGCCCGGCAGCCTCGAACGCCTGCCGCGCGGCGCGCGCTTCGCCGTCGTGCCACAGCACGGCTTCGAGCAGGCTGCGCGCGCGGCCGTCATGAAGATAACCGGCCTCTTCGCCGACCACCTCGGTCAGCCCCAGCCCCCATAACGGCGGCGTACGCCATTGGCGGCCGTTGGCCGGACCGTCCGGACGCCCGTCGGCCAGCCCGTCGCCCATGTCGTGCCGCTGCAGGTCCGAGAACGCGGGCAGTCGCGCCGGCGGCAACGTCGGCGTATGCGCCGCGCGGCCGGTCTGCAGATCGCTGCGATGGCATTGCCCGCAGCCGAAGCGCTCGAACGCGCGCTCGCCGCGCACGACCTGCGGGACGTCGCGATCGCGGCGCTGCGGGATCGCCAGCAGAGCCAGGTAGAAGACGACGTCATCCAGTTGTTCGTCGTCGACCTCGGGTGATCCGCCCGAAGGCGCGTCCAGGCAGGCCGTCTGCGCGGCGGTGCAGGCCGGTGCCGGGAACAGCGAGGTCGTCAGGCCGAGGTCGCCGGAGAACGCGGCGGCCACTTGCGTGCGCAGGTCGACGACGTTGGCCTTATGGCCGAAGCGCGGTCCCGGCGGCAGCACGGCGGCGTCGAGCAGGCCCTGGCCGATCAGCGGCTGGCCGACGCGCATCGACGTCATCAGCGTGCCGAGGTCGATCGGACCATAAGCGAGCTGCTCGAAGCGCAGCACCGGCGAGCGCATCGGTACGGCCTGGCCGTCGGGCAGCACGTGCTCGTGCTCTCGCCAGGTGATCCGCAGCCGGCCTTCGGCGGGGATGCCGGGGTTGGCTTCCTCGTTGAACTGGTCGCCATAAGCGGGATGCGGAACGATGCTGCCGTCGGGCTGTCGTACCGACAGCCTGACCAGCATCGAGCGCAGCCGATCTTCCGGGCCGGCCGGCGCGAAGCCGCGCCCGTTGCGTTCGTGGCAGCCGGCGCAGGACAGGCGGTTGTACAACGGACCCAGGCCGTCGGTCCGCGTGTCCTGGGCGGGCGCGATCACCCAGTTCTGGCGGAACAGGCTGCGGCCGCGGAAGAAGCGCGCGAGTTCATCGTCGCCCAGGCCGGCGATCGGCTGGCTGAACGCATCGGGGCCGGTGTCGGTGGTGAACCAGCGCGGGTCCGGCGCCGCGGATGCGCGGCCGGCAGCCGGGTCGGGCGCGGCCGCCGGGCCGGCCGTTCGCTCGGACGGGGGCGCGGACGAGAGCTCGGACGGGAGCTCGGACGGGAGCTCGGACGGGAGCTCGGGCGAGGGGATTTGCGCGCGGAGCCCGCCGCCTCCGCCGCCGCAGCAGGCCACCAGGATCGCGCCGATCGCGACGGACCGCCGGACGCCGCGCGCGGACATCGGCGCCGCGGCGGTCAGCGATCGAGCAGCGCGGCAGCGCGCGCCAGGCGCTCGGCCGCCTGCGCCTGCCAGCGCCGCTCGATCGCCTCGGCCCGGGCGGCCGACGCGGGGTCGCGCCGTCGCTGCTCGAAGATCGCTTGCAGCGATGGGTCGTCGAGCTCGGCCTCGGTGGCGCCTGGCGCTTCGAGCAGTCGCCGCGCCGCGGCCAGCACCGCGCGGCGGCGTCCGTCCGCGGGATCGCGGTCGCGCTCGGCGGCGTACCAGGCGCGCCAGTCTTCCTGCAGGCGAGGCAGCGGCGCGACGAGGCTGGCGTCGAACAGCGCGGCCAGCGCGCTCAGGCGCGGGCGCCCCCGCGCATTGTCGTAGCGGTAGCCGCCGCGCGCCGCCGTCGCGAACGGGTCGTGGTACCCGGCCGGCGCCTTCGCATAGACGCCGGGACGCACCGGCAGCTTGCGGATGTCCGGATGCAGCAGCAGCGACTGGCCGGCGTCGGACAGCACGAAATCGATGAACCGGCGGGCGATGTCCGCGTGCGGACTGCCTTGCAGCAGCGCGACGTGACCGGGGTTGATGCCGCCCTGGCGCGGATAGACGAACTGCAGCGGTGCGCCGCGCGCGATCGCCGATGCGACGAAGAAGTCGATCGACGGCGCGATGCCGGCCTGGCCCTGCGTCAGCGCGTCGGACAGGAACGGACCGCCGCTGCCGGCGCTGCGCGCGTTGGCCATGATGCGGCTCCAGATCGCCCAGCCGGCCTGCCAGCCGTACGCCTGCAGCGGAATGTCGGCCAGCACCGGCGCGAAACCGACCCGGTTCGGATTGGGCACCAGCAGGTGCCCGTCGTAGCGCGGGTCGGCCAGGTCGGGCCAGTCGCGCGGCACCGGCAGGTGGTGTCGCGCCAGGTAGCCGGGATGGATCGCGAACCCGTAGCCGGCCAGTTCGGTCGCCAGGTAGCGGCCGGACGGATCGTCGATCCGCGTGCCGCCGACCCGGTCGGGCAGGCCGCGCCGGTCGACGCCCGCCGGCACCAGCGCGCCGGCCTCGGCCAGCGCATCGAACAGGCGCGGCGACGCGGCCCAGACGACGTCGATGCCGGATCGGCCGGGCTGCCGGACGAAGTCGAAGCTCTCGCTGGCCGGCCGCCAGACGATGCGCAGGCGGATCCGAGGATGGGCGTGCTCGAACGCGCGTTCGAAACGCGTCACTACCTCGGTCTGATAGCTGGTCAGCACCGTCAGCTCGCGGGTCGTGCCTGCGTCTTCGCCTGCCCCTGCGGTGCGGGTGCCGGTGTCCGGGCCGGCGCCGGCGGCACCGGCAGCCCATGCCCGTCGCGAACCCGCCGCGCCGCCCAGCGCCAGCACGGCGGCCGCGACGCCGGTGCGCAACCAGCGCCGCCGCGCGGCGGCGACGATACTGCCCGATCCGGCGACGATACCACCCGATCTGGCGACAATGCCGCCAGATTCTGTGACAATGCCACCCGGTACGGCGGCATGGGCGTCGGCCGAGGCGGTATCGGCTCGCCTGGCGGGATCCGTGACGGAGCCCGTATCAGAACGTGTACTTGGCATTGGCGTACAGCATGCGGCCGGGCATCGGATAACCGTCGGCCAGCGCATAGTCGCGGTCGGTGAGGTTGCTGGCGCCGATGTCGATCTGCACCGCCTTGTCGACGCGCCACGTTCCTTTGAGGCCGATCACGCCATAACCGGCCAGCCGCGCGTAGCCGGCCGATCCATAAGTGACCTGCCGGCCGTTCTCGGCTTCGATCGTCGCCTGCAGCGATAGGGCTTCGCTGGCGGCCCAGCCGACGTAGGCGAACAGCCGGTTGCGCGGCGTGTCGATCAGCGGGGTCGCGCGATTGCTCAGGTTCGTGCGCACCAGGTACGTGTAGCGCACACCGGCGCGCCAGGCGCGGCCGATCGTCTGGTCGAGCGACAGCTCCAGGCCCGCGTGCCGGGCATCGCCGATGTTCTGCAATTGATTGCAGATCGTCGTGCCGCACAGCGTCGACGGCACGACCTGGTTCTGCATCAGGTCGCGGATCCGGCTGTAGAACAGCGCCGCATGGCCGTTGCCGCCCGTCCATGGCGCGCCGCGCGCGCCGACCTCGACGTTCAGCGACGTTTCAGGACGCAGGTCCGGGTTGGGGATCGCCGTGCCCAGCCGGAATGAATAGCGGTCCTTGATCGTCGGGAAACGCGATTTGCGCGCCAGGCTCGCGTAGACCTGCGAACCGGGCGCCATCGTGTGCGATAGCTCGGCCAGCCAGTTGTTGGTCGACGCACGGCCGGTCGCGTAGACGTCGGCGTGTTTGGCGTCGCGGCTGTCATGGCTCAGTCCCAGCCGCAGCCGCCAGTCGGGCGCCAGGTCGATGCCGTCCTCGACGGCCAGCGAGGTCGTGACGTCCTTGAACGACTTGTCGGGCGTCAGCGGGTTCGTTTCCTCGTGGCGGTCGACCTTGTAGTGATAGGCGATTCGCAGTTCCTGGCGGGGCAGCGCGTAGCTGGCCAGCTCGACGCTCGCACCGGACGTGCTGTCGTCGTACTGGCTCGGAAAGCTCGCGTTGAGCAGCTCGGTCGAATAGCTGCCGTTGGTGTAGGCGAGGATGCTGTTCTTGTAGCGGTCGTCGTGCAGCCGGTATTTCAGGATGTGTTTGTCGCCCAGCCGCGTGTTGCCGACGAAGTACAGGCTGTCCACGTCCCAGTACGGCCAGCGCCAGAAGCGGTTCGGGCTGCCGGGCGCGACGCCGGCGTAGGGCGGATTGCCCTTGTCGCCGCGCTGCGTCATGTAGCCGATCGCGTACTCGTCGACCGCGTTGGGCGTCAGCGCGACCTTCAGCGACAGCTTCTTGTCGGTGCGATAAGCGTTGTCGCGGTTGCCCGGCTGCTGGACCGCGTTGCCCCGGAAGTCGCGCGACAGCGGAAACGTATCGGCCTCGACGTACGAGGCGCCGAGCTGCCAGTACCACATCTGCTGGCGGCCGCCGACGTTGACGGCGCCGCGCCGGTCGCCGCCGCTGGCCATGCCCACGCGCACGTCGCCCTCGAACGCCTTGACCGGCCGGCGCGTGATCAGGTTGATCGCGCCGCCCAGCGCGTTCGGGCCGTACAGCAGCGAGGCGGCGCCCTTGGCGACGCGGACCTCGGCCAGGTCGCTGGTCCAGAATCGTCCGAGATCCGGGTAGCCGTCATAAGGCACGTACAACGGCACGCCGTCGACGAACAGCGGCACCTGCCGCTGGTCGAAGCCGCGCAGGTAGATCATGTCCTCGTTGCGCGAGTTGCGCGTCATGCTGACGCCGGGCACCAGCGCGGCGGCCGTGCCGACGGTCGACGCGTCGAACTGCTCGATCTGCCGCAACGTCACCACGTCCTCGGTGTCCTGTTCCGCCGGACGCTGGCTGCCCTGCACGAGCACCGTGCCGAGCTGGAACGGTTCCTGGGCCTGCGCCCCGGACCGATGCCCAGCAGCAGGCAGCCGACGGGACCCGTCAGCCGAAGCAGGCGCCGGCCGGCGCGCCGGGCCGCGGGCGGACCATCGGACCGCGCGATCGAAGTCATCACGAAATATTCCTGCGGATATGACGAAAGGTGAGCCGACCCGGCGTTCGCGCGGCGTGTCGGTGATTCGACAGCAATTATAGAGAGACGAAAAGCTCCGGCGCCACGATCGATGGCGCTCGATCGGCGTTTCGTTCGGCCGATCGCGTTGTGTCCGTACGGATACGATGACCTGGTCGGCGCACGGAACCGGCGGCGTCGGCCGCCGGCCCTCGGTGGTCGAGCCGCAACAGGCGTCCGGGCCGCGCGTGCGTAGAATGCCGCGTCGACCCCGGAGCGAGAGAACCCGCCGATGCTGCGCCGAACCGCCTGTACCCGCCTGCTGGGCGCGATGAGCCTGATCGCCGCGCCGCGGCTGCATGCCGCGGACGCTTACCCCGCCAGGCCGCTGACGCTGATCGTGCCCTGGGGGGCCGGCGGCGCCACCGACGCGACGGCCCGCATCGTCGCCGCGCTGCTCGAAAAAGAGCTGGGTCAGCCGGTCAACGTCGTCAACCGCACCGGCGGCAACGGCGTCGTCGGCCACCAGGCGATCGTGTCGGCGCCGCCCGACGGCTACACGATCGGCATGGCCACCGTCGAGGTGACGATGATGCACTGGCTGGGGCTGACGAAGATCGGCCCGGCCGATCTGACGCCGATCGCGCTGCTCAGCGTCGAGCCGGCCGCCATCATCGTGCCGGCGTCGTCGCCGCACCGCAGCGTCAACGACCTGCTGGCCGCGATCAAGGCGCAGCCGGGCAAGCTCAAGGCATCGGGCACCGGCCAGGGCGGCATCTGGCACCTGGCCTGGGCCGGCCTGCTGCGCGACCTCGGCATCGATCCGCGCAGCGTCCGCTGGGTGCCGTCGAACGGCGCGGCGCCGGCGATGACGGACCTGGCGGCCGGCGGCGTCGACGTCGTCACGGTGTCGCTGCCCGAGGCGCGGCCGATGATCGACGCCGGCAAGGCGCGCGCGCTGGCGGTGATGGCCGAGCGGCCGTCGCCGCTGTATCCGTCGGTGCCGACGCTCGCGTCGCAGACCGGTTCGAGCTGGGCCATCGGCGGATGGCGAGGCCTGGCCGCGCCGCGCGGATTGCCGCCGCCGATCGCCGAGCGGCTCGGCGCGGCGACGCGCACGATCTATGACGGAAAGGCGTTCCAGGACTTCATGGCGCAGCGCGGCTTCGGCATGGTCTGGCGCGACGGTCCGGGATTCGGCGAGTTCATGACCGCCGGCGACCAGGAGATGGGCGTGCTGATGAAAGCGGCCGGGATCCGCCCGTGACGCGCGCGAGCGGGCTCTCGCGATGAAGGTCAACGACGCGCTGCTCGGCCTGGTCCTGATCGCGCTGGCGGCCGCCGTCGGCCTGGACGTGCGCACTTACCCGGCGATACCGGGCCAGAACGTCGGGCCGGGCGCGTTTCCGGGCCTGATCGCCGCGCTGCTGGCGGTCTGCGGCGTGCTGCTGGTGATCCGCGGCGTGCGCCAACGCGCGACGCAGCCGTGGGTGCGGTGGATGCCGTGGACGCACTCGCCGCGGCACCTGCTGGCGTTCGCGGTAACGGTCGGCGCGCTGCTGTTCACGATCCTGTGCCTGGACGCGCTCGGCTTCATCGTCTGCGCGGTCGCCGTGCTGCTGGCGCTGTTCGCGGCGCTGCGCGTGCGCTGGACCGTCGCCGTGCCGGTCGCGCTGGCCGTCGCGCTGGGCATCCATACGATCTTCTACTTCGGTCTGCGCGTGCCCCTGCCCTGGGGCGTGCTGCAGCCGATCGCCTGGTGAGGCGCGGATGAGCTGGCCGGTGTTCACGCAGGCGCTAGGCCTGGTGTTCGATCCTTATGTGCTGATGGTGATCCTCGGCTCGGCCGTGTACGGGCTGGTCGTCGGATCGATCCCGGGCTTGACCGCGACGATGGCCACGGCGTTGCTGGTGCCGGTCACGTTCTTCATGCCGCCGGTGCCGGCGATCGCCGCGATCGTCACGGCCACCGCGATGGCGATCTTCGCCGGCGACATCCCGGGCGCGCTGCTGCGCATACCCGGCACGCCGGCGTCGGCCGCCTATACCGACGAAGCCTACGCGATGACGCTCAAGGGCCAGGCCGAGCTCGCGCTCGGCGCGGGCCTGGTGTTCTCGGCGATCGGCGGCCTGTTCGGCACCGCGATGATGATCTGGTGGTCGCCGCTGCTGGCCGAGGCCGCGCTCGCGTTCACGTCGTTCGAATACTTCTGGCTGGTCGTATTGGGCCTGGTCGGCGCGGTGTTCATCGGCAACGCGTCGGTGCTCAAGGCCTGCGTGTCGCTGCTGCTGGGCCTGCTGGTCGCCTGCATCGGGCTCGAGAACCCGGCCGCGCATCCGCGCTTCACGTTCGGCCAGCCCGAGCTGCTAGGCGGCATCGACCTGGTGCCGATGATGGTCGGCATGTTCGCGGTGTCCGAGCTGTTGCGCTACATGACCAATCTGGATCCGCCCGCGCGATTGGCCGTGCAGCGTCTCGGCAACGTCTTCACCGGCATGTGGACGCTGACCAAGCGCTATCGCTGGCCGATCGTGCGCGGCAGCGCGCTGGGCACGATCGTCGGCATCCAGCCCGGCTCGGGCGCCGACATGGCGTCGTGGATGTCGTACGCGATGAGCAAGCGCTTCTCGAAGGAGCCGCACAAGTTCGGCACCGGCCACATCGAAGGCATCATCGAATCGGGCGCGGCGAACAATTCGTCGCTGGCCGGCGCGTGGATCCCGGCGCTGGTGTTCGGCATCCCCGGCGATTCGGTCACCGCGATCGCGATCGGCGTGCTGTACATGAAGAACCTGAACCCGGGGCCGACGATCTTCCTCGAGAACCCGCAGAACATCTACGCGGTGTTCTTCGTGTTCATCCTGGCCAACCTGATCATGCTGCCGCTGGGCTGGGCGACGATCCGGCTGGCCACGCGGATCCTGTCGATCTCGCGCGCGCTGCTGATGCCGTCGATCCTGATCTTCTGCATCGTCGGCACGTTCGCGACCACCAATTCGGTGTCCGGCATCGCCGTCATGCTGGCGTTCGGCGTGCTCGGCTTCCTGATGGAAGAGAACGGCATCCCGGTGGCGCCGGCGATCCTCGGCGTCGTGCTCGGCCGGATGATCGAAGAGAGCTTCATCACGTCGATGATCAAGTCCGACGACGACCTGTCGATGTTCGTCACGCGTCCGATCGCGATGTGGCTGGCGATCGCGACGGCGCTGGTGCTGCTGTGGCCGGTGG
>JASGFT010000189.1:0-8639 GCA_047605425.1 Burkholderiaceae bacterium | reverse complement strand
CGTTCCGCATAGAGATCTTCTTGCTCGACACGTCATCTATCTTGACAAACACCGGCGGTGGGTTTGCCCCGCCGCCATAGCGCCATCAGCAACGCGTCGGCAACACGCGCGCGGCGGATAGGAGACTGCGTGTCCCCTCGATGCGTACGCGGATCGTTTCCGCATAGGGATCACCGGGATAGTGGCGATGAGCGATCCCAAGGGCGATCGGACGTTCGCCGCACACCAGCGGCAGATCTGCCACATCGTCGTCGGACACGATGACCTCCATTGCACCCATTGAAAGAGCAACGTGTGATCTCCGGAAGACCGGCATACATCGTTCAATTTGTGGATGCGGCATGGAGCTACTAGTGGCACGATTCCACCATCCAATGACATCCGAATTACATCACCGAACCTCTTCCAAAACCAATACAGGAGGCTAATTTCCTCTCTATGGGGGTATCAAAATTTCCAGAATTTCATCTGGCATTTCCATAGCCTTTGGCCATCAGTATCCCTTAGCAGGATTAATCATAATCGCTTACTTACCTTCAGGATTTCTGAATACCCAAGTTGATACTCTTTCCGATCCTATAAAAACAGGGCGAGCCGGAAGTGCCACTGATGACTCCCTTGAGTTAACTATGGGCGACCATTCACCCGGCTTGCCTTATTCAGGTTACCTCGAACATTGCAACGCGCCCGGCATCCATATTCGTTGCCACGACATGGCCGGGGCGTTACTGGACCAGACGGAAGTCATGCCTATCGCCCGTTTGCAAGACATCACGCTACAGCTCAACCGAGCCGACCGGCTGCCAGGAGTGACAGATTGACAGTCGACCCGCGCGAGCCTCTCCTGACCACGGACGGCCCGCGAGCGTCTTACCTCTCGAACCCGATGAGACAAAGGAAGAACATCATGGTGACGACCTTCGGCATCGAGGCGATTCGGCACTTCGCCAACGCCCGCGCCCACGGCCCGGATTCCAAGGCGGCCGACCTGACCTACACCTTCAACCGCAGTAACGGCTTCGACCGCGAACTGCGCCAAGCCGGCCACAGCCGAGGCTTCTATTGGGCCGAGCAGGACTGCTGGGAGAACGACATCCAAGACACCTCGCTCGGCGGCGACGACCGCAACTGGGTCGACAACATCGACCTCTTCTGGATCGAAACGCACGGCAACAACGACAACGGCTGGCCGATCATGCTCTACGACGTGCCGCGCGACCAGTGGCTCACCCACGCGAGCACCTGGCGGCTCGGCGAGGACTGGAGCGCCGAGTGGGTGATGGCCTACTCCTGCCACACCATCGACCGCAACAACGTCACGGCGATGTGGGGCATCTTCGAGCGGCTGCACCTCTACTGCGGTGCCTGGGAGAACATGTACGACGGCATCACGACCGATGAGTGCGGCGAGGACGTCGCCAACAACCTGACCGACGGCGACACCGTCTGCGACGCCTGGATCGACGGCGTTTCCGACTGGTGGGTCGACAACCACCCGATCGTGGTCGGGCCCGGCACGCCCACGGCCTGGAACGACGGCAACATCCGCTGGAACCTGACCCCCCACAATACCGACCACATTTGGGGCGAGGGCAGCACCGCTGCCGATCTCGCCCCCGCTCAGCAAGGCTGCCTACTGTGGCGCTGGGCTCAGGGCTGAGCACCCCGACCCCGACGTCGATCCACGAAGGAGACCGATCATGACCACCATCGACACCCTGACCGAGGCGCTGATCGAGCGAGCGCCTGAGGTACCCGACGAGATCCCGGTTATCTCGCTCGACAGCGGCATCGACCCGCTCGGCCGCGGCACCGAGATCGCCCACCGGCTGGGCACGATGCTGGGCTGGGATCCCGGCCGCGCCAAGGCCGACCGTGGCATCACGACCACCGTGTTGCGCGACGAGTCGGGCGCCCGCACGCGGCTCTTCCACGCCAGCGGTGCACTGGCGATGCGCAGCGCGACGGGCTCCTTCGAGGAGCTCTTCGACGGCGACCCGGGCGAGGAGAAGCTCACCGCCCTGACCGAAGGCTGGGTGGACCGGCTCGGTCTGCGCGACCTGCTGCCCGACGGTGACCGCCTCGACCACGAGCGGCTCTGGCGGATCCGGGCGGCCGGCTCCGACACCAACGGCAAGCTCACCGAGCCGGTGCTGTGCCGGGCAATCGGCGCGCTGCGCCACCGGGTCTACGACCTGCCGGTGCTCGGTCGCGCCTCCGCGCACGTGGAGGTCACCGGCCAGGGCAACCTAAGCGGCCTCTCGGTCTCCCTGCGCCGCTTCGCTGGCGGCCGCGACAAGGTACTGACGACCCTCAAGCCCCGCCCCGTGGACGACGCGGCACGCGAGATCGCCGAGCGGCTGGCCCGGGCCCTCGGCGGTCCGGACACGCTCGAGGGCGCGGAAATCACGGCCGAGGCGCTGCACTTCGGCTACCTCAGCCTCGGCCGGCGGCGGGCCCAGAGCCTGCTCGCCCCGATGTACGTCGCCCAGGTCGCCGTCGCGGGCACCGTGCGATCGGCGCACGTGCTGCCGGTCGCCGGCAGCGTCGAGCGGTTCCTCAAGGTGCCGTCGGGCTCCCGGGCCGCCGCCACGATGCGGGCGGCCTGACTGGGGCGATCAGACGATCCAGCGCACGAGAAGCACCAGCGTCAGGGATGCCCAGCACCAGGCCAACGACGATCGGCAGCACCGCGAGGATGAACGCGGCGAGCAGGTAACCGGCCGTCGGCGGCTTGGTCGAGGGATGCTCGAGGAGCGACTTCTCGAACAGCCGTACCCAGCCGATGCGCCCCGGCCAGCACAACCGCTGCGGCCGCTCGGACTCGCGGGCTGCGCAGCGCACCGCCGCATGCAGGCTGAACCCATCCATGCCGGCGCACAGCGGCTGGCGCGCCATAGCCTGGCGCGGCCGCGCACCGCGCAACGTCAGCACCTTGTGCCCAGCCCGCGGCCCGAAGGCAATTCGATAGGCCAGCGCCGCGGCTTGCGGCGGCCTCAGTGTGCGCGCCTCCTCGCCATCCGCCTCAGGCTCGGCCAGCCACAGCCACGTCTCGCCCAGGTCCTGCACCAGCACGCCCTGGCGCGTGAGCAGCCTCCTCAGCCGCGTGATCAGGGTCTGTAGTAGCACCGCCTCGATCTGCTCGTCGGTGGGCGCTCTCGCCTCGATGAACACCGGCACGCCGTCGGCCCCTCTCCGATGCACGCCATCCAGCACCAGGCAGTGCAGGTGAATGTTCAAGTTCGCCGCAGACCCGAAGCGCTGGATCAGCGTCACCGCCCCGCCCTGGCCTGCGTCGACCCCAAGCCCGGCCTGCCCTAGCAAGTGGCGCATGAGCACCCGCTGCACCGCCTGCAGCACCGGCGTCATCAGCACGGGCCGCGCGGCCAGCAGCGTGTCAGCGATGAAGCTGGCCGCATGCTGCTGCGCCAGGCGCGGCGCTGGTCGCGAAACACGTCGCGCGGGGCAGGGTCGCTGCGCAGCGCAAGGGCAGCATCGTCAACGTGTCGAGCCAGGCCGCGCTCGTCGCGCTCGACGATCACCTGAGCTATTCGGCGTCGAAAGCGGCGCTCGATGCGGTCACGCGCGCGCTCTGCGTCGAGCTGGGGCCCTTAGGGATTCGCGTGAACAGCGTGAACCCGACCGTCACGCAGACGCCAATGGCAGTGCAGGCCTGGAGCGATCCGGCCAAACGCGACCCGGCGCTGGCCACGATTCCGCTGCGGCGTTTTGCCGAGCCCTCCGAGGTGGCCGCGGTCATCCTGTTTCTATTGAGCGCTGCGGCGTCGATGATCAGCCGCGCGTGCCTGCCGATCGATGGGGGCTATACAGCGAGGTGAAGACCTGGCTCTCGCCGCTAGTGGACCGTGCGGTTAGTCGATGCGCCACGGGTTTCGGTCGAACTGCGGCCGGCCGAGGCCGACTGATGTACGTCCTGGACACCAACGTCCTGTCCGAGTTGCGTCCCGGCAAGCCGAAGGCATCGGCGGCGGTGCGCGCCTGGTCGGCCACGGTTCCGCAGGCGCGGATCTATCTTTCCGCGATCACAGTCCTGGAGCAGGAGCTTGGCGTGCTGCGGCTCGAGCGAAGGACCCCACCGGAAGGATCAGCACTACGGGCATGGTGGGACGCCACCCTTCGAGCCTTCGCCGATCGCGTCCTGCCGTTGGACCTGAAGGCGGCGCAGTTGTGCGCGACGATGCACGTATCGAACCCCAAGGCATATCGCGATGCGATGCTGGCCGCAACCGCCCTCGCACACGGATTTTCCGTCGTGACTCGCAATGTTGGCGATTGAGGGCATTCCCGGTCCCGGCGGCAGACCGATCGGCAGTTGGTCGGCGATCGTGCGCCGGCTGCCGGTGGCCGGATCGATCTCGACCACGCGCTGCGACATCGATCAGCAGGAACACACCGGTCGCGAACACGCACAGTACCCGGTTGACCCTGCCCGCCTACCGTGTCCGTCGCGAGATGGAGGCGGTGTTCACTGCACTGGGGGCGTTCGATTAATCGCACGATGTGCGATAATCTGCACCTCGTACGATATATCGCACGACCACCAAGGAGGTGCCATGGACGTCTCGATGCCGATCACGACGGTTGTCCCGAGTCTCGACGGACCGGTGCTTGCCGCCCTCGCGGCAACTGCCGGGCCGATGGGGCTCGGCGCCGTTCACGCACGAGCTGGGCGAGGGTCGAAGTCCGGAATCCGGTCAGTGCTGTTGCGGATGGTCGACGAGGGGCTCGTGCTCGAAGTCCCTGGCGGGTATGTGCTCAACCGTGATCACCTCGCCGTGCCGGCTGTAGAGCTGCTCGCTAGCCTCCACGGCGAGCTGACCAACCGCATTCGCGGCGCGGTCGAGGCGTGGCCCGTACATCCGGTACTGGTTGGCCTGTTCGGTTCGGCCGCCCGCCGCGACGGCGATGCCAACAGCGACATCGACGTGCTCGTCATCTCTGACGATCCCAATCTCGACGAGTGCGTCGACGATCTCGCCGAGCAGATCCGCCGGTGGACGGGCAACCAGGCGCAGGTCATCGGCCGAGTTCCCAAGGACATCGCACGACTCCGACGTGCGAAGGAGCCGATTCTCGCCGAGTGGGCCCGCGATCTCGTGGTGATCGCAGGCGAACGCGCGTCGCTCGGGAAGCTGGCGTGATGGCTCGGCCGAAGACGCGAACCCAATCGTGCGACCGGAGCGCCGCGCTCAGCCGTCTCTCCCAGGCGGAGGCGTTCCTCCACGCCGCCGAACTGGCCGTAGACGACGACAGTGACGACGCGACCCAAAGCGTCGCTGCGTCGCTCTGCAGTACGGCCTGACGCTGGTCTCTTCCGCCGACGCCGGCCGAATGGTCGGCTGGGCGAAGCGCCTGTTGCGCCTCGCCCGGAAGGCCGTCGAGGCCTAGCATTCGGCGGTCCTACTGCGACGCGCTGCGTGTGGACGCGCACACTGCCGAGGCGTCCGGCTGGGGGCGGCCGCGCCAGATCCTCGCGCTGTCGCAATGTCGCAATGAGGTTGCACATGTCGCGGTGAGGTGACCGCACCCGGCCCGTCACGCGCCTCGCTCGACGGCGCCGGCCGCCCGTCGGTATTTCGTCGGCGGCAGGCCGAACTCGCGCTTGAACGCGCGGATGAAGCCGGCCTCCGATTCGTAGCCGACTTCCAGGGCCACCTGGAGAACGGTGTCCCGCGAGGTCTGGAAGCGTCTCGCAGCCAGTTGCATACGCCACATCGCAAGATAGGCCAGCGGCGAGTCGCCGAGAAAGTGCGCGAAGCGCTCGGTCAGGACGGAGCGCGAGCTGGCGGCCTCCTCGGCCAGGCTGTCCAGCGTCCATTGGCGCGCCGGCGCACGATGGATGGCGGCGATCGCGGTGCCGACGATCTCGTCGCGCGCGGCAGCCAGCCACCCGGTCTGCTCGGCGGGCAACTGCTCCATGAAGCGGCGCAGCGCCTCGATGAAAAGGGCCTCGGCCATCTTCGACAGCAGCACGGATCGGCCGGGTCGCCGGCCGCTGGCCTCTGTGACGAGGTGGCGGATCGAATGCTCGAGCCATTGGCCAGCCACGTCGTCGCGCAGATGGATGCGGATGGCCATCGGCAGTCCGGAGAGAAAGAGCCGGTCCGCATGGCGCTCGCAACCGAAGAATCCGCAGACGAAGCGCGTCACCTCGCCGCCGCCGCCGATCTGCAGCGTGGATAGGTCGCCGGCCAGGTAGGGGTCCAGGATTCCGTCGGCGTCGACGACCTTGGGTGCCCGGCCGTTCGAGATCACGTGCGGATCGCCATGCGGAACGATCAGCACGTCACCGGCCACGACGGGCACCTCATGTCCGTCGCCGAAGCGTGCGGTGGCATCGCCTTCCGTCATCAGGTGATAGCTGACCACGCGTTCCGCGCCCGGCGCCAGCATGTGGGCATGGTCGCGCAGCGGCGGGATCGCGAAGCCCCAGGGACTGGTGCAGTCGGCGCGAAAGAAGATGGCGCCCGTCATCCGTACTGACTTGAGCGCCTCGGACAGCGCATCCATGGCCTTCTCTCCGGGTCGTTGCGGCGCCTCGCCACGAGAAAATCCCGCGCCCCCTGCAAAAAAGTCCGGCCTTGCGGCAAACCCTCGCCCAGCCGTCCTGCGTAGGCTATTGCTGGTAGCAGATGACCGCAAGCCCAGGAGGCGGAGATGACGAAGACGATCGACGAAACGAAACTGAATCAGTTCATCGGGCAGATACTCGGCGACCTCGGCGGCGCGCTGAGCGTCCCGATGGTGCGCATCGGCGACCGGCTGGGCCTGTACCAGGCCCTGCACGCCGACGGACCGATGACGCCCGCCGAACTGGCAACGAAGGCGAAGGTCGCCGAGCGCTATGCGCGCGAATGGCTGTCGCACCAGCTCGCGTCCGGCTATCTGAGCTACGACGCCGGGACTGGCAAGTTCGGCCTGCCGCCGGAGCAGGCGATGGTATTCGCCGAGCCCGACAGCCCCGTCTACATGCAGGGCGGATTCGACCTCGCGGCGACGATGATGGAGAACCAGGCGCTGGTCGAGCCGGCGTTCCGGTCGGGACGGGGCGTGGGCTGGGGCGAGCAGTCGCAGTGTCTGTTCTGCGCCGCGGGACGCTTCTTCCGCCCGGGCTACCACAACAGTCTCGTCGATGCCTGGCTGCCGGCGCTCGACGGTGTCGTCGAGAAGCTCGAACGGGGCGCGACGGTCGCCGACGTCGGTTGCGGCCACGGCTTCTCCACGGTCATCATGGCCAAGGCCTTCCCGAAATCGACCTTCATCGGCTACGACTTCCACGCCGGCTCGATCGAGCAGGCGCAAGTCCATGCCCGCCAGCATGGCGTGGCGAAGAACACGCGCTTCGAAGTTGCGCTGGCGAGCGATTTCCCCGGCAAGGACCTGGATCTCGTGACCTTCTTCGACTGCCTGCACGACATGGGCGATCCGGTCGGCGCCGCGCGGCATGTCCACCAGGCGCTGAAGCCGGACGGGAGCTGGATGATCGTCGAGCCGGCGGCAGGCGACCGGCTGGAGGACAACCTCAATCCGGTGAGCCGCCTGTACTACGCCGCCTCGACGATGATCTGCGTGCCGACCTCGCTCGATCAGCCCGTCGGTGCCGCCCTGGGCGCTCAAGCCGGCCTGAAGCTGTTGTCGTCGGTAATCTCCGAGGGGGGCTTCAGCCGGGTCCGCAAGGCGACCGAAACCCCGTTCAACATGATCCTGGAGGCGCGGCCCTGACCCCGTCCGGAGATCCCGACGCCGAGGAGACTTCCAATGGACAGCACCGTCAACCTCGCCGGCGCCGAGCAGGTCGCGATTCACGAGATCGGTCATGCCGGTTTCGGGCTGGCCGACGAGTACTGCGAGGCCGGCGGCGACCGCGGGGCGCGACGCGCAAGTCTCCAGCCAGCGGCGCACGTGCGAGAACTCGTCGCGATGGAGCTGATCGATGAACTCGAGCCCACCAAGCGCGGCCTGTAAGGCGGCGCGTGCGGCTACCTGATCTGGTCGAAGAAGGCTTCACGCGAGAGCGCTGAGCGCCGCTTAGCGCTCCTGCACGCGCGCCATATCCAGCGCCCAGAACGTCGAATAAGTATTGGCGCTGGTGCCGTCGATCTTCGCCAGGCCGATCTCGACGAAGTCGGCGTCCATCAGCACGCGGCAATGCGCGGGGCTGGTCGACCAGTACCGCAGCAATGCGTCGAACGAATCGAACCCGGCGCCCAGGTTCTCGCCGACGACTTGCCACACATAGCCTTGCGCGGTGGCACGCTGGCCGACCGTACTGCCGTCGCTGCCCAGATGATCGACGACGTCGCGGGCCTGCATGTCCTTGGCGTGGCCGAACGCCGAGGCTTCGAGCCGGGTGTTCCACGAGATCGGGCCGACAGCCGGGCTGACGACAGCGGGCGCGGCGGCGTCACACGCGCGTGCGGTTCCACGGATCGCATTGATGCCGTCGACCGCTGCCCGTGCGAACGCATTCAGGCTGCCGATGTCGACGCTGGCGCCGTCGCGCGGCGCGGCCGGCGGATCCCCGGTCGACGTCCCATCGGGCGTGCGGACTGGGTCGCCGGTCGAGCCCGTGTTCGGGTCGCCGCCGGATTCGCCGCCCGCGCCGGCGCCGCCCGAAG
>JASGFT010000188.1:0-8720 GCA_047605425.1 Burkholderiaceae bacterium | reverse complement strand
CAACGACTTCTATGGCCATGGCGTCGGCGACGCGCTGCTCAAGGGCGTCGCCGAGCGGATGCGCGAGGAGATCCGCGCCACCGACCTGGTCGGGCGCATCAGCGGCGACGAGTTCGTGATGGCGCTCGCGCCGGTCGCACGCCGTTCGCAGATCGTGTCGATGATCGAACGCGTGCGCGACCGGCTGCGCGAGCCCTTCGTGATCGACGGCGTGCCGGTGCGCGCGTCGGCGACGATCGGCGTGTCGATCCATCCGGCGCACGGTTGCGACTACGAATCGCTGAAGCGCAACGCCGACATGGCGATGTACCAGGCCAAGGCCAGCCGGAAGGGCGGCGTCGGCTACTACACGCGAGCCCTGGGCCGGGTCGCCACCGAGAAGATGTCGCTCGAGCGGCGGCTGCGCTCCGCGCTGGACCATCGCCAGTTCACCTACGTGCTGCAGCCCAAGGTCGACATCCGCGACGGCAAGGTCGTCGGTTTCGAGGCGCTGGCCCGCTGGATCGACGATACCGGTGCCGTGCAGCCGCCGGCGCGCTTCCTGTCGGCCGCGATCGAGATGGGGCTGCTCGACTGCATCACGCACACGATCGCCGATGCGCTGATCCGCGATCTGCCGAGGCTGGACGCGTGTTTCGGGCCGGACATCACGTACAGCCTGAACATCGCCGCGCAGCAGGCGGCCAAGCCGCAGTTCATGGAGAACCTGGTGCATCGGGTCGGCACCCACGGACCGCGCCTGATGTTCGAACTGACCGAGGAGAACTTCGTCGCCGCGGGCCTGTTCCAGTCCCGCGTGCTGCCGCTGCTGCGCGAAGCCGGGATCGGCGTATCGATCGACGATTTCGGCACCGGCTTCTCGTGTCTGTCGATCCTGGCCGACATCACCGCCGACGAACTGAAGGTCGATCGTTCGCTGATCGCGTCGATCCACCTGCGGCCGCGCAGCCAGAGCATCCTGCGGGCCATCGCCTCGCTGTCCGGCGCGCTCGGCATGAACGTGGTGGCCGAGGGGATCGAGACCGAGCAGGAGCGAGCCTACCTGCTCGAAGCGACCCGGATCGCGGTCGGCCAGGGGTTCCTGTTCTCGCGGCCGTGCTCGGTCGACGAACTGATCCGCTCGCATCGCCGCGAACCGCTGCCGCTGGCCGGCACCTGACCCGGGCGGATGTCCGATCGGCGCCGCGCGGCGGCCGCGGCGGGATTCGGGCGGCGATCCGGCCGGGCTGTCGCTATCATGCCCGGATGAGCATGCTTCCCGAGCGGCCGGCGTCGCATCCGGCCGACGACAAGCCCCGCTGGCTGCGCGTGATCTGGATGATCGCGGGCGCGTTGAGCCTGCTGGCCGGCTTCATAGGCATCTTCCTGCCGTTGCTGCCGACGGCGCCGTTCGTGCTGCTGGCCGCGTTCTGCTTTTCGCGCGGTAGCCGGCGCTGGGAGCAGTGGATACTCGATCATCCGCGCTTCGGGCCGATCGTTCGCGACTGGAACGACCGCCGCGCGGTGCCGCGCCGCGCCAAGCAACTGGCGATCACGATGATGACGATCAGTTCGGTCGGCATGTGGTTCGTCATCAAGCCGCCGTGGAACTGGATGCCGGGCCTGTGCTGCGCGGTGGTGGCGGTCTGGCTGTGGCGCTTGCCTGATTCGACCTGACGCGCCGGCCTCCGCGTGGTGGCACGGCCCTTGCTGATCGATGGCCGTCTTCGAGCCACCCGAATTCGCATGCCGAGTGATGATCGATCCTCCGGCGATGTCGCCGACGTCGACCCGCCGCCGACGGCCGCGCGCGGCGGCATGCCGCGGGCGAGTCCGGCGCTGTTGCAACGCCCGCTCGAATCGACCGGCGAAGGGATGTGCGGCATCGGTACCCCGGGGCGCTGCACGTTCATCAACCGCGCCGCCGCGGACGACATGCTCGGTTACCGCACCGAGCCAACAAGGGAAACATCATGAGCAAATTCTTCGATCCGTACAACGCCGACAGGCCGCTGCTGATGAAGTGCTGCTGCGGCCGTCACGCGTCGGAGGCCGATCACGACGCGGCCGACCGGGAGCAGGCGGTCCGGACGCTGCGCCGGCGCGGCGAGAGCGCGGATTTCGAAGCGTATTCGAACGAGTTCATCGAGGCGACGCTGGTCAAGGCCTTGTTTCCCCGGGAGTCGGTCCGGCGCCGCTTCCTGCGCGCCGTCGGCAAGGGCACGGCGATGGCCGCGATCGGCAGCGTGCTGCCGGTCGCCAGCCTGAAGGCGATGGCGCAGGAGAGCAAGCCGGTCGAGAAGAAGGACCTGAAGATCGGCTTCATCCCGATCACCTGCGCGACACCGCTGATCATGGCGCATCCGCTGGGTTTCTACGCCAAGCAGGGGCTCGACGTGCAGGTCGTCAAGACCGCCGGCTGGGCGCTGATCCGCGACAAGATGATGAACCGCGAGTACGACGCGACGCATTTCCTGTCGCCGATGCCGCTGGCGATCAGTCTGGGTCTGGGTTCCAACGCGCAGCCGATGAACGTGGCGACGATCCAGAACATCAACGGCCAGGCGATCACGATGCACGTCAGGCACAAGGACAATCGCGATCCGAAGAACTGGAAGGGCTTCAAGTTCGCGATTCCGTTCGAGTACTCGATGCACAACTTCCTGCTGCGCTACTACCTGGCCGAAGCGGGCATCGATCCGGATCGCGACGTGCAGTTGCGCGTCGTGCCGCCGCCGGAAATGGTCGCGAACCTGCGCGCCGGCAACATCGACGGCTTCCTCGGGCCCGATCCGTTCAACCAGCGTGCCGTCTACGAGGAGGTCGGCTACATCCATACGCTGACCAAGGATCTGTGGAACGGTCATCCGTGCTGCGCGTTCGGCACATCGACCGAGTTCATCGACAAGCATCCGAACACCTTCGCCGCGCTGTACCGGGCGGTGCTGACCGCGGCCGCGATGGCGCGCGAGCCCAAGAACCGCGAGCTGATCGCCAAGGTGATCTCGCCGCAGGCTTACCTGAACCAGCCCGAGGTCGTCGTCGCGCAGGTGCTGACCGGCAAGTTCGCCGACGGCCTGGGCAACGTGAGGAACGTGCCGGATCGCGCCGACTTCGATCCGATGCCCTGGCAGAGCATGGCGGTCTGGATGCTGACGCAGATGAAGCGTTGGGGTTACCTGAAGCAGGAGGTCGACTACAAGCAGGTGGCCGAGCGGATCTTCCTGCTGACCGACGCGAAGAAGCACATGAAGGAGCTCGACCAGAAGGTGCCGGACGGGAGCGCTTACCCGAAGTTCACGATCATGGGCAAGGTCTTCGATCCGTCCCAGCCGAACGAGTACCTGAAGAGCTTCGCGATCAGCAAGCTCGCGGCCTGACGGCGAAGAGGGGAGCTCGAGATGAAGCTTTCGCGCACGCTGGCGCTGCGCGCCGGCCTGTTGTCGGCGCTGATCCTGCTGACGATCCTGCTGGTCTGGCATGCCGCGACGCTGCCGACCGCCGCCGAAGTTCCGCAGTTGACGGCCGAGCAGATCGAGTACGCCAGGCTGATGGGCAAGGATCCGACGGCCGCCGGCGGCAGCACCGCGTCGACGTTTCCGGCGCCGCTGGCGCTGGGCGAGACGATCGTCTCGCAGTTGTCGCATCCGTTCTACGACAACGGCCCGAACGACAAGGGGATCGGCATCCAGTTGGCGCATTCGCTGCTGCGGGTCGGCGCCGGCTACGCGATCGCGGCGCTGGTCGCGATTCCGCTCGGTTTCCTGATCGGCATGAGCCCGCTCGTCTATCGCGCGCTCGATCCGTTCATCCAGGTGCTCAAGCCGATCTCGCCGCTGGCTTGGATGCCGATCGCGCTGTACACGATCAAGGATTCGTCGCTGTCGGGCATTTTCGTGATCTTCATCTGCTCGATCTGGCCGATGCTGATCAATACGGCGTTCGGCGTCTCGAACGTGCGCCGCGAGTGGCTGAACGTGGCGCGCACGCTGGAGGTCAGGCCGCTGCGGCGCGCGTTCGAGGTGATCCTGCCGGCGGCGGCGCCGACGATCCTGACCGGCATGCGGATCAGCATGGGAATCGCCTGGCTGGTCATCGTCGCGGCCGAGATGCTGGTCGGCGGCACCGGCATCGGCTACTTCGTCTGGAACGAATGGAACAACCTGTCGCTGACCAACGTGATCTTCGCGATCCTGGTCATCGGCCTGGTCGGCATGGCGCTCGATCTGCTGTTCGCCCGCGCGCAGAAGGCGGTGACCTATGTCGACTGATCATCGAGTGGACGCCGGCAAGGCGTTCCTGAAGGTCGAGGGATTGGGCAAGACTTACCCGGGTTCGTCCGAGCCGGTCTTCGACGCCGTCAACTTCGACCTGGCCAAGGGCGAGTTCGTCTGCATCATCGGCCACTCCGGCTGCGGCAAGACGACGATCCTGAACGTGCTCGCCGGCCTCGAGCAGGCGAGCGAGGGCCACGTGTTCATGGACAACCGCGAGGTCGTCGGGCCCAGCCTGGACCGCGGCGTGGTGTTCCAGGGCCATGCGCTGATGCCCTGGCTGACGGTTCGCAAGAACATCGCGTTCGCCGTGCGCAGCAAGTGGCCGGACTGGAACGCCGAGCGGGTGAATCGGCAGGTCGAGACCTTCGTGGACATGGTGGGGCTCGGGCAGGCGATCGACAAGAAGCCGTCGGCGTTGTCCGGCGGCATGAAGCAGCGGGTCGGCATCGCGCGGGCGTTCGCGATCGAGCCGAAGATGCTGCTGCTCGACGAGCCGTTCGGCGCGCTGGACGCGTTGACGCGCGGAACGATCCAGGACGAGCTGCTGAAGATCTGCGCCCGCACGCACCAGACGGTGTTCATGATCACGCACGACGTCGACGAGGCGATCCTGCTGGCCGACAAGATCCTGCTGATGAGCAACGGCCCGCGCGCCCGCGTCGCCGAGATCGTCGTCAACACGATGGGGCGCGACCGCCAGCGCGCGACGCTGCACCACGATCCCCGCTATTACCGCATCCGCAACCACCTCGTCGATTTCCTGGTGACGCGATCGAAGGACCTGTCGCACGGCAAGGCTCCGGCCGATCCGCCGCTGGTCATGCCCGGTGCGAGCGAGGAACCGACCCCCGATCGCTCGCCGTCATTCGAGTCGTGCGAGCCCAACTGAGCAGGAGTTTCCGATGAGTCGCCTCGAAGTCACCGAAAAGATCATTGCCGCCAAGGTCAGCAAGGGCCTGAAGTGGTCCGAGGTCGCCGCCAGGGTCGGGCTGAGCAAGGAGTGGGTCACCGCCGCCTGCCTCGGCCAGATGACGCTGACCGCCGAACAGGCCGGCATCGTCGGCGAGATCTTCGGCCTGTCCGACGCCGAGCGCAAATGGCTGCAGGTCGTGCCGCACAAGGGCTCGCTGCCGACGCAGGTGCCGACCGATCCGCTGATCTACCGCTTCTACGAACTCGTCAACGTCTATGGCACGACGTTCAAGGAACTGATCCACGAGGAGTTCGGCGATGGCATCATGAGCGCGATCGATTTCAGGATGGACCTGACGCGCGAGCCGAACGCGGCCGGCGACCGCGTCAACATCACGATGTCGGGCAAGTTCCTGCCGTACAAGACTTATTGAGAACCCCAGCGACGAAGCGGATCGACGAGGCTCGCGGCCCCGGTTCAGGCCCGGCAGCTCGGACAGCGGATGCAGCATTTCGCGCCGCACGAGCTCGGCGGCCTGACTCTCGCCGATCTGCCGCATGACCTGGCTCATCCGCGGCACCTCCCGCGCGCGCCGCGGGGGCTCGTCGTCGGCGTTGCGCGCGCGGACGGCGGAATCGGCGATCGAAAGGGACGGGTCGAGGCGGGGCATCGGTGTCGAAAGGCGGCAAGATCGAGGCCAGCGCCGATGCCCGTGCTTAGCGGGATGGATCCGCCGAAGCGCGCGGGCGAGGCGCCTGGCGCAGCGGGGTAGAATTGGCCAGCCCCTCCAACGTCGATTCCCTAAGGAGACAGTCTTGAAGACTCCGCTCGAAGGCGTCACCATCCTGGACCTGAGCCACGCGCTCGCCGGCCCGTTCTGCTCGACGACGCTCGCCGATTTCGGCGCCAACGTGATCAAGATCGAACCGCCGACCGGTGACATCGCCAGGGGCTGGGGCGTGACGATGCCCGGCGGGGAAACCTCGTACTTCGTCAGCCTGCACCGCAACAAGCGCGGCGTGATGCTCGACCTGAAGTCCGGGGCCGGCAAGAAGCTGTTCTTCGACCTGGTCGAGAAGGCCGACGTCGTGCTCGAGAACTATCGCGTCGGCACGCTCCAGAAGCTGGGCATCGACTACGAGCAGGCGCGCCGGCGCAATCCCGGCATCATCTACGCGTCGGTGTCGGGCTTCGGCCAGGACGGCCCTTATCGCGACCGGGCCGCGCTCGACCTGATCCTGCAGGCCGAAAGCGGGATGATCAGCGTCACCGGCGAGCCCGGCAGCAGCGGCGTGCGCTGCGGCGTGTCGATCGCCGACCTGACCGCCGGCATGAACGCGACGATCGGCATCCTGCTCGCGCTGCGCGTCAAGGAAAAGACCGGCGAGGGCCAGTCGATCGACGTCTCGATGCTCGAGGGCCAGATGTCGCTGCTCGGCATCATGATCGGCAACTACCTGTCGGACGGCAAGATGCCCGGCCCGATGGGTACCGCCTACTCGGCGCTGCTGCCGTACCAGACCTTCCACACCCGGACCAAGGACATCGCGCTGGCCGTCGGCAGCGAGAAGCTGTGGAAGATCTTCTGTCCGGCGATCGGCCATCCCGAACTGACCGACGATCCGCGCTTCGCGACCAACAACCTGCGCGCGCAGAACGTCGACGCCCTGATCGGCACGCTGCAGCGGATCCTGCTGACGAAGACTTATGACGAATGGGAGGCCATCATGCTCCGTCATGGCATTCCGGTCGGGGCGATCAACGACATCGCCCAGGTCATCGATCATCCGCAGGCCAAGGCCCGCGGCGTCATCGTCGACATGGACCACCCGAGCGTCGGCCCGGTCAAGATCGTCGGCGTGCCGATGCGGCTGTCGAAGACGCCGGGCTCGGTGCGTACGCCGTCGCCCAAGCTCGGCGAGCACACCGAGCAGGTGCTGAACGAGATGCTCGGCCTGTCCGCCGCGCAGATCGACGAGCTGCGCAAGGCCGGGGCGCTGGGGTGAGCGTCGTGCGAGCGCGTACCGCGAGCCTGCCGCCGGCGCGGATCGCGACGGGTGCCGCGATCGCGGCATTCGCCGTGGCGGCCGCGCTCGGCGCGATGAGCGCCGCGCGGGCGCAGTCCGACACCTCGTCGGCCAGCCAAGCGCAGCACCTGCTCGATCGCGAGCGCTGCAACGACCCGGCGTCGTACCAGGACAAGGACGCCTGCCTGCGCGAAGCGGCGGCGGCCCGGGCGGCGAGCGCCCGCGGTGGCGATGCGAACGGCTCGCCGGCCGCCGATCCGGCCGAGTACCGGCGCAACGAAGCCCGGCGCTGCGATCCGCTGCCGCCGGCCCTGCGCGACGACTGCCTGGCGCGGGTCGGGGGCGCGGGCATCGGCGCCGGCAGCGTCGGCGAAGGCGGCATCCTGCGCGAATCGATCACGCGCGAGATCGGTCCGCAGCCGCCGATCGTGCCCGTCGAGATTCCGTGACGACGGCGTCCCGGCATCCGGCACCGGCGGTCGCGACGAGCCGGGGCTGGGAGCGCTGACGTGGCGGCGGTATCATCCCGAGCGCCATGTCCGACAACCGCCATCCACGTTCCGCATCCGCCGTCGCGGCGGACGACGCCGCGCTCGATCGTGCCGCCATCGAAATGGCCTGGCAATTGTGCCTGGCGCTGGTGGGCCAGCGCCGCCAGCGCGTCGAGCCCGACGAAGGCGAGTACCGCCTGCACGTTGCCGCCGGCGCGGCGCCCGCGCTGCGGCTGACCGAGCCTGGCGATCCGCATGCCGTCGCGCGCTGGCTGCGCGCCACCGGCTGGCAGGTGGCGCCGACCTGGCCGTCCGCCGCCGTCGAGCTGCTGAACCTGTATTGGCCGATGCTCGCCATGCCCGCGTCCGCGGCCTCGCGCGGGTTCGTGATCGCGCAACTGTGCCAGAGCCTGGATGGGTGGATCGCGGCGCGCGACGGCGACGCTTCGGTGCTGCTGAGCGTCGCGTTGCGCCGCCATCGGCTGCGCCTGCGCGCGTTGGCCGATGCGATCGTCATCGGCGCGTCGATGGCCGCGGCCGACGATCCGGCGCCGCGCGACGATGTCGGTCCGCAGGATGGCCTGCCGGTGCGCGTCGTGCTCGACCCGACGGCGCGCGTGTCGCCGTCGCTGGCCCTGTTCCAGGACGCGCGCGCGCCGGCGATCCTCGTGTGCGGCGCCGATCACCAGCGCCTGGCGGAATCACGCTGGGGCAAGGGCCGCGTGATCGGCGTGCCGATCGTCAAGCGGCGCCTGGACCTGAAGGCGATGCTCGCGCGACTGCGCGAGCGTGAGCTCGACGTCGTGCTGGTCGAGGGCGGCGGCGCGACGATCGCCCATTTCCAGGACGCCCGATGCCTCGATCGCTTGCACCTGGCGCAGGTCGGCGTGCTGTTCGGCGGCGGTCGCGAAGGGCTGCATGCGACAGGGGCGGCCGCGCCCGCGCCCGCGCGCGGCGTGCCGCTGCGCCCCGATGCGCGCCTCTACCGGATCGGCGACGACCTGATGTGGGACTGCGACGTGCGCGCGCCTGG
>JASGFT010000187.1:0-8746 GCA_047605425.1 Burkholderiaceae bacterium | reverse complement strand
CAGCAAGTTGCGAGGCATTCTGACAGCTATCCACTCATTTTGTTAGGTGCTCTAACTACCGCTGCTAGGCGCATTCGGCATCTGGTTCGCTTGCGTACCAATCTCGACGGCATTCTCCCGCTGCGTCGCCTGATGATCCCGTCATCACCGTCCCCGCCCAAAGGCGCATCGGCAGAAGCCGTTTTTTGCGTTGAATTCTGCGACGTATTCCGTATCGAATTCTGCTCATGCTCCCAGTGCCTTCGGCACGTCGCTGCGACCACCCCACTCGGCCCACGAGCCGTCGTAGAGCGCGCCTGCCGGCAGACCGGCAACGTCCAGGCCCAGCAGCAGGATCGCGGCGGTCAAGCCGCTGCCGCAACTGGTCACGACCGGGCGCGCGCCGTCCGCACCGCGCGCGGTGAACAGCGCGCGCAATTCGGCGGCGGGCCTGAGCCGCGCGTCCACATCGAGCAGGTCGGTGTAAGGCAGGTTGGCGCTGCCGGGAATGTGGCCGGGCGCGATGCCGGGGCGCAGGTCAGCGGCTTCGCCGGTGAAGCGTGGCGCACCGCGTGCGTCCAGAACAAGTTCGCGCCGCGTGTCGAGGTTCGCACGCACGTCGCCGAGGCCGCGCAACAAGGCCGGACGGAACGCGACGCTGAAGTTCGTCGGTGGCGGCGCGGATTCACCCGCTTCGGTCGCCTGGCCTGCTGCGACCCACGCCGGCAAGCCGCCATCGAGCACCGCGACCCGAGCATGCCCGAACAGCTTGAACAACCACCACGCGCGCGCCGCCGAGAACAAACCCTTCTGGTCGTAGACCACGATACGCGCGTCGTTGCGCAGGCCGAGTTCGCCGGCAAGCCGGGCGAAACGGCCTGGCGAAGGGACCATGTGCGGCAAATCGGTTTCGGGATCGGAGAAAGCTTCGATGTCGAAGAAACGCGCGCCGGGAACGTGCGTCTGCCGGTACAGCGCATGCGCGTCCTTGTCCTCGTTCGGTAGGTAGGCGCTGGCATCGAGCACGATCACATCGGCGTCGTGCAGGTGCGCGGCCAGCCAGTCCGCGCTGACCAGTGAATCGGAATCGCTCATGGGGTTTCGTCTTGCGTTGCCGGCTCGGCGATCACCTTGCCGGGATTGAGGACGCCCTTCGGATCGAGGGCGCGTTTCAGTGTATGCATTGTGGCAATCTCCGCGGCGTTGCGCGAGAGACCGAGATAGGCGCGCTTCTCTTCGCCTATCCCGTGCTCGGCGGACACCGAACCGCCGAACGCAGCCAATGGCCGGTACAGGATTTCCTCGACTTCGAGCCGCGCCTGCTGGCCTTCGCCCGGCGGACGCACCGCGATGTGCAGGTTGCCGTCGCCGAGATGACCGAAGGTCCACGCGTGCACGTCCGGCCAGCGCGCGCGCAGCGCCGCATGCACCTCGCCCACGTAGCGCTCCATTTCCGCGACCGGCAAGGACACGTCGAACATGTAGGCGATGCCGTGGCGGTTGGTCTGCTGCACGTCGTCGCGCAGCGCCCACAATGCGGCGCGCTCGCGTTCGGACGAAGCGACGACCGCATCGACGACCAAGCCTTCTTCCAGCGCGGCGGCGAGCACGTCCTGGAACAAGGCGCCGTCGCGGCCGACGTCGCCGCCCTGCGCCTCGACCAGCACGTACCAGCCGTGGCTCTGCGGCAAGGGCGCGCTGCCCCTGGCCGGCGGCGTGGTCACCAGTTGGTAGAAATCGCGCCACATCACCTCGAACGCCGACAGCGCGCCGCCGAGCCTGCGGTCGAAGAATTTCAGCAGCGCCACGACATCGGCGAAGCGATCCACCGCCAGCAGCGCGAGGTTCTGGCTGCGCGGGCGTTCCAGCAGGCGCAGCACCGCGCGGGTGACGATGCCGAGGCTGCCTTCGGTGCCGATGAACAACTGCTTGAGATCGTAGCCGGCGTTGTTCTTGAGCATGCGGTTGAGCGAGGACAACACCGTGCCGTCGGCCAGCACCGCCTCCACGCCGAGCACCAGGTCGCGGGTCATGCCGTAGCGGATCACCCGGTTGCCGCCGGCGTTGGTGGCGACGTTGCCGCCAAGCGTGGCGCTGCCGCGCGCGCCCAGATCCAGCGGAAAGAACAGATCCTGTTCCGTTGCCGCCTCCTGCAAGGTCTGCAACACCACGCCGGCCTGCACCACCGCGATGCGTTGCAACGGATCGATCTGCTCGATCCGGTTCATCCGCTCCAGCGACAGGATCAACTGCTCCGGTCGCGCGTCGGAGCCGTGCACGAGCCCGGTGCGGCCGCCTTGCGGCACCACGCTCTGCCCATGCGCATGGCACAGGCGCAGCACGCGCGAAACTTCCTCGGTGCTGCGCGGACGCACCAGCAACCCGGCTTGCAGGCTGTCGTCGCGGAACGCGCCGGCGCTGCGGGTAGCGACGTCGGCGGCGTCGAGCACGCCTTCCAAGCCGACGATCTCCAGCAATTCCCCGCGCAGCGCGAGCAATGCCGACGGAATGCGCGGCGTAGCGATGACGGCGGACATGCTCAGGCCGTTTCGGGCAGGCCGCGCGCGATGCGCGCTTCCTGCGCCTCGCGCATGTGCTGCTCGCGCTCGCGGTTCAGGCGTTCGCGCTCTTCCGCCGACGGCTTCGGCCTGGGATGCTTGCCCTGCTCGGCGCGGAGCTGTTCCTTCAGCGACGGCACCCAGCTGACCTCGAACAGCAGGCCGTCCAGATCGGTGCCGTAGACGCGCACGAAACCCTCGCCGTCCTCGCCGAGGTGGACGTTGCCGAGTCGGCCCTGGCGTTCGAGTTCGTCCTTGATGCGGAAGGCTTCCTCGCGCGTTTCCACCTGGTACGAAACGTGGTACAGGCCGGCCTTGGGCGCGTTCGGATCCTGCCGCTCGAAGCGCGATTTCCATGGCCCCGAGTGCTGGCCGCCCGCGCCGGTCGGGAAGAACGCTAGATCGTGGTTGTCGTCGTTGTCCGAAGCGTCGAACTGGGTGAACACCGGGGTCGGCTTGTCCGGGTCGATCGGCGTGGTCGGCACCAGCCCGCCTTCGAGCAATTGCTGGTACCACGCGATGCTGCGCGCCGGGTCGGGAACGTAGAGGACGATGTGGCTGATTCTGCGGATGCCCATGGGCTTCTCTCCTGCTGCAGTGAATCGAAATGAAAGGCCGGCGCGTCAGCCGGCCAGCGCTTCGGCCAGCGGCAGGCTGCGCCGGATCGCGTCGATGCCGAGGGCGATGCCTGCGGCGCTAATGTCGTGGCCGACGCCGTCGAGCAGATGCAGATCGACTGGATGGCCGGCGGCGCGCAGGCGGTCGGCGTCGGCGCCGGCGCCTTCACCGCCCGCATCGGCGCTGCCGTAGATCAGGCTGATCGGCGTGGCCGCAGCATTGGTCTGCGGCACGCTGGCAAGACGGCCGGCATACGCCAGCACCCGTGCGTTGCGCTGCGTCGATACCGCCGCATGGTGCAGCGAAAGAATCGCGCCTTGCGAAAACCCGGCCAGCACCAGCCGCTCCGCCGGCACACCGGTCGCGGCCAGTTCGCGTTCGATCAACGCCAGCAGGCGCGGATACAGCGCCTGCACACGCCGCAGACGCAGCTCCGGGGTGATGTCCTTGCGGCTGAACCACTGCCGGCCCGGCGCACCCTCGCCTTCCCACGGCTCGAAGCCATCGGGCGCGAAGAACGCCACCTGCGGCAATTGCCGCGACAGCGGTTCGGCCAGCCGCTGCTTGATGTTCTCGCCGGACTTGCCGTAGCCGTGCAGGACGACGACCAGCGCCTCGGCATTCTCGACGCTGCGCCGCCAGCCTGTCTCTCCGGAATGTTCAACGGGATGCCAACTCATGCGGTGTCTCCTCGGATGCGTGAAAGAAGCTCAGGCCGCGACCGCGCGTTCTTCGTCCCGCACGCGGTTGCGCAGCGGCTCGCCGGCCTGCCACGAGCGCACGATGTGCAGGAAGATGACCAGCACGTTGTCGAACAGATCGGGGCTGGAACCGGCGATGTGCGCGGACAGGCGCACGCGCGGATGGCGGCGCAGCGGATGCTCCGGCGGCAGCGGTTCCGGCTCGGTGACATCGAGCGTCGCCACGCCGACGCGTCCGTCGTCGAGCGCGCGCAGCAGCGCGTCGTGGTCGAGCAGGCCGCCGCGCGCGACGTTGACCAGATGCAGGCCGGGCTTGGCCGCTTCGAGCACGCGCGCGCCGATCAGGCCGCGCGTGCCCGGGGTCAGCGGCGCAGCCAGCACGACGTGGTCGGATTCGGCGAACAATTGCGCCAGGTCGCGGACGCGTTCGACCTGCGGCAGATCCGGCGCCTGCGCGGAACGGCGCGCGACCTGCACTTTCGCGCCGAGCGCGAGCGCCTTCCGCGCCAGCGTCTTGCCGATCGCGCCGTAACCGACGATGCCGATGCGGCTGCCCTGCACCGACGTCAGTTGCGGCCGCGGCGCGTCCGCCGCGGTCTGCCAGACCTGCGGCAACTGCTTGGCCGCGGCGAAGATCGCCGCCAGCGCGAATTCGGCAATCGCCACCGCGTTGCTGCCGCGCGCGGTGGCGACCGGCAGGTCGAACAGCCAGTCCGGGTACGAGTCGATGCCGCTGGAAAACACCTGTATCCAGCGCAGATTCCACGGCCAGCCGGCGGGCGCTTGGTTCGGCACGTGGCGCCCGTAAATGCGCATGGGACCGGCCAACAGCACGTTGGCGTCGGCGGGCACGCCGCCCGGCGCGCCCGGCGCGATCGGCACGATCCGCGCCCACGGCAGGCGCCGCGCCAGCGCATCATTGACGTGCGCCGGCAATTGGCTGGCGATGACGAGGGGTTGGCTCATGGCTGGCGGGCCTCTCAGTAATAGATCGACTGGCGCGCGCGACCGGTTTTCCACCAGCCGAGGAAGACCAGCCACACCAGCCCGGCGCCGAGATAGCCGGCGGGCGAAATCAAGATCGCCCTGTCCAGTCCGAAGGCGTCGGACGCCAGCCCGAGCGCCTGTGCGGCCAGGATCGTCGCGATGCCCAGCACCGGCACGAACAGGAAGGTCGCGTGCGGGCGCAGCGCCGGCGGCACGGTTTCCATGCTCAGCGTGGTCATCGGCCCCATGCTCAGGCCGAAGGTGGCGGTCGCGGTGCCGATCAGCCAGCGCGTGAGTTGCTCGTCGTGCACGCTGTAGGCCAGCCACAATTGCGCGGCGGCCAGCAGCATCGTCGCCGCCAGGAACAGCGGGAACGCCCACGCCTGCGCACGCAGGTAGCGTCCGGCGAGGAAGCCGCCGATCAGGCCCGCCGGCAAGGTGTAGAGCATCACCTGGGCCAGGTACAGCGAGGCGGTCTTGTTGTCGATGTCGTAGGCGCGATGCAGGAAGGCCGGGATCCAGCTCTGCCCGATCATGCCGACGTAGAACAGCAGCACCGCGACGGTGTGGATCACGAAGCCGGGATGGCGCAGCACCACCAGCCCCTCGCGGAATCCGATCCGGCGCGGCGCGGCAAGCGGCGGTTCGCCATCGGTGACGCCCGCCACCGGCTCCCTGACCCGCGCCAGCAGCAGCGCGAACAGCAGGCCCGGCGCGCCGGCGATCAGGAACGCCGCTTCCCAGCCCCAGCGCGCGGCGGCCCAGCCGCCCAACGCCATCGCCACGGCGACGCCGACCTTGTTCTTGACCATGTACGCGGCCATCACCAGCGGCCGCGCCCTGGGCCGGTACAGGTCGGCCAGCCAGCTCGCTGCAAGCCCGTTGTAGGCCGCTTCGCCAAAGCCGGTCAGCGCGCGCCACAGCAGCAGGCTGGTCAGCCCGCCGGCGAAACCGGAAGCGATCGAACCGATGCTCCAGACCACCGCGCCAAGCACGATGCTGGCCTTGCGCCCATGGCGCGAGGCGAACCAGCCGAACACCGGCGCGCCGACCATGCCGGCGAAATTGAACACCGAGGTCAGCCGCGCCAGTTGCTCGTCGCTCAGCGCGAACGCCTGCTTCAACGGCGTGATCAGCGCGCCGGTGATGGTCATGTCGACGACGCCGACCAGACCCAGCAGCAGCATCAGGGCCAGCGACCCGTGGGTTTGCCACGCCGCCGCGCCCGCGGGGACGGCCACGGCCGATGCGTCGTCGGATTCGATCGCGATGCTGGCGGGAGGGGACATGCTGGCAGGCTCGCTCGGGTTTGGGCTAGAAGCGCGTGGTGAAGGTGACGCCGAAGGTGCGCGGATCGCCCAGGCGGGTGGTGTAGTAGTTGTAGGCGTACAGCTGGGCCTGGATCTTGTAGACCTTGTCGGCGACGTTGTTGACGTAGACGTCGACGTCGGTCCTGCCGCCGTTGAAGGCGTAGCCGGCGCGCACCGTGCCTAGCCAGTACCCTTCCTGCACCACATAGGGATCGGTGCGGTCGGTGACGTTGAAGTTGTGCTTGCCGGTCCACGCCCAGTCGGCGCCCAGCTTCAACGCACCGCTGCCCAGCGGCAGGTCGTAGTCCAGGCCGATCAGGCCGGTGGTGTTCGGCACCCGGGCGAAGTTGTAGCCGGCGTAGCTGACCCCGCCGGTGACCAGCTTGGTGTAGCGGGTGCGCAGGTCGCTGTAGTTGCCGTGCAGGCTCAGGTTCGGCGTCAGCCGCGCCTTCACTTCGATTTCCGCGCCCTTGACGTAGCCCTGCCCGGCATTGGCCAGGATCGAGTAGAAGGTGCCGTCGATGATGCGATTGACGGTCAGCTGGATGTCGCTGTAGTCGTAGTAGTAGGCCGCGCCGTTGACCGACAGCCGGCCGCCCAGCCATTCGCTCTTGTAGCCGACCTCGTAGGCGGTGAGCTTTTCCGGATTCACCACCGTCGGCGGCGAAGTGGCGCTGGAACCGCCGGCGTAGTTGCCCGAGCGGTAACCGCTGGCCACGCGCGCATAGGCCAGCTGGTTGTCATCGATCTGGAAGCTCGGGGTGAAGTCGAAGCCGAGGTTGTTCCAGGTGCGGCTTTCGTTCTGGGTCTGCACCTCCTCCAACGCCAGCGGCGAATTGGCCACCCTCCACCAATTGCTGCTGGTGAACGGCACGGTGCCGTCGGCGGTGGTGGTCGACGCCAGCGTATCCAGGTCGATGCCGACCTTCTCGACGGTGTAGCGCAGGCCGGCGGTCAGCGAGAAGCGTTCGGTGACGTCGAAGGTCGCGCTGGCGAACGCCGCCGCGCTCTGGGTGGTCTGCCGGTACCAGCTGTAGGTCAGCGCGCGGGTCGTGGTGCTGACCGGATAGACCGCGGCGGTGGCCGCGTAGTTGTGGTTGAGGTCGTCGAAGTAGTACGCGCCGACGATCCAGTTGAAGCGGTCCTCGCGCGGCGAGGCCAGGCGCAGTTCCTCGCTGTACTGGCGCGCCCTGTTCTTGCTGTAGGTCCAGGAATAGGTCTGCGGGGTGATGCTGGTGTCGGCCGCCGGCACCTCTCGCTCGCCCTCGTCGTAGGCGCTGATCGAGGTCAGCAGCAGGTCGCCGATGTTCCAGTCCACCTTCAGGCTGACACCCTCGGTGTTGACCGTGGTGTCGACGCTGTCGCCGCTGTAGTCGACCTTCGAGCGGTCGCCGGTCGACACGTAGGGCGAGACATAGCCGTCGAGGGTCGTGGTGCCGGCCAGGGTCACCGGATAGCTGGGCGTGGAGCTGCCGCTGAAGTGGCGCGCATGCAGATTGAGGGTGGCGGTGGCGTTCTCGCCGAGGTTGGCCAGCAGCTGGTAGCGGACCGCCAGGTCCTTCAGCCCGCCGATGTTCTGTCCGTTGAGCCGGTTGGTGGCCCAGCCGTCGCGCTCGTCGTAGTGCAGCGACAGGCGCTGGGCCAGCACCCCATCGACGATCGGGCCGGTGAACGCGCCTTCCACCAGACGCTGGCCGTAGTCGCCGACGCCGACCTTGGCATAGCCGCCCTCGGTGAAGCTGGGCGCGGCGGAGATGAAGTTGTAGGCGCCGCCGGTGGTGTTCTTGCCCCACAGCGTGCCCTGCGGGCCGCGCAGCACTTCCACCCGCTCCAGGTCGAACAGCGGGCCGCCCAGGAACAGGCTGTTGAGGTAGTAGACCTCGTCGAAGTAGATGCCGATCGGCTGGACGGCGTTGTTGGTGGCTTCGTTGGAGCCGATGCCGCGGATGAAGAAGCGTGGCCGCGCACGGTATTCGGCATTCCACGCGGTCGCGCCCGGCACTTCCTTGGCGATGTCCTTGGTGGTGCGCAGTTCGTCGATCTGGATGGCTTCGCCCTGCACCGCGGTGACCGCGGACGGGACTTTCTGGATGTTTTCCTTGCGCTTCTGCGCGGTGACGGTGACGTTGTCCAGCGTCACCGACGGGCTTGCGCCGGTGTCGCCATCGCCCTCGCCCGCGTGGGCCGAAGCCGGCAGGACGAGAGCCAGGACGGTTGCGTGCAGGATGGCCGAAGCGATCGGCGAAAGACGGAATGCGTTGTGTTCCAGGGACATGTGGCGACAGGGGAGTGGAGGGGGGCGGCGCCGAATCAGCGGCGCCGGGGCGGAATTACTCCTCTGCTGCACCGCAAAAATCAAAGAACTACAGCCTCTATTCATATGCCCATAATTTATGTTCATTGTGCAGGACCGCGCCCTACGCTGGAACGACAAGACCGGCGTTGGCAGGCGGGCGACCGCATTTGCAGCGACGGAGCGACCATCAGGCCCAGTGAACGCAAATCGTGAACACAAAAAAACCGCCGCACCGTCTGGACGAAGCGCAATACCAGTACATTGCGCAATTCCTGCCGGTGCAGCGGGGCAACGTGA
>JASGFT010000186.1:0-8875 GCA_047605425.1 Burkholderiaceae bacterium | reverse complement strand
GCCGCACCGCGTCGCGCGAGTTCAGCCGCTCCTTGATCTGGCCCTGGAACTGCGGATCGAGCACCTTGGCCGACAGCACGAAGCTGGCGCGCGCGAACACGTCCTCGGGCAGCAGCTTGACGCCCTTGGGCAGCAGCCCGTGCAGCTCGACGAAGCTCTTGACCGCGCCGAACAGGCCTTCGCGCAGGCCGGACTCGTGCGTGCCGCCGGCCGGCGTCGGAATCAGGTTCACGTACGACTCGCGCACCAGCGGGCCTTCCTCGGTCCAGACCACCGCCCACTGCGCGCCCTCGCCTTCGGCGAAGGTGTCGTGCCCGGCGCCGACGTACTGCTCGCCCTCGAACAGCGGGATCAGCGGCTCGCTGCCGCTGCCGGCGGCCAGCGCCTCGGTCAGGTAGCCGCGCAGGCCGTCGGCGTAGTGCCAGGTCTGGCTGCGGCCGCTCTTCTCGTCGATCAGCGATACGCGCACGCCGGGCAGCAGCACGGCCTTCGAACGCAGCAGGCCGACCAGGTCGTTGGCGGCGATCTGCGGCGTATCGAAATAGCGCGCGTCGGGCCAGGCGCGCACGCGCGTGCCGCTCTTGCGCTCGCCGCGCGCCGCCGGCTCGCTGCGCAGCGGCTCGACGACGTCGCCGTGCTCGAACGCGATCCGGTTGACCCTGCCGTCGCGCCAGACGACGACCTCGAGCCGGCGCGACAGCGCGTTGGTCACCGACACGCCGACGCCGTGCAGCCCGCCCGAAAAGCTGTACGCGCCGGCGCCCTGCTTGTCGAACTTGCCGCCCGCGTGCAGCCGCGTGAAGACGATCTCGACGACCGGCACCTGCTCTTGCGGGTGCAGGCCGACCGGGATGCCGCGACCGTCGTCCTCGACCGCGACGCTGCCGTCAGTGTGCAGCGTGACCACGATCTCGCGGCATTGGCCGGCCAGCGCCTCGTCGGCCGCGTTGTCGATGACTTCCTGGATGATGTGCAGCGGGCTCTCGGTACGGGTGTACATGCCGGGCCGTTGCTTGACGGGTTCGAGCCCCTTGAGGACCTTGATCGAGGATTCGCTGTACTCTGCGTTGCGAGTCGCCATGGAGGAGTCCCGGCCGATCGGTCGGCCGGGCTGTGAGAAGATTCGAGGGCGCAATTGTACGTCGCGCCCCCGCGCGGCCCTGCGGCCGAGCGCCCCGGGACGCGAATCCGGCGGCATCGCCGCAACACCTCCAGCCACCTCGTCATCGCCGCCATGCTCCGATTGCCCTCCGCGTCCCGCCTGGCCAACGCCCGCTCGCTGGTCTATCGATCGGTCGCCCCGACGCTGCAATACGCGTGGCCGCAGCTTTGCCGGCGGCTCGGCGCGACGGCCTGGGTCAAGCACGAGAACCACACGCCGACCGGCGCGTTCAAGCTGCGCGGCGGGCTCGTCTATTTCGATGCGCTGGCGCAGGGACGGCTGGGCGCCGGCCGCGCGGCAGGCGTCATCACCGCGACCCGCGGCAACCACGGCCAGTCGGTGGCTTTCGCCGCGCGCGAAACGGGCATCCCGGCGACCATCGTCGTGCCTCATGGCAACAGCCGCGAGAAGAACGCGGCGATGCTCGCGCTCGGCGCGCGACTGATCGAGCACGGCGAGGACTTCCAGGCCGCCCGCGAGCACGCGACCGCGCTGGCCGCCGAGCGCGAGCTGCACATGGTGCCGTCGTTCCATCCGGAACTGGTGGCCGGGGTCGCCTCGTACTGGCTCGAGTTCTTCGAATCGGTACCCGACCTGCAGCGCGTCTACGTGCCGATCGGCATGGGATCGGGCGCGGCCGCCGCCGTCGCCGCCCGCGGCGCGCTGCGGCGGCGCTTCGACATCATCGGCGTCGTCTCCGCCCAGGCGCCGGCCTTCGCGTTGTCGGTGTCGGCGGGCAAGGTCGTCGAGGCGCCGGTCACCACGCGGCTGGCCGATGGCCTGGCCTGCCGCACGCCCGACCCGGACGTCGTGCAGATCCTGGGCAGCGCGCTAGCCGACCTCGTGCAGGTCGACGACGGCGAGATCGCCGCCGCGATGAAGATGCTGTTCATCGATACCCACAACGCCGCCGAAGGCGCCGGGGCCGCGGCGCTGGCCGCCGCGCTGCGCCATCGCGACCGGATCGCCGGCCAGGTCATCGGCCTGTCGCTGACGGGCGGCAACGTCGACCACGACGTCTACGCGCGCGTGCTGACGCGCACCGACGTTCCCACCGCCTGAGCCGCCGGCTCCGTTTTCTCGCGCCCATGTCCTTCGTCAATCTGCTGCTCGTCCTGACGGGCGTCCTGCTCAACGCCATCGCGCAGGTGATGCTCAGGCTCGGCGGCACGCGCCTGGGCGCCGACCCGTTCGGCGGATCGCCGATCGACATCGCGATCCGCGTGCTGTCGCAATGGCCGTACCTGCTGGGCTTCGCCTGCTATGCGATCAGCCTGGTCGTCTGGATCATCGCGCTGACGCGCGTGCCGGTGACGATCGCCTATCCGATGCTGTCGATCGGCTACGTCGTCAACGCGCTGATCGCCCGCGTCTGGCTCGGCGAGACGCTGAGCGCCAGCGGCTGGCTCGGCCTCGGATTGATCTGCGCCGGCGTCACGCTGGTCGCGCGCAGCCATCCCTGAGCACCGATGCCGATCGTCGCCGCCCGGCCGTCATCGCCGCTCCGACGCCCTCGCCCGTCCTTCATCGATATTTCATCCACGGAGGCCTTCATGCCCTTTGCCCGCCGTCGCGCTGCGCGCGCCAACGCCGTCCCTTCGCCATCCCCGACCATCCCGGCGATCGCCGTCCGACGCGGCCGCGTGCCGGCGCTGACGCTGGCCGCGCTGGCGCTGCTGGCGCCGATCATCGCCGCCCGAGCCCAGACCCAGGCGACCGAGTCGGCGGAGGCGATGCCGGCCCACAACTGCGAGGCGCCGTTGATCCCGCCGCAGATCACCAGCCAGGTCATCGCCGACCAGGTCCGCGGGCAGGTCGACGCCTACAAGCAGTGCATCCAGGATTTCGCGAACGCGCAGCAGGCGCTGGCCGACCGGCACAACAAGGCGGCCAACGCGGCGATCGCCGAATTCAACCAGTTCGTGCAGACCAAGCTGCCCGCCAACAAATGAGCTCGCGCTCAGCGCGGCGAGCGGCGGTCGCGTGATTCGATCGTCATGATCTCGCGCTGACGCTCTGCGGCCGTCGGCTCGCCGTAACGCTGCAAGGCCTGCGGATGCTCGGCGCGCAGATAGCCGGCCAGCGCCTGCGGCCGCTCGAGGAAGAAGCAGGTCCGGTAGAACGTCGTCGGCTGCGCCTCGAAGCGGGTATCGGCGACGACGCGATCGGCCGGCGTGTAGCCGGGCGCGCCGCCGCCGTCGTTCCAATCGAAGCGATACGACCAGCGCCCGTCGACGTTGACGAGGTCGCGGATCTTCAGCACCGTCTCATGCTCCGGATAGCGGCGAGCCCAGCGGGCCGTCTTGCCCTCGCCCTCGCGCACGCGCAGCCGGTCCAGGCAACCGGCATGCGGCGCGAACCAGATCTGCTTGCCCAGCACCGAGCGGAACTCGGGCGGCGGCTCGGCGGCCCGGGCCGGGGCCGCGCTGCACAACAGCGCCCCGAACAGGGGCATGGCGACGCCAGCGAGCGGCGTGCCGCGCGACCACGCGCGGCGGTTGTTTTCGTGTGACACTTGCTGCCCCTTGGAGGTCTGCTCAAGCAAAATATACCGCCGCGACCGGCTTCGACCCGCCGCTCGCGCGTATCCGCCGGCACCGGCGGCTTCGCCCGCGAGCCCGGCGGCGCTCCTCTTCGTGCCCGATGCCAGAAGCCGCGATCCCGTCCTTAGCCGATCTGTCCGTATGGATCATTACGACGATGGTGCTGATCGGCATCGTCGTCCGGCCGTTCCGGTGGCCCGAGGCCGTCTGGGCCGCGGCTGGCGGCCTGGCGCTGCCGCTGCTCGGCCTGTTGCCATGGACGGCCGCCTGGGCCGGCGTGCGCGAGGGCTGGAACGTCTACCTGTTCCTGATCGGCATGATGGCGCTGGCCGAGATCGCCCGGACCGCCCGGGTATTCGACGCGCTGGCGGCCTGGGCCGTACGCCGCGCTCGCGGCAGCCCGACGCGGCTGTTCGTTCTGCTGTACGCGATGGCGACGCTCGTCACCGTGCTGCTGTCCAATGACGCGACCGCCGTCGTCATGCCGCCGGCCGTCTATGCCGCCACGCGCGCGGCCGGCGTCGCGCCGCTGCCGTACCTGCTGATCTGCGCGTTCGTCGCCGGCGCCGCCAGTTTCGCGCTGCCGATCTCGAACCCGGCGAACCTCGTCGTCTACGGCCGCGACCTGCCGGACCTCGCAGGCTGGCTGCGAGTCTTCACGCTGCCGTCGATCGTCAGCATCGGCGCCACGCTGGCGCTGCTGTGGCTCACCCAGCGGCGCGCGCTCGGACGCATGGTGATGCCGCCGGTGTCGGCGTCGGCGTCGGCGTCGGCAGCATCGACGGAATCCACGGAATCCACGGAATCCACGGAATCGAGCCTGAGCATCGGCGCACCGGGCGGCGTCGGTGCGTTCGCCGCCGGTTCGCCCATCCGTTCGACGCCGCGCGCCTCGCCGACGGCGATCGCGATGCTCTCGCTGACCGCCGTCGTCATCATCGGCGCGTCGGCGCTGCACGTGCCGTTGGGGCCGCCGACGCTGCTGTCCAGCGTCCTCGCGGCGACCGTCGTGCTCGGCGTCCGGCGTCAGTCGCCGCGGGCGCTGCTCGCGCGCATCTCGTGGTCGGTGGTCCCGCTGGTCGCCGGCCTGTTCGTCATCGTCGAGGCGCTGCGCGCGACCGGCGTCGTCGACGCGCTGGCCGCCGCGCTCGCGCGGATCGAGGGCCAGGCGCCGCTCGGCACGGCCTGGCTGGCCGGCGCGGTCACGGCGCTGGCCGCCAACCTGGCCAACAACCTGCCGACCGGCCTGCTCGCCAGCCTGGCGCTGCAGCAGGCCGACGCATCGGCGCTGACGCGATCGGCCGTCATGATCGCGATCGACCTCGGCCCCAACCTGTCGATCACCGGCTCGCTGGGCACGATCCTGTGGGCGATCGCGCTGCGTCGCGAAGGCTTGCGGATCGGCTTCCGCGCCTTCCTCAAGCTCGGCCTGGTCATGATGCCGCTGCCGCTGGCCGGCGCGCTGGCTGCCTTGATCGCGGCGTTTCCGTGACCGGCGGCGGCCAAGCCCGCTATCATGACGGGTTTCACACAGCTTGACGGAATCCCGGACATGGCCTCGGACGAGCAGCCGCTCCAGCTCAGCACGCGCACGCTTCACGCCGATCGCCTGGCCGGCGTCGAGCACGGCGGCATCCACAAGCCGATCCACACGTCGGTGCAGTTCGGTTTCGACCGCGTCGAGGATCTGATCGGCGTCTTCCAGGGCACGCTCAAGGGCGGTTTCAACTACGCCCGTCAGGGGACGCCGACCAGCGCGGCGCTCGAACGGCAGATCACGCAGCTCGAGCAAGGCGTCGGCACGATCGCGTTCTCGACCGGCATGGCGGCGCTGACCGCGATCTTCTGGACGCTGGTGCGCGCCGGCGACCACGTCGTCAGCAGCCAGTTCATCTTCGGCAACACCAACAGCTTCTTCGGCACGCTCGAGAACTTCGACGTCGCGGTCACCAAGGTCGACGTCACCTCGGTCGCCAACGTCGAGGCGGCGCTGCGGCCGAACACCCGCATCGTCTTCGTCGAGACGATCGCCAACCCGGCCACGCAGATTCCCGATCTCGACGCCATCGGCAAGCTGTGCCGCGAGCGCGGCCTGCTGTTCGTCGTCGACAACACGATCACCTCGGCGCAGTTGTTCCGGCCGGCGACGGTCGGCGCCGGTCTGGTCGTCAATTCGCTGACCAAGACGCTGGCCGGCCACGGCGCGGCGCTGGGCGGATCGGTCACCGACACCGGCCGGTTCGACTGGGATCGCTACCCGAACATCTCGCCCAGCTACCTGCGCAGCCCCGCGCGCGAACGCGGCCTGCTGCAGATCCGCAAGAAGGCGCTGCGCGACATGGGCGCGGCGCTGGCGCCCGAGCAGGCGCACCGGATCAGCCTGGGCCTCGAAACGCTGCCGCTGCGCGTCGCCCATAGCAGCGCGACCGCGCTGACGCTCGCGCGCTTCCTGCAGCGGCATCCGGCGGTCGCCGCGGTCATGTATCCGATGCTGCCCGAGCACCCGCAGCACGAGATCGCGCGGCGCCATTTCAGCGCCGGCTCCTGGCTGCTGGCGTTCGAGCTGCGCGACGCCGCCTCGACGCTGCCGGTGCTCAACCGCCTGCGTCTGCCGATCAAGGCCACCGGCCTCGGCGACAACCGCACGCTGGTGATCCCTGTCGCGCCGACGATCTTCTGGGAGGCCGGCGCCGACGCGCGCCGGGCGATGGGCATCGCCGACGGGCTGATTCGCGTGTCGGTCGGCCTCGAGGACGTCGACGACCTGATCGCCGATTTCGACCAGGCGCTGAGCGGGTGAAGCCGCGCCGCGACTCGGCCGCGGCCAGCCGCTCAGGTCGCCGCGTCGAGCGGCGCGAAGCGGCCGTCGTCGAACTGCTCGGCCGAGCGCACCCAGACCTGGCCGCTGTCGACGCTCCGATAGACGACGACCGGCGTGCGGTCGGCCTCGTTCAGGCCGCGCGTCAGCACCTCGTACACGCCGCCGGTCTTCAGATGCCGGTAGCGCGCGCCGCCGGCGAGCGGCGCCCGCGCGGTGGCGAGCCGCCAGGCGGCTTCCCATACCGGCCACGACGCCGACACGTACGGATGTTCATAAGGCAAGGGGTCCGATTCCGCCAGCCCGCATTCGCGCCGCATGAATCGTTCGAAAGACTCGAGAATCGCGTCGTCGCCTTCCACGTTCCCCTCGTTCGTATCGCTGTTGCCACCGTGTTCGTTTCGCATGGACGAAGCGTAACGCCGACGCGATGCCCGTGGCCATCGCCCGATCGACTCACCACCCGCTCACGCCGCCTTCAACGGACTTGAAAATGCGCGCATCGAGAAGACTGATCAACAAGCCCGGCGCGTCGGGCGCGATCGGCATCGAGCAGGTCGTGCGCGCCGCGCCGGACGGCTACACGGTCGGCGTGCTGGCCAATCCGACCGTCAACAGCGTGCTGCTCGGCATCAAGCAGAGCTTCGACGTGAAGACCGGTACGACGCCGATCGGCATGCTGTACGAGATTCCGGTCGTCGTGATGGTGAACGAAAAGGCGCTGCCGGGCGTCACCAACATGAAGGAGCTGATCGCCGCCGCCAAGGCCGCGCCGAAGCCCCTCAGCTACGCCACGCCAGGCGTGGGCAGCTTCTCGCACCTGATCACCGAATCGATCCAGAGCCAGACCGGCGCGCCGTTCGATCACATCTCGTACAAGGGCAGCGCGCCGGCGATCGCCGACGTCGTCGCCGGCCACGTGCCGATCATGGTGTCCGACATGATCGCCGCGCTGCCGCAGATCAAGGGCGGCAAGTTGCGCGCACTGGGCGTCGCCTCGCCGGCCCGCGCGGTCTTCACGCCCGACGTGCCGACGCTGAAGGAACAGGGCATCGACCTGATCGCGTTCAGTTGGGGCGGCCTGGTCGGCCCGCCGAACCTGCCCAAGCCGATCGTCGAGCGCCTGAACAGCGAAATGAAGCAGGTGCTGGCGAACGAGACGGTCCAGAACAAGCTGATCGCCGCCGGTTCGACCGCGGCCTACAGCGAGCCGGCCGGGCTGCAGCAGCAGATCGACCACGACCTCGAGTTCTGGGGCAAGCTCGTCAAGGAAAAAGGGCTGGCCGCGCAGCAGTGAGGGCGACCCGGTCGGCGCGCGACGAGGCGGACGCCGGACGAATTCGCGAGTCCGCGGGTTCGCCGGTTCGCGCGGCCGCGGATGCGCCTACGGGGCTTGCGCGTCGGGTGCGCGCTTCCCAAGCGACTCGGCAAGCAGCCCGAGCTGTTTAGCAGACACCTTCAGCAGGGGGTTGTCTGGGCAGCTTCAGGTCGAGTTGATCGAGCAGGATCCGATGCTCGGCCTCGGATTGGGTGTGGCGCGACAAGACCAGTTCGCGCCCGTCGATGGGTACATGCGCATCGATCATCCGCGTCATCTTGAATTAAGCGATGACCTCGGCCGGAGCCAGGCCGCCGGCTCGCTACCGTATTTGTAGCCCTGGCTGCATCCTTTGGCCGACTTGGGTTTGCAGAGCGCAAAGGTTCGATCATGGGCATCTATGTAAAACTTTGCACGCCGGACTTGTTCCAGGCCCGATTTTTTCGGCAAGGCCGTCGACGGTTGTGGATTTCAATACGGGCTGAGGGTTATGCCAGAGTGGCGGCACTCCTCGCCATTCAGCCAGATGGAGGACTGAACGATGCTCAGAATGCCCAAAACAGCACTGCGACGAAGTATGAGTAGCGGACACAATGTTCTCTCCTTGGATTTAATTCGCTTTGCCATTGTCTGGAAGCTATTGAGTTCGAGCCTCTACAGTGCAGCACGGTCAAAGGTTGTTTTTGAGCCTCCTCCGCTGGGGTTACCCTCGAATTTGCATACCACACTTGTCGGACGTCTGCCCGAAGAACTCTCATCCGCTATCATCGAAGCCGTTCAGCCCCTTCGGAACATTTCGAGCAAGCACTATTTTTATCCCGCATCCACCATTCATGTCACAGTCAGAAATTTTGATTTGCTCGCGAAAACCCTATGTTCGCAAGAAGCTGTTGGAGAAAGCGTTCAGGAATTTGTCAGTGATTTTTCTAGAATTCACATGAAAGCAAAAGGTTTAAATAGTGCCAGGCAGAAAAGTGGTTTTTTTCTCAGCCACCCAACCGCGCCGAGCTGTCGACAATGGTGCGATCAGGCGG